>NZ_JBDGIS010000007.1:0-238805 GCF_057657295.1 Luteimonas sp. Soil_C_16 | reverse complement strand
ACGAAGGTCTGCGCTTCGCGATCCGCGAAGGCGGCCGTACCGTCGGCGCCGGCGTGGTGTCCAAGATCATCAAGTGACGTCTTGGCCCGAGCGCGCCTAGCGCGCTCGGCTGCCAACACGTCATCCCCGCTTTTTCGGGTATGACGATCGAAAAACGGACCGGCCCAGCCGGTCCGTCCGGTTTCCGAAGGGCAGGGCTTGCGCCCACCCGTCGATACCCGCTATGATGCAAGACCCTCGCGGGCAGGCCTTCATCGGGTGTCCGCGAAATCGCGAAATGAGGTGCAGGATGCCCTCGTCTTCGCCAGACACGGAAATGTCGCGAGGCTGTGCTCCACCCGTTCCGGAAATGTCCGGAGCACGAAGGGATGGAGCGGATCACCGCGTCTGAATTTCTGTGGTCTGGGCGGATCGGGCAACCGGTCTGCCTTTTGTTTTGCAGGGAACGGTCCCGGGGCGCGGGTGAATGCCTCGGACAGCCACGAATCAATGGGGTTCTGCGCACCCAGCCGCAGGCCCGTCGCTCTTTCAACCAAGGATATTTCCGTCATGACGGACCAAAAGATCCGGATCCGCCTCAAGGCATTCGATCACCGCCTGATCGATCGCTCGGCAAGCGAGATCGTCGAGACCGCCAAGCGTACCGGTGCACAGGTGCGCGGCCCGATCCCGCTGCCGACCAAGATCGAGCGTTACACCATCCTGACGTCGCCGCACGTCGACAAGGATGCGCGTGACCAGTACGAGACCCGCACGCACAAGCGCGTGCTGGACATCGTCGACCCGAACGACAAGACCGTTGATGCGCTGATGAAGCTCGAGCTCGCAGCCGGCGTCGACGTCCAGATCAAGCTGACCTGAGGACCGCACCATGACCGCGAAGATTCATTCGTTGGGCATCGTCGGCCGCAAGGCCGGCATGAGCCGAGTGTTCACCGAAGACGGCAAGTCCGTGCCGGTGACGCTGATCGAGGCGACCCCGAACCGCATCACCCAGATCAAGACCGTCGAGACCGACGGTTACAGCGCCGTGCAGATCACCGCAGGCGTCAAGCGCGCATCGCTGCTCAACAAGCCGGAAACCGGTCACCTCGCCAAGGCGAAGGTCGAAGCCGGCCGTGGCCTGTGGGAGCTCCGCGTGGCCGACGACAAGATCGCTGACTTCAGCGTCGGTGGCGAGATCAAGGCCGACATCTTCGAAGTGGGCCAGATCGTCGACGTCCAGGGCGTCACGAAGGGCAAGGGCTTCCAGGGCACGATCAAGCGCTGGAACTTCAAGATGGGCGACGCGACGCACGGTAACTCGCTGTCGCACCGCCAGCCGGGTTCGCTCGGTCAGCGCCAGACGCCGGGCCGCGTGTTTCCGGGCAAGAAGATGTCCGGCCACATGGGTGCCGACCAGCAGACCACGCAGCGCCTGCAGATCGTGCAGGTCGACGCCGAGCGCGGCCTGATCGCCGTCAAGGGCGCCGTCCCCGGCGCGCCGGGTGGCGACGTGATCGTGCGTCCGTCGAGCAAGGCATAAGGAGTAGCACGATGGAACTCGCAATCAACAACAGCAGCACGAAGCTGTCGGTTTCCGACGAAGTCTTCGGCCGCGATTTCAGCGAAAACCTGGTCCACCAGGTCGTCGTTGCCTATCGCAACGCCGGTCGCGCCGGTACCAAGGCGCAGAAGACGCGCTCCGAAGTCAACGGCACGACCAAGAAGTCGAAGAAGCAGAAGGGCGGCGGTGCGCGTCACGGCGCGCTGACGGCTCCGATCTTCGTCGGCGGTGGCGTGACCTTCGCGGCCAAGCCGCGCAGCTTCGAGCAGAAGGTCAACCGCAAGATGTACCGCGCGGCGATGTCGGCGATCCTGTCCGAGCTCAACCGCCAGGGCCGTCTGACCGTCGTCGAGACGTTCGACCTGACCGAAACGAAGACCAGCGGCATGGTCGCCAAGCTCAAGGAATTCGATCTGGGCAAGCGCCCGCTGATCGTGACCGAAGACGCTTCGGAGCACCTGTACCTGTCGGCACGCAACCTGCCGTACGTCGAGATCCGCGACGTGCAGGGCCTGGATCCGGTCGCGCTGGTCGGCGCCGATACCGTGCTGATCACCACCGATGCGGTGAAGAAGATCGAGGAGTGGCTGGCATGAACGACGCCAAGCTCTATGAAGTGATCCGTGCGCCGCGTGTGTCCGAAAAGACCGCGCGCCTGCAGGAAGTGTCCAACCAGTACGCGTTCGAAGTGTCGACGGTCGCCACCAAGGCCGACATCAAGGCCGCGATCGAGAAGCTGTTCGACGTCAAGGTCGAGGCCGTCAATGTGTTGAACGTGAAGGGCAAGAACAAGTCCTTCCGTCAGCGCCAGGGCAGCCGCGGTGACTGGCGCAAGGCCTACGTGAAGCTGGCCGACGGCCAGTCGATCGACGTCATGAACGCGAAGGTCTGAGGAAGCCCCGATGCCATTGATGAAGTTCAAGCCCACTTCGCCCGGCCGCCGTTCCGCGGTCCGCGTCGTGCACCCCGATCTGCACAAGGGTGCACCGCACGCTGCGCTGGTCGAGAAGAAGACCAACACCGGCGGTCGCAACCACCACGGCCGCATCACCACCCGTCACATCGGTGGTGGCCACAAGCAGCACTACCGCATCGTCGATTTCAAGCGGGACAAGGAAGGCATTCCGGCGCGCGTCGAGCGCATCGAATATGACCCGAACCGTACCGCCCACATCGCGCTGCTGTGCTATGTCGACGGCGAGCGCCGTTACATCATCGCGCCGAAGGGCCTGAAGGCCGGCGACCAGGTGATCTCCGGTTCGGATGCCCCGATCAAGACGGGCAACACGCTGCCGCTGCGCAACATCCCGGTCGGTTCGACGATTCACTGCATCGAGATGAAGCCGGGCAAGGGTGCGCAGATCGCGCGCGCCGCCGGTGCCGGCGTGCAGCTGGTCTCGCGCGAAGGCGTCTACGCCACCGTGCGTCTGCGTTCGGGCGAAGTGCGTCGCGTGCCGTCCGAATGCCGCGCCACGATCGGCGAGGTCAGCAACGACGAGCACAGCCTCGAGAAGCTGGGCAAGGCCGGTGCGAAGCGCTGGCGCGGCGTCAAGCCGACCGTCCGCGGTGCGGCCATGAACCCGGTCGACCATCCGCACGGCGGTGGTGAAGCGAAGGCCGGTCAGGGCAACCCGCATCCGGTTACTCCCTGGGGCGTTCCGACCAAGGGCTACAAGACCCGCCATAACAAGCGGACGCAGCAGTTCATCGTGCGCGATCGCAGGAGCTGATAGACCATGGCACGTTCACTCAAGAAGGGTCCGTTCGTCGACCACCACCTCGTCAAGAAGGTGGAAGCCGCGGGCACCAACACCAAGAAGCCGATCAAGACCTGGTCGCGTCGCTCGATGGTTCTGCCGGACATGATCGGTTTCACCATCGCCATCCACAACGGCAAGAACCACGTCCCGGTGCTGGTCAACGAGAACATGGTTGGCCACAAGCTCGGCGAATTCGCGTTGACGCGGACCTTCAAGGGTCACGGCGGCGACAAGAAGTCGGGCAGGTAAGGAGCGCACAATGGACAAGGCAACGAAAGCCCGCCTCGAAGAGCAGAAGCGCGCTCGCACCGAGGTCAACAAGCGCACCGCGATCCTTCGCACCGCGCGCATCTCGCCGCAGAAGGCACGTCTGGTCGCTGACCAGGTCCGTGGTCTGCCGGTCGAACGCGCCGTCGGCCTGCTGAAGTTCTCGGACAAGAAAGCCGCTCACATGATCAAGAAGGTCGTCGAGTCGGCCATCGCCAACGCCGAGAACAACGCTGGCGCGGACGTCGACGAACTCAAGATCGCCACCATCACGGTCGACGAAGGTCCGACGCTGAAGCGCTTCATGGCGCGCGCGAAGGGACGCGGTACCCGCATCCTCAAGCGCACCAGCCACATCACCGTCGTCGTGGGAGAGGGCAAGTAATATGGGTCACAAAGTTCATCCCATCGGCATCCGCCTCGGCATCGCCAAGGACTGGAACTCCAAGTGGTACGCCGGCAAGAAGGAATATGCCGACTACCTCGTCGCCGACCTGAAGGTCCGCGAGATGCTGCGCAAGCGTCTCGCCTCGGCTGGCATCAGCAAGATCCTGATCGAGCGTCCGGCGAAGACGGCGCGCGTGACGATCCACACCGCCCGTCCGGGCGTGGTGATCGGCAAGCGCGGCGAGGACATCGAGAAGCTGCGCAAGGACGTCAGCGACATGATGGGCGTTCCGGCGCACATCAACGTGACCGAGGTCCGCAAGCCGGAACTCGACGCGCAGCTGGTGGCCGAGTCGATCGCGCAGCAGCTCGAGCGTCGCATCATGTTCCGCCGCGCGATGAAGCGCGCCGTCGGCAACGCGATGCGCCTCGGCGCACTGGGTATCAAGGTCAACGTCGCCGGCCGCCTCAACGGCGCCGAGATCGCGCGTTCGGAGTGGTACCGCGAAGGCCGCGTGCCGTTGCACACCCTCCGCGCCGACGTCGACTACGGCTTCGCCGAAGCCAAGACGACCTACGGGATCATCGGCATCAAGACCTGGATCTACAAGGGCGAAATCTTCGATTTCAGCCAGGTGGGCCAGGAGAAGCAGGACGACACGCCGCGTGGCGGAGACCGTGGTGATCGCAATGACCGCGATCGTCGGGGTCCGCGTCGCGAGCGCGAGGCGAGGGACTAATCATGTTGCAACCCAAGCGAACCAAATACCGCAAGATGCACAAGGGCCGTAACGAAGGCCTGGCATGGAGCGGCAACGCAGTCAGCTTCGGCGAATTCGGTCTGCGGTCCACCGCAACCGGCCAGCTGACCGCACGTCAGATCGAAGCCGGTCGTCGTTCCATCAGCCGTCACGTCAAGCGCGGCGGCAAGATGTGGATCCGCGTGTTCCCGGACAAGCCGATCACCAAGAAGCCGATCGAAGTCCGAATGGGCTCCGGCAAGGGCAGCGTCGAGTACTGGGTCGCGCAGATCCAGCCCGGCCGCATGATCTTCGAGATCGAGGGTGTCGAGGAGGAGGTGGCGCGTGAAGCGTTCCGCCTGGCCGCCGCGAAGCTGTCGGTCACCACCCAATTCGTGACCCGGACGGTGCGCTGATGGCTACGACGAAGGAACTCCGCGAGAAGTCGGTCGAGGATTTGCAGTCGCATCTCCTCGAGCTGCACAAGGAGCGTTTCTCGCTCCGCATGCAGAAGGCCACTGGCCAGCTGACCAAGACGCATGACACCCGTCGGGTGCGCCGCGAGATCGCGCGCGTGAACACCCTGATCGGTCAGAAGAAGTAAGGACCCGACCATGAATACCGAAAAGAAGCAGCGTACGGTCCAGGGCCGCGTGGTCAGCAACAAGATGGACAAGACCGTCACCGTGCTGGTGGAGCGTCAGGTCAAGCACGCCCTGTACGGCAAGTACATCAAGCGTTCGACCAAGCTCCACGCCCACGATGCCGAGAACGCGTGCCAGGAAGGCGACCTCGTGAAGGTCGTCGAGATCGCGCCGATGTCCAAGACCAAGAACTGGCGGGTGGCGGAAATCGTCACGCGCGCCGCCGAATAACGAGGAGGGCATACCATGATCCAGATGCAAAGCCACCTCGATGTGGCGGACAACAGCGGTGCCAAGGAAGTGATGTGCATCAAGGTGCTGGGCGGCTCGAAGCGCCGTTACGCCGGCATCGGCGACATCATCAAGGTGTCCATCAAGGAAGCGATTCCGCGTGGCAAGGTCAAGAAGGGCGAGGTCTATGACGCCGTCGTGGTGCGTACCCGCAAGGGTGTGCGTCGTGCCGACGGTTCGTTGATCCGCTTCGACGGCAATGCCGCCGTGTTGCTCAACAACAAGCAGGAGCCGATCGGCACCCGCATCTTCGGGCCCGTGACCCGTGAACTGCGTTCCGAGAAGTTCATGAAGATCGTCTCGCTCGCGCCTGAAGTGCTCTGAGCGGAGGAACGAAAATGGCTAATCGAATCAAGAAGGGCGACCACGTGATCGTGATCGCCGGCAAGGACAAGGGTAAGCGCGGTGACGTGGTGCGCGTGGTCGGCGAGAAGGTCGTCGTCTCGAACATCAACATCGTCAAGCGCCACACCAAGCCGAACCCGCAGGCGGGTCAGGCCGGTGGCGTGGTCGAGCGCGAAGCGCCGATCCATGCTTCGAACGTGATGCCGTTCAACCCTGCCACCGGCAAGGGCGAGCGCATTGGAACCAAGACACTCGAGGATGGACGCACGCTGCGCGTGTTCCGCTCGAGCGGTGAGGCGCTCGACGCCTGAGGATGCTCAAAATGACGACCCGTCTGGAACAGTTCTACAAGGATGAGGTGGTGCCGAAGCTCATGGAGCAGTTCGGTTACGCCAACATCATGCAGGTCCCGCGCCTGAGCAAGATCACCATCAACATGGGCGTGGGCGAAGCTGCCGCGAACAAGAAGGTGCTCGAGAACGCAACCGCCGACATGGCCAAGATCAGCGGCCAGAAGCCGCTGGTGACCAAGTCGCGCGTGTCGGTGGCCTCGTTCAAGATCCGCGACGGCTGGCCGATCGGCTGCAAGGTCACGCTGCGTCGCAATGGCATGTACGAGTTCTTCGATCGCCTGGTCAACGTCGCGCTCCCGCGCGTCCGCGACTTCCGTGGTGTCTCCGGCCGGTCGTTCGACGGTCGCGGCAACTACAACATGGGCGTGAAGGAACAGATCATCTTCCCGGAAATCGACTTCGACGCCGTCGACGCGATCCGCGGTATGGACATCGCCATCACCACGACCGCCCGTACCAACGAAGAAGCCAAGGCCCTGCTGGAAGCCTTCCGCTTCCCGTTCCGCAACTGATCCGAAGGCAGAGCACTTATGGCAAAGACGTCCATGATCAACCGCGAGGTCAAGCGCAAGAAGCTGGCCAAGCAGCACGCCGAAAAGCGTGAGGCGCTGAAGAAGATCATCAGCAGCCCGACCGCGGGTTACGAAGAGAAGGCCGACGCAGTCAACAAGCTGCAGAAGCTGCCGCGCGATTCGTCGCCGGCCCGCCAGACCACGCGTTGCGCGCTGTCCGGCCGCCCGCGTGCCGTCTACAGCAAGTTCGGTCTTGGCCGCAACAAGCTGCGCGAAGCCACCATGCGCGGCGACGTGCCTGGCCTGCGCAAGGCCAGCTGGTAAGAGCGTCGCACTGCAGGTCTGGCGTTCGCGCGCCAGACCTGTAGAATACCGGCCCTCACGCTGTACCCCGCCCGAGTTCCGTGCGGGTCAAAAACTAGTGTTCGCGCAAGCGGATATCGGTGCACTCAGAAGGTAATCATCATGAGCATGACTGATCCCATCGCCGACATGCTGGTCCGCATTCGCAATGCGGCCGCAGTTGGCAAGCAGACGGCGTCGATGCCGTCGTCCAAGATCAAGGTCGCCATCGCCACCGTCCTGAAGGACGAGGGCTACATCGGCGATTTCCGCGTGACCGAGAACGGCGCCAAGGCCGAGCTCGAGATCGTTCTCAAGTATTACGAAGGCCGTCCGGTCATCGAGACCCTGAAGCGTTTCTCGCGCTCGGGTCTGCGCCAGTACCGGGGCAAGGACGCGCTGCCGAAGGTCCTCAACGGCCTGGGCGTGTCCATCATTTCCACGTCCAAGGGCATCATGACCGACGCGAAGGCACGCCAGCTGGGTGTCGGCGGTGAAGTCCTGTGCTTCGTGGCTTAAGGGAGTAACGCACAATGTCCCGAGTTGCCAAGAAGCCGATCGCCCTTCCGAAGGGCGTCGAGCTCAACATCCAGCCCGAGCTGGTCAGCGTGAAGGGCCCGAAGGGCACCCTGTCGCTCGCCAAGCCGTCGGATATCGAGATCACCATCGAAGACGGCAACGCGCTGCTTTCGGCCAATGATCCGTCGCAGATTCCGCTCACCGGAACCCTGCGCGCGATCGTCGCGAACATGGTGCACGGTGTGTCGCAGGGCTTCGAGCGCAAGCTCGACCTCGTGGGCGTCGGTTACCGCGCTGCGGTCCAGGGCAATGACCTGAACCTGTCGCTCGGTTTCTCGCATCCCGTCGTGTTCCAGGCGCCGGAAGGCATCACGCTGACCACGCCGACCCAGACCGAGATCCTGGTCCAGGGTGCAGACAAGCAGCTCGTCGGTCAGGTCGCCGCCAAGATCCGCGGATTCCGTCCGCCGGAGCCGTACAAGGGCAAGGGCGTGAAGTACTCCGACGAAACCATCATTCGCAAGGAAGCCAAGAAGGCCTAAGGCCCATCCGCTTCCCGGGGATCAAGATCATGAGCATCAAGAACAACGCCCGCCTGCGCCGTGCCAAGAGCACGCGTTCGCACATCCGTGTCCTCGGCGTGCCGCGCCTGTCGGTGCTGCGCACCGGCCAGCACATCTACGCCCAGCTGTTCAATTCGGATGGTTCCAAGGTGCTGGCCGCGGCCAACACCACCCAGGCCGACGTCAAGGACGGCCTGAAGAACGGCAAGAACGCCGACGCCGCAACCGCGGTGGGTCGCGCGATCGCAGAGAAGGCCAAGGCCGCGGGTATCGAGAAGGTCGCATTCGACCGCTCGGGCTACCGCTACCACGGTCGCATCAAGGCACTCGCCGACGCCGCCCGCGAGGGTGGCCTGCAGTTCTGATCCGAACGCTGTCGGCGCCGGGCCTTGCGCCCGGCGTCGCCTGACCTGCCGGCACGGGATGTGCCGGACGCCCGCGGCCTTGTGTGCCGCGTCCGCGTTTCACAGATCCACTTTCCAACTCCAAGCGGCACGAGCCGTACATCCTTCTACCAATACAGGCAATCCAGATGGCAAACGAAAGGGAAAACCGCGGCCGCGATCGCAATCGCGACCGTGAGGAACTCGACGACGGCATGATCGAGAAGCTGATCACGGTCAACCGTGTCAGCAAGACCGTCAAGGGCGGTCGCCAGTTCACGTTCACCGCGCTGACGGTCGTCGGCGACGGCAACGGCAAGGTCGGTTTCGGTTACGGCAAGGCGCGCGAAGTGCCGGTCGCGATCCAGAAGTCGATGGAGCAGGCCCGCAAGAACCAGAAGACTGTCGATCTCAACGGCAGCACCCTGTGGCACACGGTCAAGTCGCGCCACGGTGCGGCGAACGTGTTCATGCAGCCCGCGTCGGAAGGTACCGGCGTGATCGCCGGTGGCGCGATGCGCGCCGTGCTCGAAGCCGTCGGCGTCAAGGACGTGCTGGCCAAGGCCGTGGGTTCGCGCAATCCGATCAACCTCGTGCGCGCCACGATCCGCGGCCTCGACGAAATGCACTCGCCGGCGCAGATCGCTGCCAAGCGCGGCAAGAAGGTGGAGGATCTGATCAATGGCTAAGAAGGAATCCACCGGCGGCACCGTCAAGGTGCGCCTGGTCAAGGGTCTGCGCGGTTCGCAGGCCAAGCACCGCCTCTCGGTGAAGGCACTCGGTCTGGGCAAGCTCAACGACGTGCGTGAACTGAAGGACAGCCCGCAGGTCCGTGGCCTGATCAACAAGGTCCATTACTTGGTCCAGGTCGAGGAATAATCGAAATGAAGCTCAATTCTCTCAAGCCCGCACAGGGCGCCCGCACCGAGCGCACGCGCGTCGGTCGCGGTATCGGTTCGGGCCTGGGCAAGACTGCCGGCCGCGGCCACAAGGGTTCGTTCGCGCGTTCGGGCAAGGGCAAGATCAAGGCCGGCTTCGAAGGCGGCCAGATGCCGCTGCGCAAGCGTCTGCCGAAGGTCGGTTTCCGCTCCAAGCTGAAGCTCGACGTGGCCGAAGTGATGCTCTACCAGCTCGACAAGCTTGACGGTGACGTCGACTTCGCCGCGCTGCGTGCCGCCAAGCTGGTGCCCAGCACCGCCAAGCGCGCGAAGATCGTCCTCAAGGGCGAGATCAGCAAGAAGCTCGTGCTCAAGGGCGTGCTCGCCACGGCCGGTGCCCGCGCGGCGATCGAAGCCGCTGGCGGCAAGGTCGAGGAGTAAGCCGGATGTCGCGTAGCGGCAGCGCAATGGGTGGGGTCGGCGCCGGGCTCGGTAAATTCACCGAGCTCCGCCAGCGCCTGCTGTTCGTGCTCGGTGCTCTCGTCGTCTATCGCATCGGGTGTTTCATCCCGGTGCCGGGCGTCAATCCCGAGGCCATGCTGCAGCTGATGGAACAGCAGCAGGGCACCATCGTGGACATGTTCAACATGTTCTCCGGCGGTGCGCTGTCGCGTTTCAGCCTGTTCGCACTGAACGTGATTCCGTACATCTCGGCGTCCATCGTGATGCAGCTGCTGGTGCAGGTCGTGCCCAGCCTGAAGGCCATCCAGAAGGAAGGCGAGTCGGGCCGGCGCAGGATCACCCAGTGGTCGCGCATCGGTGCGATTCCGCTGGCGATCTTCCAGTCGGCGGGTATCGCGGTCGCGCTGCAGAGTTCGGGTGCCAACAACGGCATTCCGGTCGTCTATTCGCCGGGCATGGGCTTCGTGGTCACCGCGATCATCGCGCTCACCGCCGGCACCATGTTCCTGGTGTGGCTGGGCGAGCAGGTGACCGAGCGCGGCATCGGCAACGGTGTGTCGCTGATCATCTTCGCCGGCATCGTGGCGGGTCTTCCGGGCGCCGTGCTGGGCACGTTCGATTCGCTGCGCAGCGGCGACATGAGCCCGATCGCGGCGATCCTGCTGGTGATCGTGGTGCTGGCGGCGGTGTTCTTCGTGGTGTTCGTCGAGCGTGGCCAGCGTCGGATCACGGTCAACTATGCACGTCGCCAGGGTGGTCGCAACGCGTACATGAACCAGAGCTCGTTCCTGCCGCTCAAGCTCAACATGGCAGGCGTGATTCCGGCGATCTTCGCGTCCTCGATCATCATGTTCCCGGCAACGGTGACCACGTGGTTCGGTGAAGCGACCTCGTCGAGCGGCTGGCAGCAGACGCTGCAGCGCGTCGCGCAGGCGATCTCGCCGGGCGAGCCGTTGTACGTGCTGCTGTTCGGTGCGCTGATCGCGGGCTTCGCGTTCTTCTACACCGCGCTGGTGTTCAACAGCCAGGAAACGGCCGACAACCTGAAGAAGTCGGGCGCGCTGATCCCGGGCATCCGTCCGGGCAAGGCCACCGCCGACTACATCGACGGTGTGCTGACCCGCCTCACGGCAGTCGGCGCGGCGTATCTGGTGCTGGTCTGTCTGTTGCCGGAGTTCATGCGTGCCGAGTTCGGCAGCTCCTTCCACTTCGGCGGCACGTCGCTGCTGATCGTGGTGGTGGTGATCATGGACTTCATCGCGCAGGTCCAGTCGCACCTGATGTCGCACCAGTACGAAAGCCTGCTGAAGAAGGCGAACCTCAAGGGTTCGCGCAGCGGCGGCGGCCTCACCGGTCGTTGATGTTCCGCCGGACGGCCCTCGGGTCGTCCGGCACGGTTCTCGCGGCATGGGCACTCCCCATGTCGCATCGCACCGCCCCGACGGGCGGCGCACGAAGTCCGGACCTACGCGCCGGACTTCAGATGGGCGACTCGCACGGCGGTCTCGTGTGCGGGTGGTCCAGGAAGATCCGCACGCCAGAGTAGCGCGCGGGGCAGGCGAGGGGGAGTTCCCCGAAAGCTGCCGGTCCTGGACTGTCGCCGGAGCATGGGCACGCTCCCCATGCCGGGTTCACTGGCGCCTTGGCGCCGTGGGCTTCCTGAAACCACGAGGCCCTGCTATTATTTCTTGTTCCCTTTTGCCGGGATTGAACCCCTGGCAGCAAACCAGTTGGAGATCCGCGCATGGCGCGTATTGCAGGTGTGAACCTGCCTGCCCAGAAGCATGTCTGGGTTGGGCTTCAAAGCATTTTCGGCATTGGCCGTACCCGTTCGAAGAAGGTCTGCGAGGCTGCAGGCGTGACCTCGACCACCAAGATCCGCGATCTGTCCGAACCGGAAGTCGAGCGTCTGCGCTCGGAAGTCGGCAAGTACGTGGTCGAGGGCGACCTGCGTCGCGAAGTCGGCATGGCCATCAAGCGTCTGATGGACCTGTCGTGCTACCGCGGCCTGCGTCACCGTCGTGGTCTCCCGCTGCGTGGTCAGCGCACCCGGACCAATGCCCGCACCCGCAAGGGTCCGCGCAAGGCCATCAGGAAGTAAGGAGTTAAGCCATGGCCAAGCCCGCAGCTACCAAGACCAAGAAGAAGATCAAGCGCGTCGTCACCGACGGCATCGCGCATGTCCACGCTTCGTTCAACAACACGATCATCACGATCACCGACCGCCAGGGCAACGCGCTCTCGTGGGCGACCTCGGGCGGTGCCGGTTTCCGCGGCTCGCGCAAGTCGACCCCGTTCGCAGCCCAGGTCGCCGCAGAGAAGGCCGGCAAGGTCGCGCTCGATTACGGCGTCAAGTCGCTTGAAGTCCGCATCAAGGGCCCGGGTCCGGGTCGTGAGTCGGCCGTGCGCTCGCTGAACAACGTGGGCTACAAGATCATCAACATCATCGACGTGACGCCCATCCCGCACAACGGATGCCGCCCGCCGAAGAAGCGTCGCGTCTAAAGGAGCGATTAGAAATGGCTCGTTACATCGGTCCTACCTGTAAGCTCGCGCGCCGTGAAGGCGCCGACCTGTCCCTCAAGAGCCCGACCCGCGCGCTCGACTCGAAGTGCAAGCTGGAGCAGAAGCCCGGCCAGCACGGTGCCGGTACCGGCGCGCGTCGCAGCAAGCTCTCGGATTACGCCACCCAGCTTCGCGAGAAGCAGAAGGTCAAGCGTATCTACGGTCTGCTCGAGCGTCAGTTCCGCAACTACTACAAGAAGGCGTCGAACAAGAAGGGCAACACGGGTGAAAACCTGCTGCAGCTCCTCGAGACCCGCCTCGACAACGTCATCTACCGCATGGGCTTCGCGGTGACCCGTCCGGCCGCGCGCCAGCTGGTGTCGCACCGTGGCGTCACGGTCAATGGCCAGTCGGTGAACCTGCCGTCGTACCAGGTCAAGGCAGGCGACGCGATCGCACTGTCGGAGAAGGCACAGAAGCAGCTTCGCGTGCAGGAAGCGCTCACCGTGTGGTCGACGATGGATCTGTCCCCGTCGTGGGTCGAAGTCGACTCCAAGGCGTTCAGTGGTGTGTTCAAGTCCGTCCCGGATCGTGCAGATCTGCCGGCAGACATCAACGAAGCGCTGATCGTCGAGCTGTACTCGAAGTAATTCAACCAGGTACCGCCGCGTCGTAAGCGCGGCGGTCCTCAGGAGACACACACACATGACGGCTACCGCCAACCAGGTCCTGCGTCCCCGCGGCCCTCAGATCGAACGTCTCGCCGGCAACCGCGCGAAGGTCGTGATCGAGCCGCTGGAGCGTGGGTATGGGCACACGCTGGGCAATGCCCTGCGTCGCGTGCTCCTGTCGTCGATTCCGGGCTTCGCGATCACCGAAGTCGAGATCGACGGCGTGCTGCACGAGTACAGCACCATCGAGGGCCTGCAGGAAGACGTGCTGGAAGTCCTGCTGAACCTCAAGGACGTCGCCATCCGCATGGGCACCGGCGAAAGCTCGACGCTGTCGCTGTCGAAGACGGGTGCGGGCGTCGTGACGGCCGCCGATATCAAGACCGACCACAACGTCGAGATCCTCAACGGCGAGCACATCATCTGCCACCTGACCAAGGACGCGTCGATCAACATGCGTCTGAAGATCGAGCGCGGCTTCGGCTACCAGCCGGCCTCCGCACGTCGTCGTCCGGACGAGGAGACCCGCGCCATCGGTCGCCTGATGCTGGACGCGTCGTTCTCGCCGGTCCGTCGCGTGGCCTATGAAGTCGAAGCGGCGCGCGTCGAACAGCGCACCGACCTCGACAAGCTGGTGCTGGACATCGAAACCAACGGCACGATCGATGCCGAGGAAGCCGTGCGCACCGCCGCCGACATCCTCACCGATCAGCTGTCGGTGTTCGGCGACTTCACGCACCGCGATCGCGGCGCGGCGAAGCCGCAGGCACCGGGCGTCGACCCGATCCTGCTGCGTCCGATCGACGATCTGGAGCTGACGGTGCGTTCGGCCAACTGCCTCAAGGCCGAGAGCATCTACTACATCGGCGACCTGATCCAGAAGACCGAAGTCGAACTGCTCAAGACCCCGAACCTCGGCAAGAAGTCGCTGACCGAGATCAAGGAAGTCCTGGCGCAGCGCGGCCTCGCGCTCGGCATGAAGCTCGAGAACTGGCCGCCGACCGGCGTGTCCGCTCACGGCATGCTTGGGTAAGCATCCCGCGTGCAGCCGATGCCGTCAGGCATCGGTTGCGGGATGAGAACGCCCGGTGTGCTTCGCCGGGCCGGGAGTGCAAACGCGGCGCGAGCCGCGGCTCCCGATCTGCATTGACGCTGTATGCAAGACCGCGCCGACGGGCAGAAGCCCGCGGCGTTGCCGGTGAAGGACGACCGGTTCCGGACCATCCGCAGTCCAAGTTCCAACGCCAGGACGGCGCCAAAGCCTCACACAGACCCACCATTCCAATCTGAAGGATCCATCCCATGCGCCACCAGAAAGCCGGTCGCAAGTTCAACCGCACCAGCGCCCATCGTGAAGCGATGTTCCGCAACATGGCCGCCTCGCTGATCAAGAGCGAACTCATCAAGACAACCCTGCCGAAGGCCAAGGAACTGCGTCGCGTCGCAGAGCCGCTGATCACCCTCGGCAAGATCGACAGCGTCGCCAACCGTCGTCTCGCTTTCGCGCGTCTGCGCGACAAGGAAGCCGTCGGCACGCTGTTCACCACCGTCGGCCCGCGCTACAGCGCGCGTCCGGGTGGCTACCTGCGCATCCTCAAGTGCGGCTTCCGCGCCGGCGACAACGCGCCGATGGCGTACGTCGAGCTGGTCGATCGCCCGCAGGCGTCGGTCGACGCCGAGTAATCCGCGTCGTGACGACCTGCGCCGCGTGCGCAGGTTCCCGTCATCGATGGAACGAAGCCCCGGCACATGCCGGGGTTTTTGTTTGCGCGGCGCGGGACGATAATCGCGACACCCTATCGACGGTCTGCCCATGAATCCTGTCCGCTGGTCGTTCCGCACGCTGATGTTCGTCGGCGCCGTCGCCTGTTTCGCCCTGATCGGTTTCGCGATCTATTCGCAGCTGCAGTGGGGGCTCGAACCGTGTCCGCTGTGCATCTTCCAGCGACTCGCCTTCGCGGCTCTCGGTGTGGTGTTGCTGATCGCCGGCATCCACGCACCGCGCGGACGCGGTGGCCGTACGGCCTACGGTCTGCTGGGCTTCGCAGCGGCCGCGGTCGGCATCGGCATCGCCGGGCGTCATGTGTGGCTGCAGATGCATCCGCCGGGCTTCGCGACCTGCGGCGCACCGTTCGCCTTCATGCGAGAGACCATGGACACGCCGACGCTGATCCAGAAGGTGCTGACCGGCTCCGGTGACTGCGGCACCGTCGACTGGACCTTCCTCGGCCTGTCGATGCCGGCCTGGAGCCTGGTGTGGTTCCTGCTGCTGGCGGCGGTCGCGCTGTTCGCCGGACTGCGCACACGCCGCTGAGCGGTTGCCTGCGTTTTGACGCAGGGCAGCAAACTGCGATGATGGCCGCCCGCGAGAGGAACACCCCATGTCGTCGTCCAACGAGCGCAGCCTGCATCCCGTGAACCTGCCCGAAGACTGGCAGCCGGAGAGCTGGCGCACGCGCCCGGCCAAACAGCTGCCGACCTATCCCGACCAGGCCGCGCTGGCGGCCGTGCAGGAAGAGCTGCGTGCGCTGCCGCCGCTGGTGACGTCGTGGGAGATCCTGAGCCTCAAGCAGCAGCTGGCCGAGGCCCAGGAGGGCCGCCGCTTCCTGCTGCAGGGTGGCGACTGCGCCGAGAATTTCGGCGACTGCACGTCCGACGTCATCTCGAACCGGCTCAAGGTGCTGCTGCAGATGAGCCTGGTGCTCGTGCACGGCATGCGGCTGCCGGTCGTCCGGGTCGGCCGGTTCGCCGGCCAGTATGCGAAGCCGCGCTCGGCCGACACCGAGACGCGCGATGGCGTGACCCTGCCGTGTTACCGCGGCGACGTGGTCAACGCGCCGGCGTTCACGCCCGAGGCGCGGACCCCGGATCCGCGTCGCATGGTGCGCGCGCATGCGCGTTCGGCGATGACGATGAACTTCGTGCGCTCGCTGATCGACGGTGGTTTTGCCGATCTGCACCATCCCGAGTACTGGGGACTGGAGTGGGTGGGCGAGTCGCCGCTGGCCGAGGAATACCAGCGCATGGTCTCCGGCCTCGGCGACGCCGTCCGTTTCATGGAGACGCTGGCCGGCACCCAAGTGCACAACCTCAACCGCGTCGACTTCTATACCTCGCACGAAGCGCTGCTGCTGCCATACGAAGAAGCGAACACGCGTCAGGTGCCGCGTCAGTGGGGCTGGTTCAACCTCAGCACGCACTTCCCGTGGATCGGTGTGCGCACGGCGGCGCTCGACGGCGCGCACGTGGAGTACTTCCGCGGCCTGCGCAATCCGATCGGCGTCAAAGTCGGCCCGACGTCGACGCCGGACGAACTGCTGCGTCTGATCGACGTGCTCAATCCCGATGACGAACCCGGCCGCCTGAGCCTGATCCACCGCATGGGGGCGACGCAGATCGCCGAACGCCTGCCGCCGCTGCTCGACGCGGTGCGCCGGTCCGGCCGTCGCGTGCTGTGGATCTGCGATCCGATGCACGGCAATACCGAGTCGACCAGCAACGGCTACAAGACGCGCCGCTTCGACAACATCCGCAGCGAGATCGAGCAGGCCTTCGACCTGCACGCCGCGGCCGGCACGCGCCTGGGCGGTGTGCATCTGGAGCTGACCGGCGAAGACGTCACCGAGTGCATGGGCGGCGCGCGCGCCTTGACCGAAACCGATCTCGAACGCGCCTACAAGAGCCAGGTCGATCCGCGTCTGAACTACGAACAGGCGCTGGAGACGGCGATGCTGATCGTGCGCAAGCAGGTGCAGGTCAGCGGGCTGTCGCGCCAGTAACGCCGCCGGCCGCCTGTCGCGGCAGTGCGTGCAGTTCAATCATCGGGCACTTCCGCCGCCGCGGCGGCGAGCATCGCAGCGGCCACGGCCGCCTCATGTGACGTCAGGACACGTCCGGATTCGGTACGCGCGTCGAGATCCAGAGCGCGCGCGTCGATGCGGGCCGCCGCCGCGGTGCACGTGGCGACATCGGCAATGCCGTCGGGGAAGTACCGGTCCCGGAACACGTGCGCTTCGTCGATGATCATGGCGTTCCGGCCCTCGACGAATTCGCGTCGGCTTCCTGCGATGCCGTGCGCGTCCAGCAGGTCTTCGAAGCGGGTCATCCAGCGCAGCGCGAGCTGGATCACGCCGTCATTGCGTGCCGCCCAGGCGGCGTAAGCGCGCTGCGCGTCCGTGCCGACAGGTGCTGGAAGCGCGCCGCAGGCGTCGACGAGTGAGGATCGGGCGAAGTAGGCCGCGGCCAGCGTCTGGACGGCGGCGAACGTCGGTTCGATCAGACGATCGTCCGCGCGCGCGTGCGGCAAGTTCGTAAGCAGCACGAGGCCGAGCGCCAGCGCCGGGTGGCGCGTCTTCAGGCTGGAAAGGACCATGGGCAGGACACTCCACGCGCGACGGATGTCGTACGACGAGCCTGGCGGTGACGCGCGCCTGCAACCCTCGGCTCAGACCGCGTTGCGGCGTCGGCGCAGATCGCGCGCGAGCACCAGCACGATCATCAGGTTGAGCAGGAAAACACCCCAGGTCATCCAGTCCGGGTGCTGCCACAGGGCGTAGATCTCGAACGGCAGATACGCCGCCGCGCCGATCACGCCCAGCCATGAGGCCCAGGCGCGATGGCCCCACAGGCCCCAGCCTTCGACCAGTCGCATCACGGCGTAGATCACGGCGACGCCGATCGCGATGTGCAGCCGTTCCGGGGTGATCGCATCGAGCATCGCGGTGCCGCTGCGTTCGGCGTCGACACCGAAGCGCGCGAGCACGCGTTCGAGTTCGTGCTGCAGCGCGTCCGGGCCGATCGCCGCGAGGGCGCCGGCGACGAGCAGAGCGAAGACGCCCTTGGCGGCCTCGAACAACGCGATCGCGCGCAGGCCTTTGTGGGTGTCGGTGCGATCGTCGGTCATCAGAACAGGGCGTCCTGTCGGGGTGGCGCGGGCAATGCAGCGCCGGTCAGTGGCCATGCGCCGAGCGCGTCGTAGCGGCCACCAGGATTGAAGAGCAGTTCGAATGCGTCGACGTCGAGGACGTCGGCGCCGCAGTCCACCGTATCGAGCCACGGCTGCGGCGGCAGTCCGCGTTCGAGGAACGCGAGCGTCACATGCGGCCGCGTCGTCCGCTCCATCGGCGCGATACCGGCGCGGCGGACCGCGTCGTGGCTCGCATCGCACAGGGCCTGCAGTGCAGGGCAGGGCGCCGGCAACGCGACGACTGCGCCGGAGTGGCGCCAGTAGACGAGACGTTCGAGGGTGAAGCGGTGCGGCGGAATGCGGGTCGCGGCTTCGGCGAACGCATCCAGGAGCGCCGGTGCGGCCACGGGTCCAGCGGACTCACCCACGAAGCACAGGGTGATGTGCCACTGGTCGGCGCGCCGCAGTTGCAAAGAAGGCGCGTCCGATGGACGCGCCTCCTGCAAACGGTGCGACACCGTCGCGAGCACCGCCCGGCCGTCGGCACTGGGCCGCCACGCCGGGAACAGCGCCTGGCTCACGCGGCGCGGGACGCGCGCTTGCGATCGCTCTCGGTCAGGAACTTCTTGCGCAGGCGGATTTCCTTCGGCGTGACTTCGACAAGCTCGTCGTCATCGATGAAGTCCAGCGCCTGTTCCAGCGAGAACTTGATCGCCGGGGTCAGCGCGATGGCATCGTCCTTGCCCGAAGCGCGCATGTTGGTCAGCGGCTTGGTCTTGATCGCGTTGACGGTCAGATCGTTGTCCTTGGAGTGGATACCGACCAGCTGACCCTCGTACACGTTGTCGCCTTCGGCGGCGAACAGCTTGCCGCGCTCCTGCAACGGGCCGAGCGAGTAGGCCGGCGTGGCGCCCGGCGCATTGGCGATCATCACGCCGTTGAGGCGCTTGGCGATCGCGCCGGTTTCCTTCGGGCCATAACGGTCGAACACGTGGAACAGCAGGCCGCCGCCCTGGGTCAGGGTCTTGAACTCGTTCTGGAAACCGATCAGGCCGCGGGCCGGGATCTCGTAGTCCAGACGCACGCGTCCCTTGCCGTCCGACTCCATGTTCTTCAGCTGGCCCTTGCGGATGCCGAGCTTCTCCATCACGCCGCCCTGGTGCTGCTCTTCAACGTCGACCACCAGCTGCTCGATCGGCTCCATCTGCTGGCCGTCGATCTCCTTGATGATGACTTCCGGGCGCGACACGGCCAGCTCGAAGCCTTCGCGGCGCATGTTCTCGATCAGCACCGACAGGTGCAGCTCGCCGCGGCCGGAGACCAGGAACTTGTCCGCGTCTTCCAGCTGCTCGACCTTCAGCGCCACGTTGTGCACGGTCTCGCGCTCGAGGCGGTCCTTGAGCTGGCGGCTGGTCAGGAACTTGCCGCCCGACAGATCCTTGTTGCCTGCGAACGGCGAGTTGTTGACCTGGAAGGTCATCGAGATCGTGGGCTCGTCGACGGTCAGTGCAGGCAGCGCTTCGGGGGTATCCAGGGCGCAGACGGTGTCGGAAATGGTCAGGTCCTGGATGCCGGAGATGGCGACGATATCGCCGGCCTCGGCGGTGTCCTGCTCGATGCGCTCCAGGCCGAGGAAGCCGAGCACCTGCATCACCTTGCCCTGGCGCTTCTTGCCTTCACGGCTGATCACCGACACCGGCATGTTCTTCTTCAGGGTGCCACGCTGGATGCGGCCGATGCCGATCACGCCCACGAAGTTGTTGTAATCCAGCTGGCTGATGCGCATCTGGAAGGCGCCGTCCGGGTCGACTTCCGGCATCGGTGCGTGCTGCATGATCGCTTCGTACAGCGGGGTCATGTCACCCGAACGCGCGGCGTCGTCGAGGCTCGCGTAACCGTGCAGCGCCGAGGCGTAGACGATCGGGAAGTCGAGCTGCTCGTTGGTCGCGCCGAGCTTGTCGAACAGGTCGAACACCTGGTCGATCACCCAGTCCGGACGCGCGCCCGGGCGGTCGATCTTGTTGACGACGACGATCGGCTTGAAGCCCATCGCAAACGCCTTCTGGGTCACGAAGCGCGTCTGCGGCATCGGGCCGTCCATCGCATCGACCAGGATCAGCACGGTGTCCACCATCGACAGCACGCGCTCGACCTCGCCGCCGAAGTCGGCGTGGCCCGGGGTGTCGACGATGTTGATGCGGTTGCCGTTCCAGGTGATCGCCGTATTCTTGGCGAGGATCGTGATGCCACGTTCCTTTTCCTGGTCGTTGCTGTCCATCACGCGCTCGGCGAGCACGGTGCGCTCGGAGAGGGTGCCCGACTGCTTCAGCAGACAGTCGACGAGGGTGGTCTTGCCGTGGTCGACGTGGGCGACGATGGCGATATTGCGCAGGCGTTCGATGGACATGGGCAAGGCTGCGCCAGAGTCGAAGACCGGGGCGCACAAGAGTCAGTGAAAGAGCCCAGCATTATACGGTGTTGCGCTGCCGCATGGAGGGCCGCTTGAAACCGGGCGTGGACAGCCACATGTCGCGGGTTCGTCGGCCTGCCGATGATTTTCCCTTCAACCAGGATTCCTCATGTCCCTGAACGCCGTATTCGACACCGACCGTGGCCAGATCACCGTCGAGCTGTATGCCGACAAGGCACCTCTGACCGTCGCCAATTTCGTCAACCTGGCCCAGCGCGGCTTCTACGACGGTCTGAGCTTCCACCGCGTCATCGCCGACTTCATGGTCCAGGGCGGCTGCCCCGAGGGCTCCGGCCGTGGCGGCCCGGGCTACCGGTTCGAGGACGAGACCAACAATGGCGTGAAGCACGAGCGTGGCGTGCTGTCGATGGCGAACGCGGGCCCGAACACCAACGGCAGCCAGTTCTTCATCACCCACATCAAGACCGACTGGCTGGACGGCAAGCACACCGTGTTCGGCAAGGTCACCGAAGGTCTGGACGTGGTCGACGCGGTGAAGCAGGGCGATGCGATCAAGTCGATCAAGATCGTCGGCGACACCGAAGCGGTGCTGGCGGCCAAGGCCGACCGCGTCGCCGAGTGGAACAAGACGCTCGCTGCGTAAGCGACACCGACAGGCCGGCCAGTCGCCGGCCTGTTTTCTTTTGGGGGGATGGAATGGCCTCGAGCAGCAGGTGGTGGTGTGGTCTGGTGCTGGCGCTGGCGCTGGGCGTCGGCGCGCTGTCAGGGTGCGGGCCGTCCGCGCCCGATCCCGACATCGACGGCGTCGGCCCGGAGACTGCGGCCACGCCGCAGGCGCAGGATCTCGAGCGCAGCCTCGAAGGCATCTGGAGCACCGGCGTTTCCAGCGGCGACGATGCCGAAACGATCTACGCCATCGAATGGCTGAGCGCCGGCGACCTGCGCATCCTGCGCGACGGCAGCTGGCTCGCCGGCACGGTCGAGGATGTCGATGTCGACAACCAGGCCCTGGCCTTCCACATCACCCGTGAGAACGGCCCCGACGAGACCGTGACCCTGCGCAAGGTGCAGGACACGGCATCCGGCGAGGGCTTCCATCTGCGCGTCACCTGGGCGCAGGGCCAGACCGAAACGCTGGGCTTCGTGCGCCGGCTGACCGATCGCGACCGGCAGGCGATCGTGCTGGAAGTCCGCCAGAGCACGGTGCTGCCCGAGGCGGTCGCGTGCGGCGGCGATGCACCGGCGGGCAGCCTGCGGGCGACACTGGCCTGCAGCCAGAGCGACTTCGCCGAACTCGACCGCGGAATGCGCACGCAGCTGGTCGAACTGTCCGCGCGGTACCCCGACGGCGACCGTACGGCGGCCGCGGTCGTCCAGCAGCTCGATGCCTGCAAGACGCCCGAGTGCCTGCGCGAGGCCTATGCGCAATGGCAGACCTATTTCGACGAGAACTACGACCTCGGCGACGTGCTCGACTACCTCTGAAGCCACGCCGCGCCGGCAGGCGCCGCAGGGCTGCGTGGTACCATCTGCCGCCGAAATTCAGCGCTTCCGCCGCACTCCCGACGCGCCACCAAGAGATTTCCCCGATGCCCCAGCTCGCCGCGCGGACCGCTCGCGCCAAGCCCAGCGCCATCATGCAGGTCGCCGAAAAGGCCAAGCGCCTGAAGGCCGAAGGCCGGGACATCATCAGCTTCTCGATCGGCGTGCCGAACTTCCTGCCCGGCCCGCATGTGTATGCCGCCGCGCGCGAAGCGCTCGACCACGACAGCGGCCAGTACGGCAGCAACCGCGGCAGCGATGCGCTGCTCGACGCGTTCATCGGTCATCTCGACCGCATCGGCCTGCCGAGCTACACCCGCGCGCATTGCGCCAGCGGCATCGGCGCCAAGCACATCCTCTACACGCTGGCCGAAGTGCTGCTCGACGAGGGCGACGGCTTCGCATTCGCCACGCCGTACTGGACGACGTATCTGGACATCGCCGAGATCGTCGGCGCCGACATCCAGCTGCTGCCGTGCCCGCCCGAACAGGACTACAAGCTGACCCCGGCGCAGCTCGATGCCGCGCTGGCGCGCAAGCCCAAGGTCTTCCTGTTCAACAATCCGTCGAACCCGACCGGCATGGTCTACACGCAGGGCGAGATCGCCGCACTGGCCGACGTGCTGGTGCGCCATCCCGACACGTGGATCGTCACCGACGACATCTACAACCGCATGGTCTTCGACGGTATCGGCTACCACAACGTCGTGCAGGCGCGGCTTGAACTGCGCGAGCGCACGATCTTCGTCGACTCGCTGTCCAAGACCTACGGCATGCCGGGCTGGCGCGTCGGCCTGCTGGCCGGTCCCGAAACCGTCGCGAAAGCCTTCGCGACGATGAACTCCAACCACATCACCAATGTGCCGGAAGTCGTCACCGCCGCCGCGGTCGCCGCGCTGTCCGGCCCGCAGGACGTGCCGACGGCGAAGTGCGCCGAATTCCAGGCGCGCCGGGATGTGGTGATGTCGGCGCTGGCGGAGATTCCGGGCGTGGTCTGCCCGAAGCCCGCCGGCGCGTTCTATGTGTTTCCCGACATCAGCGTCGCGTTCGGCAAGTCGCATGGCGACCTGCGCATCGGCAACGACGTCGACCTGTGCAATGCGCTGCTCGAAGCGAAGGGCGTGGCCTGTGTGCCGGGCTCGGCGTTCGGCGAGCCGCGCGCGTTGCGCATCAGCTACACCTGTCCCGAAGCGCAGCTCGCGCCGGGACTCGCCCGGATCCGCGAATTCTTCGCGGAACTGACCTGAGCCGGCCAGCCTCCGCCCGCCGGTTGTTTCCCACCCACGTACCGTTCGATTTGATACGAGAGGAATGACGATGAAGAAGCCCGTCCGTGTTGCCGTGACCGGCGCTGCCGGCCAGATCGGCTATGCGCTGCTGTTCCGGATCGCCTCCGGCGAAATGCTGGGCAAGGACCAGCCGGTGATCCTGCAGCTGCTCGAACTGCCGATCGACAAGGCACAGGCCGCGCTGAAGGGCGTGATCATGGAGCTCGAGGATTGCGCGTTCCCGCTGCTGGCCGATGTCGTCGGCACCGACGATCCGGAAGTCGCGTTCAAGGACGCCGACATCGCCCTGCTGGTCGGCGCGCGTCCGCGCGGCCCGGGCATGGAGCGCAAGGATCTGCTGCTCGAGAACGCCAAGATCTTCACCGCCCAGGGCGCGGCGCTGAACAAGGTCGCCTCGCGTGACGTCAAGGTGCTGGTGGTCGGCAACCCGGCCAACACCAATGCCTACATCGCCATGAAGTCGGCGCCGGATCTCAACCCGCGCAACTTCACCGCGATGCTGCGCCTCGACCACAACCGCGCGCTGAGCCAGCTGGCGACCAAGGCCGATGTGGCCGTGGGCGACATCGAAGGCCTGATCGTGTGGGGCAACCACAGCCCGACCATGTACCCGGACTACCGCTTCGCGACCGCGAACGGCCAGAACCTGAAGGACAAGGTCAACGACGCCGACTGGAACGCCAACACCTTCATCCCGCAGGTCGGCAAGCGCGGCGCGGCGATCATCGAGGCGCGTGGCCTGTCCTCGGCCGCGTCGGCCGCCAACGCCGCCATCGACCATATCCACGACTGGGTGCTGGGCAGCAACGGCAAGTGGGTGACGATGGGCGTGCCGTCCGACGGCAGCTATGGCATTCCCGAAGGCGTGATCTTCGGCTTCGCGGTGACCACCGAGAACGGCGAGTACACGCTGGTCAAGGACATCGAAGTCGACGACTTCAGCCAGAAGGCCATCGACAAGACGCTGGCCGAGCTCGAGGAAGAGCGTTCGGGCGTGGCGCACTTGCTGGGCTGATCGCCGCGACAGGGTGTACAAGAAGCGCCGGGATTCCCGGCGCTTTTTTTTTGCCCCGCCCGGGGCGGCGACCGGCGGCAGGGAGGCGCATGATCGTTCCGCAGTACTGGGCCGAAGGTCGGCTGCAACATCGCTCGAAAGGCAGGCAAGTCACGGTACGCCGTTTCGGCTGGTCCGATCTGAGCCTCGAAGATGCGCAGGTGCTGGCCAATGCGCGAACACGCGAGGCATTCGATCGAGTGTTGGCGGGCGAGCCGCTGCCGCGGCGAGAAGCCAAGCGCCCATACAACGGCGCCGATGGCGTGCCGATCCGAGAAGAAATCGTCGCGCGGGAGGGGAGCAGCGTCATCACCCGCAACGGCTATGGCGCGCGCTGCCTCAACACGCCGGATGCTCTGTTCGTGGATATCGATCTGCTGGATCACGGGCCCAGCCACGCGCTCAAGTGGAGCTGCAGAGTGCCGCTGCTTGCGCTCGCTATCGTGGCTGGTGTCGTGAAGACTTCCTGGCTTACGGGCCTGCAGGCGGCGGTCATCGCGCTTGTTCTGGCGGCGTTGATCAGCCGGCTCATCCACAAGGCCCGAATCTGGAAGGACGGCGGGCTGGAAGCGGCTGCGGACCGGCGCATCGAAGCTTTCGTGCGCCTGCATCCGGCATGGCGGCTGCGACAGTACCGGACGCCGGCGGGTATCCGGTTGCTGGCCATGCACCGCGGCTTCGATCCCCGCGAGCCGGAAGTGTCGGCGTGTTTCGAAGCCTTGGGCGCCGATCCGCTGTACGCGCGGATGTGCGTACGACAGCGCTGCTTCCGTGCGCGTGTCAGTCCAAAACCGTGGCGCATTGGTATCGAGCGGCATCTGCGGCCACGGCCCGGGACGTGGCCAATCAACCCTGCGCGGATACCGGAACGCCAACAGTGGATCGTTGCGTACGAGCGGCGCGCGAATGCGTTCGCAGCATGTCGTTACGTACGCACTCTTGGCGAGGCATCTGTCGATCCTCGCATCGATGCTGTGCGTGCACTGCATGACGATCTCTGCCGCGCGGAGCGTACGTTGCCACTGGCGTGAGCCAGAGCGGTCCCGCATCGCGCATGCGACGAAGGTCTGGAGGCCAGTCTCCAGGCGCAGGACTATGCTGCGGGAAGTCGTCGCATCCGGGAGGTCGTCATGGGCTACGAGGAATTCCACCGCCGCTCCATCGAAGATCCCGAAGGGTTCTGGGGCGAGCAGGCGCAGGCGATCCACTGGCACAAGGCGCCCGAGCGCATCCTCGATTACTCGAATCCGCCATTCCGTCGGTGGTTCGTCGGTGGCGAGACCAATCTGTGTTTCAACGCCGTCGACCGGCATCTCGACGCGCGTGGCGACCAGCTGGCGCTCGTCGCGATCTCGACCGAAACGAACGAGACGCGCGAGATCACCTACGCGCAGCTGTATCGCGAGGTCAACGATTTCGCTGCAGTACTTAAAGCGCTCGGCGTCGGGCGCGGCGACCGCGTCGTCATCTACATGCCGAACATGGCCGAGGCCGCGTTCGCGATGCTGGCCTGCGCGCGCATCGGCGCAGTGCACTCGGTGGTCTTCGGCGGTTTCGCCGCGCACAACCTCGCGCTGCGTATCGACGATGCGAAGCCCGCGCTGCTGATCGCCGCGGACGCAGGCAGTCGCGGCGGCAAGGTCATTCCGTACAAGCCGCTGGTCGATGCCGCGTGCGAGGAAGCGCAGTCCCCACCGCCGCATGTGCTGATCGTCGATCGCGGGCTCGATCCCGGCTATGCGCGCGTCGACTGGCGCGACGTCGATTACGCGACGCTCCGCGCGCGGCACGCCGGCACCGATGTGCCGGTGGCATGGCTGGAGTCCAACGAACCGAGCTATCTGCTCTACACCTCCGGTACCACCGGCAAGCCGAAAGGCGTGCAGCGCGACGTCGGCGGCTACGCGGTCGCGATGGCGTTGTCGATGTGGTCGATCTACGACATCCGTCCCGGGCAGGTGATGTTCACCACGTCCGACGTGGGCTGGGCGGTCGGGCATTCGTACAACGTCTACGGCCCGCTGATCGCAGGCGCGACGGTGATTCTCTACGAGGGCCTGCCGATCCATCCCGACGGCGGCATCTGGTGGAAGATCTGCGCCGACTACGGCGTGCGCACGATGTTCTCCTCGCCGACTGCAGTGCGCGTGCTGAAGAAGCAGGACCCGAAATTCCTGAAGCAGTACGACCTGTCGAAGCTGCAGTACCTGTTCCTCGCCGGCGAGCCCTTGGACGAGCCCACTGCGAACTGGATCAGCACCGGCCTCGGCGGTACGACGATCATCGACAACTATTGGCAGACCGAAACCGGCTGGCCGGTGCTGGCGCTGATGCCGGGCGTCGAGCTCAAGCCGGTGAAATTCGGCTCGCCCGGACTGCCGACGCCGGGCTACGACCTGCGCGTGATCGACGAAGCCACCGGCGAACGCGTCCCGCCCGGCACCAAGGGCGTGCTGGTGATCCAGCCGCCGCTGCCGCCCGGCTGCATGACCACGGTGTGGAACGACGATCAGCGCTTCCTGTCGAGCTACTTCTCGCACTTCAAGGAGCTCGTTTACAGCTCATTGGACTGGGCGATCCAGGACGAGGACGGCTACACCTTCATCCTCGGCCGCACCGACGACGTCATCAACGTCGCCGGCCATCGCCTGGGCACGCGCGAGATCGAGGAATCGGTGTCGAGCCATCCGGCCGTCGCCGAGGCCGCGGTGATCGGCGTCGCCGACGAACTGAAAGGCCAGGTGCCGATCGTGTTCGTGACGCTCAAGCAGGCATCGGCGGATGCGGACGCGCAGCACGCGACCGCGGGCGAGATGATGCGCACCGTCACCGACCAGCTCGGCGCCGTCGCGCGGCCGGCGCGGGTCTACGTGGTCAACGCGCTGCCGAAAACGCGCTCGGGCAAGTTGTTGCGGCGTTCGCTGCAGGCGCTGGCGGAATCACGTGATCCGGGAGATCTCTCGACGCTCGACGATCCGAATGCGCTGGAGGAAGTGCGCCGCGTTCTCGCGCGGGGCGCAGACGCCGGCTGAGCCTTTAATCTGCCGGCGCAACGCCGGTGTAGTGCGCGCGCGGGCGGATCAGCATGCCGAGTTCCTGCTGCTCCAGCGCGTGCGCCAGCCAGCCGGCGAGCCGGCCGGCGGCGAACATGCACAGCGCCGGCGTGGCCGGCAGTCCGTGCACGAAACAGATCGCCGCGAGCATGCCGTCGATGTTGGGATGGCGGCCGCTGGTCTCGGCCGCGGAGGTGAGCACCGCTTCGACTTGCTGCATGCGTGCATCGCCCGCATGACGGGCGCGCAGCATCGCCAGCACTTCGGCCGCCCGCGGATCGCCGTCGGGATACAGCACGTGATGGAAGCCGGGCAGGTCGTCGCCGCGTTGCCAGCGCTCGGCGACGAAGGCAGCGGGCGAGGGCGCATCGCAGGCCTCGCGGATCAGCGCGTGCGCACGCGCGGTCGCGCCGCCATGGCGCGGACCCGACAGCGCGGCGAGTCCCGCGCATACGGTTGCATGCAGATGCGCGCCGGTGGACGCGACCACACGCGCGGCGAAGGCGGACACGTTGAGTTCGTGGTCCGCGCACAGCACCAGCGCCGCGCGCACGAGATCGGCGAACGCCGCGTCGCCGGGACGCCATGCATCGGCGAGCAGTACGTGGACGGGGCGCGCATCCGGCGTGCCGGCGACCAGCAACGCCGCGTTCTGGCGCAGCAATGTGGCCGCGACGCCGCGCTTGGCCGTAGGCGCGGCGCTCAGCGAATGCCGCAGGTCCGGTGCGAGCAGCGGGATCGCGGCCATCGCACGTTCGATCGGCGGTAGGGTGGCATCGCCGGCGATCGCGGCGACGCGCGCGGGCCAGTCGCCGGTCGCGGCGTCGAAGGGATCGGCATCGCCGCAATCCCACAACAGCCGCGCGGTGTCTTCGAGCGTGGCGCCGCTGCGGACCATCGCGACCGCGGAACGTCCGCGGTAATACGGACTGTCGGGCCGGATCAGGGAGATCCGCGTTTCCATCACCGGCAGGCCGCGGTCGAGGCTCTGCGCCGCACCGCGCGCTGCGCCACGGCCGGCGCGTTTGCGCTGGGTCAGACGCTCGACGTCCTGGCGCAGGTACACGCGGCTGCGATGGTCGGCGCCGGGGCGCGATTCCAATAGGCCGCGGCTGACGTAGGCGTAGAGCGTCGCGGTACTGATGCCGAGCGCCGCGCAGGCTTCGGCGGCGGACATCAGGTCGCCATCGTTCGCATTCACAGTGAATCCCGATGTATTGATTGATTCGATCAAGATTGATCAACCATTCGGATGGTGCCAGATTGCACGCCATCGCGGTACACCGCAGCTCCGGAGTCGCACCCATGACCACGCTTTCCGCAGGCGCGAAATTCCGCGCCGCGCTCGCCGCCGAATCGCCGCTGCAGGTGATCGGCGCGATCAACGCCAACCACGCACTGCTGGCCAAGCGCGCCGGCTTCCAGGCGATCTATCTGTCGGGTGGCGGCGTCGCCGCGGGCTCGCTGGGTCTGCCGGATCTGGGCATCAACACGCTCGAAGACGTGCTGATCGACGTGCGCCGCATCACCGACGTCTGCGATCTGCCGCTGCTGGTCGACATCGACACCGGCTTCGGCGCGAGCGCCTTCAACATCGAGCGCACCGTGAAGTCGCTGATCAAGGCCGGCGCGGCGGCGTGCCATATCGAAGACCAGGTCGGCGCCAAGCGCTGCGGCCATCGTCCGGGCAAGGAGATCGTGTCGCAGGGCGAGATGGTCGACCGGGTCAAGGCCGCGGCCGATGCGAAGACCGATCCCGACTTCTTCCTGATCGCGCGCACCGATGCGATCCAGGTCGATGGCGTCGATGCCGCGATCGAACGCGCGGTCGCGTGTGTCGAAGCCGGCGCCGACGGCATCTTCGCCGAGGCCGCCTACGACCTCGACACCTATCGCCGCTTCGTCGATGCGGTCAAGGTGCCGCTGCTCGCCAACATCACCGAGTTCGGCAAGACGCCGCTGTTCACCCGCGACGAGCTGGCCTCGGCCGGTGTCGCGATCCAGCTGTTCCCGCTGTCGGCATTCCGTGCCGCGAACAAGGCCGCCGAGAACGTCTACGCCGCCGTGCGCCGCGACGGCCACCAGCAGAGCGTCGTCGACGCGATGCAGACCCGCGAGGAACTCTACGAGCGCATCGGCTATCACGCCTTCGAGCAGCGGCTGGACGCGCTGTTCGCATCGAACAAGCAGTAACCGAGTCCCGATCTTTCCATCCGTGCCCGCGGGCATCCAACGGAGATTCCAGATGAGCGACACCGCCACCACCGCCCCCGGCTTCAAGCCGAAGAAGTCCGTCGCGCTCAGCGGCACGGCCGCCGGCAACACCGCGCTGTGCACCGTCGGCCGCAGCGGCAACGACCTGCACTACCGCGGCTACGACATTCTCGATCTCGCGCGCACCAGCGAGTTCGAGGAAATCGCCTACCTGCTGGTCCACGGCAAGCTGCCGACCGAAGCGGAACTGCGCGGATACAAGGCCAAGCTGAAGTCCCTGCGCGGCATTCCGGCGGCGGTGAAGGCCGCGCTCGAGGAGCTGCCGCCGTCGGCGCATCCGATGGACGTCATGCGCACCGGCGTGTCGGTGCTCGGCTGCGTGCAGCCGGAGAAGGACGACCACAACCATCCGGGCGCGCGCGACATTGCCGACAAGCTGATGGCGTCGCTCGGTTCGATGCTGCTGTACTGGTATCACTGGAGCCACAACGGTCGCGCGATCGATGTCGAGACCGACGACGATTCGATCGGCGGGCACTTCCTGCATCTGCTGCACGGGCATGAGCCCCGCGAGTCCTGGGTCAAGGCGATGCACACCTCGCTGATCCTGTACGCGGAGCACGAGTTCAACGCGTCGACCTTCGCCAGTCGCGTCATCGCCGGCACCGGCAGCGACATGTACTCGTGCATCACCGGTGGCATCGGCGCGCTGCGTGGCCCCAAGCACGGCGGCGCGAATGAAGTCGCCTTCGAAGTGCAGAAGCGCTACGACACGCCGGACGAAGCGGAAGCCGACATCAAGGCGCGCGTGGAGAAGAAGGAAGTGATCATCGGCTTCGGCCATCCGGTCTACACCGTCAGCGACCCGCGCAACGAGGTGATCAAGCAGGTCTCGAAGGAACTCTCGGAAGAGGCGGGCAGCCGCAAGATGTACGACATCGCCGAGCGCCTGGAGACGGTGATGTGGGACATCAAGAAGATGTTCCCGAACCTCGACTGGTTCAGCGCGGTGAGCTACCACATGATGGGCGTGCCGACGGCGATGTTCACGCCGCTGTTCGTCATCGCCCGCACCGCCGGCTGGAGCGCGCACGTCATCGAGCAGCGCATCGACGGCAAGATCATCCGCCCGAGCGCGCACTACACAGGTCCAGAGGACCAGGCGTTCGTGCCGATCGCCGAGCGCAAGTAACGCCGTCCTGCATTGGTCCCCGCACACGCGGGACCCACGGTCCGTCATTCCCGCGCAGGCGGGAATCCAAGGACGTTGCTCAGATCGATGAAAGTCCCTGGATTCCCGCCTGCGCGGGAATGACGAGCGTTAGACACTCTCTTTTTTCCAGACAGCCAGCCATGAACAGCCAGCACCGCAAACCCCTTCCCGGCACGCAACTCGATTGGTTCGACGCGCGCGCGGCCGTCGACGCGCTCGTACCCGGCGCGTACGACCGCATGTCCTACACCGCACGCGTGCACGCCGAGAATCTGGTGCGGCGCTGCGAGCCCGCGCAGCTCGACGACGCGCTGCGGCAGCTGATCGAACTGCGGCAGGACATCGACTTTCCGTGGTATCCGGCGCGCGTGGTCTGTCACGACATCCTCGGCCAGACCGCGCTGGTGGATCTGGCCGGTCTGCGCGATGCGATCGCCGACCAGGGCGGCGATCCGGCGAAGGTCAATCCGGTCGTGCCGGTGCAGCTGATCGTCGACCACTCGCTGGCGGTGGAATGCGGCGGCTATGACCCGGATGCATTCACCAAGAACCGCACGATCGAAGACCGCCGCAATGCCGACCGCTTCCACTTCATCGACTGGACCAAACTCGCGTTCCACAACGTCGAGGTGATTCCGCCGGGCAACGGGATCATGCATCAGATCAATCTGGAGAAGATGTCGCCGGTGGTCTACGTCCAGGACGGCGTCGCGTTTCCGGACACCTGCGTCGGCACCGACAGCCACACGCCACACGTCGATGCGCTGGGCGTGATCGCGATCGGCGTCGGTGGTCTCGAAGCCGAGAACGTCATGCTCGGCCGCGCGTCGTGGATGCGCACGCCGGAGATCGTCGGCGTCGAACTGGCAGGCCGGCCCGGCCCCGGCATCACCGCGACCGACGTCGTGCTGGCGCTGACCGAGTTCCTGCGCAAGTCGAAGGTGGTCGGTGCGTATCTGGAATTCCGTGGTCCCGGCGCAGCTGCGCTGTCGGTCGGCGATCGCGCGACGATCTCCAATATGGCGCCCGAGTACGGCGCGACCGCGGCGATGTTCTTCATCGACGACAACACGCTCGACTACCTGCGCCTGACCGGCCGCGAGGACACGCAGGTCGCACTGGTCGAAACCTACGCGAAGGCCGCCGGCCTGTGGGCCGATGCGCTGGCCAGCGCCGAGTACGTGCGCACGCTGCACTTCGACCTGTCGAGCGTGGTCCGCAACATGGCCGGCCCGTCGAACCCGCACAAGCGCGTGGCGACCAGCGATCTCGCCGCCAGCGGCATCGCCGGCGCGTGGGAGATGCCGACCGAGGGCACGATGCCCGACGGCGCGGTGATCATCGCCGCGATCACCAGCTGCACCAACACCTCGAACCCGCGCAACGTCATCGCCGCCGCGCTGCTGGCGCGCAACGCGAATGCGCGCGGCCTGACGCGCAAGCCATGGGTCAAGAGTTCACTCGCGCCGGGTTCCAAGGCCGTGCAGCTGTATCTCGAAGAGAGCGGCCTGCTGCCGGATCTCGAGCAGCTCGGTTTCGGCATCGTCGCGTTCGCCTGCACCACCTGCAACGGCATGAGCGGTGCGCTGGATCCGGCGATCCAGCAGGAGATCATCGACCGCGATCTGTACGCGACCGCCGTGCTCAGCGGCAACCGCAACTTCGACGGCCGCATCCATCCCTACGCCAAGCAGGCCTTCCTCGCGTCGCCACCGCTGGTCATCGCGTATGCGATTGCAGGCACCGTGCGCTTCGACATCGAGAAGGACGTGCTCGGCATCGATCAGGACGGCAACGCGGTGACGCTCAAGGATCTCTGGCCGTCCGATGAAGAAATCGACGCGGTGGTCAAGGCCAGCGTCAAGCCCGAACAATTCCGCGCCGTCTACGGCCCGATGTTCAAGTTGCACGTCGATACGGGCGAGCGCGTTGCGCCGCTCTACGACTGGCGCGAGATGAGCACCTACATCCGCCGTCCGCCGTACTGGGAAGGTGCGCTGGCCGGCGCGCGCACGCTGACCGGCATGCGCCCGCTCGCGGTGCTCGGCGACAACATCACCACCGATCACCTGTCGCCGTCGAACGCGATCATGGCCGACAGCGCGGCCGGCGAGTACCTCGCGAAGATGGGCGTGCCGGAAGAGGACTTCAATTCCTACGCCACCCATCGCGGCGACCATCTGACCGCGCAGCGCGCCACGTTCGCCAATCCGAAGCTCGTCAACGAGATGGCGATCGTCGACGGCACCGTGCGCCAAGGCTCGCTGGCGCGCATCGAGCCGGAAGGCCAGGTCGTGCGCATGTGGGAAGCGATCGAGACCTACATGGACCGCAAGCAGCCGCTGGTGATCATCGCCGGCGCCGACTACGGCCAGGGCAGCTCGCGCGACTGGGCGGCCAAGGGCGTGCGTCTGGCGGGCGTGGAAGCGATCGTTGCCGAAGGTTTCGAGCGCATCCACCGCACCAACCTGATCGGCATGGGCGTGCTGCCGCTGGAATTCCAGCCCGGCGTGACCCGCCTGACGCTCGGCATCGACGGCACCGAAACCTTCGACGTCACCGGTGACCGCACCCCGCGCGCGATGCTCACCTTGGTGATCCACCGCAAAGACGGCACCCAGCTGTCGGTGCCGGTGATCTGCCGTCTCGATACCGCCGAAGAAGTCTCGATCTACGAAGCAGGTGGCGTGCTGCAGCGGTTTGCGCAGGATTTTCTGGAGTCTTCGAAGGCGGCCTGACAGATGCGTGGACTGATACTCATGCTGCGCCCTCCTGCCGACATCGGCGACGAGATCATCCTCTGCGTGCAGGAGAAGGCGCTAGCCGGCCGGATGAGCGGAAAACTCGTGACGCGGGCGCGCCTGCACCAATCGGTGTCACTTAAGTTCGAGGATACGGAAGTGAACCTCGCAGCATTGCGGCGCGTGGGGAACAGGCTCAGCGCGCATGCGTTCGAGTTCGTCTACAACAGGATCAGGAATAGTGGTGACGGTGGGAATTGGGTTCTCTTGCCACGAGGCGACGTGCCGCAGTTTCTGGAACTACGCGATCTCGTCCAGGCTGAATTGCGTTGCGAAGGACTGGATGTCGTAGGTCACACCGCGCATATGACGCTTGCTTACGGCGTCGGTGCTTCACCAACGGAAAGCTTCGAGATCGAGCCGATTGCCTGGCCGGTCACCCAAATCGAACTTGTCCGTGCTGGTGCGCGAGCGGAGTACGGCTACGACACGTTGTACCGCTGGCCACTCAAGTCTCCGAGACAAACCGCACTCTTCTGAGTGTTCTCAATTCGCGCCAACACGTTCGACGGATCCCATGGCCTACAGCCCCCAACTCCGCATACCCGCGACCTACATGCGCGGCGGCACGTCGAAAGGCGTGTTGTTCCGCCTCGAAGACCTGCCTGCCGCCGCACAGGTGCCCGGTCCCGCACGCGACGCATTGCTGATGCGCGTGATCGGCTCGCCCGATCCCTATGCCAAACACACCGACGGCATGGGCGGCGCGACCTCGTCGACCAGCAAGTGCGTGATCATCGGGCCGGCGTCGGTGCCGGATCACGACGTCGACTATCTCTACGGCCAGGTGTCGATCGACAGCGCGTTCGTGGACTGGAGCGGCAACTGCGGCAACCTCAGCACCGCAGTCGGTCCGTTCGCGATCGCCAACGGTTTCATCGATCCGGCGCGCATTCCGCACGACGGCACCGTCGCGGTGCGCGTCTGGCAGGCGAACATCGGCAAGACCATCATCGTGCACGTGCCGGTGGCGGACGGGCAGGTGCAGGAAACCGGTGATTTCGAACTCGACGGCGTGACGTTCCCGGCGGCGGAGATCGTGCTGGAGTTCGTCGATCCCGCCGACGAGGGCGAGGGCGACGGCGGTGGTGCGATGTTCCCGACCGGCCATCTCGTCGACGATCTCGAAGTGCCGGGCGTCGGCACGCTGCGCGCGACGCTGATCAATGCCGGCATCCCGACGATCTTCGTCGACGCCGCCTCGATCGGGTACACCGGTACCGAACTGCAGGATGCGATCAACGGCGATGCCGAAGCGCTCGCGATGTTCGAGACGATCCGCGCACACGGCGCCGTGCGCATGGGGTTGATCAAGGATGTGTCGGAGGCGTCGAAGCGCCAGCACACGCCGAAGGTCGCGTTCGTCGCGCCGCCGCGCGATCACGTGGTCTCGAGCGGCAAGGTGATCGCCGCCGGCGATATCGACCTGCTGGTGCGCGCGCTGTCGATGGGCAAGCTGCACCACGCGATGATGGGCACGGCGGCGGTCGCGATCGGCACGGCGGCGGCGATTCCCGGCACGCTGGTGAATTTGGCCGCGGGCGGTGGTGCACGCACGTCGGTCCGCTTCGGGCATCCCTCGGGCACGCTGCGCGTCGGCGCGGAGGCGATCGAGGTCGACGGACAGTGGACCGTCTCGAAGGCGATCATGTCGCGCTCGGCGCGCGTGCTGATGGAGGGTGCGATCCGCGTGCCCGGCGACACCCTGCGCTGATCCCTGCAGCGCCGCAGGCGCGTCGAAAGCCATTCGCGGCGAACGTGTCGCGCGTCGCGGTTTCGACCTTGGTCTGACTGGTTCCAGGCCTTCCCGCGTGCAAGGGTCCATGCGGGGGACGGCCACGCCGTCAGTGGAAGGGGACGAAGCGATGGAGATCGCGATCGCGATACCCGCGAAGACCGACGCGGGTCGGGCGGAAATCGAAACGCGAGCGCAGCGCCTGCCGGCTGCACTGCGCTCGCTGCTGTTGCTCGTCGACGGTCAACGCGGCGCGCTGGAACTCGATGCCATCGCGCGCCGGCTGCATGCGCCGGCCGATGCACTCGAACAACTGGCGGCGCTCGGGCTGGTCACCGCATCGGGCGCAGGCGCCGCGCATCCAGCCGATGCTGCAGCGTCGATCCACGAAGCGCGCAGCGACAGCGATGCGCAACGCCATCTTATTCTCTATGCACTGATGAACGATGCGACGCGCGCGCATCTCGGTCTCGTCGGCGGCTATCTCACCCAGCTCAAGCTGGAACGCGCCGACGATGCGGCCGCGCTCGAAGCCCTGTTGCCGATGCTGCAGACGGCGCTCACCAAGGCGCGCGATGCGCGTGTGGCCGCGGAGATCATTGCAGGCATACGCGCCGCGGCGGACACCGGCGCAGGCGCAGGCGCAGCGTAAGCAGGCCCACCGCAGCACATCGAACCGGCGCGCCGCAGGATGCGACGCGCCAGTTCGACGGATCGATCAGATCAAGCCTTCGGTGGTCATTGCCGCGCGGACGCCATCGTCGGCGCGCATGCGCGCATCGAACGCGTGCAGATTGTCGAGCCCGCCCAGATCGAGCTTCAGACGCTTGGCCCACTGCAGGGTCACGAACAGATAGGGATCGGCGATCGAGCGCGTGCCGACGAGATAGTCGCGATCTGCGAGCTGCGCGTCGATGCGTTCATACAGGCCGCGGATCTTCTGCATCGCGTGCGTGCGCGTGCGGTCCACGACATCCGCGTCGTCCAGATACTTCGTGCTGCCGAACAACGGGTGGAACGCGGGGTGCAGATCGGCATTGAGCAACGCCAACCAGCGGTTGACCTCGGCGCGGCCCTTGGGCGTGCCGTCGCCACCGAGCTTCGCATCGGGATGGCTGTCGGCCAGATAGTTGAGGATGGCGGCGTTCTGGGTCAGCACCCAGTCGCCTTCGACCAGCACCGGCACCGCACCGGCGGGATTGAGCGCGAGGAACGCGGGTTCCTTCATCTGCGTCGCGTCGACGACGCGCGCTTCGAACGGCGCGCCGATCCACTGCAGCACGATGTGGTCGGCCAGCGAGCAGGCGCCGGGTTTGGTGTGAAGGATGCGCATGGCGGTCCGGTGGTTGAACGGGGCCGCCATCATGCGCCGGGCGTCGCGGGCGGGGAAGCCGGCGACGCGGCGCGGATCAGCCGCGCTCGCTGTCGGCGGTCGGACGCGCCGGGCGCAGCGACTGCACGCGCAGGAAGGTGTGGTCGCCGATCGTCGCCACCTGGTGCGCGCTGCGCCAGGCCGGGGCCGCGATGGCATGGGCCATGAAGTGGCTCGCGCCGGGCACCACCTGACGGCGTTGCTCGGGCGGCAGCGCCCAGTTGCGCTCCGACTCCAGCGCCACGCTGACCGCGCGGGTCCAGGCGTTGGTATTGGCCAGACGCGTGTTCGGCGACAGGATCGTCGGCGCGAACTGCTTGCGCGCGGTCACCACCTCGCACATCGACTCGCCCCACAGACCGCTCTCCTGGCGGCGCAGAGCCACCTCGGCGACGGCTTCCTGTCCGCGGACGGACTGGTCGCGGGCTTCCAGATACACCGTCGTACTCAGACAGAGCGAATCGGCGGCGGGGGGCGGCAGCACGGAGGCCAGCCACATCACCCATTCAAGTTTCATCAACGACTCCTTGCTGCGTTGCGCCGGGCCGCACGTCGTCGTCCTCCTTACGGAAGACACGCAGACGACTGCGGAAACCGGCATGGCGTATTGGGGAGGGCGGCGGACTCTGTGGTGCGCTTGATCGCCCGGGCACCGAAGTCCGCAGAAGGCGGGTCGGGCCGGTGTCCCGCCGAAGGGGGCGGAACGAAGTGACGGCACGGTAGCCCCGGTTTTTCGAATCAAACGTGAATGCGGGGCACTGGCGTCGGGGGGATTTGTGTGGCTGGACCGCCGACTTCACAATGCCTATTCAGGTTTATCGCGGTCGCGTGGCGCTCGAGCCGACCGCCGCGTCATCAAATCCGGAACCTGAACAGGACGGCATTTTCTTCAGAGATGCGCGGCCAGACGGCTCGCCTGCGCGATCGCGCGCTTGGCATCGAGTTCCGCGGCCACATCGGCGCCGCCGACCAGATGCACGACCGTGCCGCTGGCATGGAGGGCGTCGAACAGGTCGCGACGGGGTTCCTGGCCGGCGCAGATCACGACGTGATCGACGTCCAGGGTCTGCTCCACGCCGTCGACGCGGATGCGCAGGCCGGCATCGTCGACCCCGAGGTATTCGACCCCGCCGAGCATCGTCACGCCCTTGGCCTTGAGCGTGCTGCGATGGATCCAGCCGGTGGTCTTGCCGAGCCGCGCGCCCGGGCGGCCAGGACTGCGCTGCAGCAGCCACAGCGTTCTTGCGGGCGGCGCGGGCGCGGGCGGGACGAGGCCGCCGGGCTGTTCGAACGTCGGATCGATGCCCCATTCGCGCATCCATGCGGCCGCGTCGAGACTCGGCGACCGGCCCGCGTGTTCGACCAGAAACTCGCCGACATCGAAACCGATGCCGCCGGCGCCGATGATCGCCACGCGCGCGCCCGGCACGACGCGACCTTCGATGACGTCCACGTAGCCGACCACCTTGGGATGGTCGCGGCCGGGGAAGTCGACGGCGCGCGGCACCACGCCGGTCGCCAGCACCACGGCGTCGAACCCGGCCAGATCGTCGGTCGCGACGGGGGTCGACAGGCGCACGTCGACGGCGGTCTCCACCAGCCGTGTGCGGAAGTAGCGCAGCGTCTCGTCGAACTCTTCCTTGCCCGGAATACGCCGGGCGAGGTTGAACTGGCCGCCGATGTCGGCCGCCGCATCGAACAGCGTCACCGCATGGCCGCGTTGCGCGGCGACCGTCGCGCAGGCCAGGCCGGCAGGGCCGGCACCGACCACGGCGACGCGCAATGGCGTGGCCGCCGGGAAATAGTTGAGTTCGGTTTCCGCGCACGCGCGCGGATTGACCAGGCAGCTCGCGGTGCGGTTCGCGAAAACGTGGTCGAGACAGGCCTGGTTGCAGGCGATGCAGGTGTTGATGCGGTCGGGCGTGCCGGCGCGCGCCTTGGCGACCCACTGCGGATCGGCCAGCAACGGCCGCGCCATCGACACCATGTCGGCCGCGCCACTGGCGAGGATGCGCTCGGCGACGTCGGGCATGTTGATGCGGTTGGTCGCCACCAGCGGCAGCGTCACGTGCGGGCGCAGCTTGGCGGTGACGCCGGCGAATGCGGCGCGCGGCACCGAGGTCGCGATCGTCGGCACGCGCGCTTCGTGCCAGCCGATGCCGGTGTTGATCAGCGTGGCGCCGGCGGCTTCGACCGCGCGGGCCTGCTGCACGATGTCGTCCCAGGCGGACCCGTCGGGCACGAGTTCCAGCATCGACAGGCGATAGACGATGATGAAATCGTCGCCCGCGGCCGCGCGCACGCGACGCACGATCTCGGTCGCGAAGCGCATGCGCTGCGCGGTGTCGCCGCCCCAGGCGTCGTCGCGCGCATTGGTGCGCCGGCTGAGGAACTGGTTGATCAGATAGCCCTCGCTGCCCATTACCTCGACGCCGTCGTAGCCGGCTTCGCGGGCGAGCTTCGCGGCATGCGCGTAGGCATCGATCGTGCGTTCGACACCCCGCGCCGACAGCGCCCGCGGGGTGAACGGGTTGATCGGCGCCTTGATCCGGCTCGGTGCGACCTGCAGCGGGTGATAGCCGTAACGGCCGGCGTGCAGCAGCTGCAGGCAGATCTTCGCGTCATGGCCGTGCACGGCCTCGGTGACCTGCCGGTGCCGCCGCGTTTCCCAGCGCCACGACAGCTTGCCGCCGAAGGGTTTGAGCCAGCCGGCGATGTCGGGCGAGAAACCGCCGGTGACGATCAGGCCGACGCCGCCCTCGGCGCGTTCGGCGAAGTAGCGTGCGAGCTTGGGGAAATCCGCCGCGCGGTCTTCGAGACCGGTGTGCATCGAGCCCATCAGCACGCGGTTGCGCAAGGTGGTGAAGCCCAGATCGAGCGGCGCCAGCAGATGCGGATAGGAAGCGGCGACGGGCTGGCCGGAGGCTGGCGTCATGATCAGGATACGCGTGCGTATGGATCGCCCAGCGTGCCGGGAAAGCCACGTCCGGGCAAGCGCGACGGACGCAGGCGGCCACGCGCGGGCTGTCAAGAGTTGCCAGTGCCGGGCCGCGCCCTGAACATGTCGCGCCCCGCACCAGGGACGGCTGCCATCCAACCTTTCCAGGACTACCTGCGCGACGGCATCGTCGCCGCCGATCTGCCGGACCTGCATCCGCTGCTGGCGGCGCGCGAGCAGCTGCGCGCGTTCTCGACGCTGTTCCATGGCGGCGAGGAGATCGTGATGGTGCGCCTGCTGGTGCTGCGCGCGATCGGCGAACGTGGCGACGCGCCGGACTGGTCGCCGCAGGAACTGCGCGAGCATTTCGCCTGGCTCGATCCGGTCAAGTTCGACACGGTGATCGGTCGTCTGCGCGACAACGGTCTGATGGCCTGGGACGCGCACAGCCAGCGCTATCGCATCAGCCCGGTCGGCCGGCAGGCGCTGTCGGCGCTGGGCCTGCTGGTGCAGTTCAATGCCGAAGGCGATGAGCTGGCCTACGTCACCGCGCAGCTCGCCGCCGGCCAGGCCGTCGGCAAGGTTGGCGCGGCGGACCTGCAGCATCTGCTGTCGCGGCTAAACGAACTGCGCGAGGATTTCGACCAGGCCGTGCTCAGCGGTTCGGAGCACCGCATCCGCCAGGCCGCGGACACCTTGCAGTCGGTGTGGCACTGGGTGGAGAAGGGCACCGAGCTGATCCGCGCGATTGCCGCCGACGACGATCTTGATGTCGCCACGCATCGCGTCGCGCAGCAGATCGGCCGCGCGCAGAGCGCGATGTTGCGCCAGGCGTCGGTGTTCCAGCGCGCCTTGAACCAGCTCGACCGGCATCGCGTGCATCTTGGCGCCAGCGGTTTGTCGTCCTCGGACGTCAACCGCTTCCTGCGTGCCTGCGATCCGGCCGCGCTCGCAGACATGGCCACCGATGCGTTGACCATCGCGCCGCAGCCGGCATTCGTGCTCGGGCCGATTGCGCTCGACGTCGCCGAGTACGAACTCGTCGAACGCGAACGCGAAGCCGCCGATGAGGCCGGCCTGCCGCCGCCGCGCGAGGCGCCCGAGGATCTGCAGGCGCCGGTCGCTGCCGACGACTACGCGCACGCCGCGCAATGGCTCGACCAGCTGCGCGCGCTCGACACGGCCGCGCCGCTCGGCGACTGGGTGCCGCAGGACAGTTTCGCGGTCAGCGCGTATCGCCTGTCTTTGCTTGGCTTGATCGGCGATGCCGGTGCGGAGAACCGCAGCGGCGTCAGTGCGCAGCTCGCGCAGTTGCCGATGCAATGGCGCGTCGACGCGGCATTCGATCGCATCGACCGTGCCGGCGTCGCCCTGATGAGCCGCGGGCGTTTGTTGCCCGCGGGCGTCGACGACGCGGCCGCGCCCGACATCGAGATGCCCGACATGACCGCGCATGGCGTCACCGACGACGTCGACAGCGACGATGCCGTTGCGCCCGTCGCGCGCCGTCGCCGCGCCGCGACACCTTCCGCGGAGACCGGCACCTCGCCGGCACCCGCACGACGCAAGAAGACCGCATGACCGACTCCACCGCTTCCCTGATCGCGCGGCTGCTCGCCGAGCGCTGGCTGCCGCGCGAAGACCGCGCCGTGCGCCAGATGCTGGTCGATGCCGAGCTGCGCGAGGACATCGACCGCCGCCTCGCGGCCGCCGGCCTGCGCCTGCTCGAACATCCCTACGCAGCGCACGTTGCGGTCGGCATCGCGCGCCATCACGAGGCCGACGTGTTCGGCCACGGCGACGCCTGGGCCGCGAGCAACCTGCAACTCAGTCGCGACGCGCTCGCGCTGCTGGTGGTGCTGTGGTCGCTGCTTGTGCTGCCCAAGCGCCAGCGGCAGATCGCGCGCCAGCAGACCGATCTGTCGCAGGACCAGGAACAGATGTTCGCCGAGCTCAAACCGGTGCCGGTCGGCGCGGAAGTCGTCGAGCCGGTCAACGAACGCACGCTGCTCGCGGACTTCGGCGCGCAGCTCGGCGGCAAGGGCCGCATCCACATGAATCTCGGCACGCTGCAGCGGCAGGGCTTCATCGCGCGACGCAAGGAGCGGATCCACGAAGGCCCGCTGCTCGATCTCGCCTTCGACTACGAGCGCATCGCCAGCCGCGTCATGGACGGCGCGCTGGCGCACGTGATCGCCGAGAGTCGCGTGGGACAGGGACTGGACGTTGACGACGTCGACGATCCGGACGACACGATCCACGATGCCGACATGACCGAGGAGGCACAGGCCGATGTTTGAGTTCCGCAGCCTCGAAGTCGTGCATTGGGATTACTGGCAGCGCTACGCCCTGCCGCTCGATGCCTCGATCATCACCGTCGTCGGCCCGAACGGCTCCGGCAAGACCACGCTGCTCGACGCGCTGCGCACCCTGCTGGCGATCGACGATCGCGACATGGCGCGCGATTACAAGACCTATCTGCGCCACAACGGCAAGCCGTTCGCGTGGCTGCGTGCGGTGGTCAGCAACCCGGTCGATCGACGCGGCCGGCGCGCGTTCTTCCCGTGCATGGACGAGCAGGTGACGATCGCCTGCCGCGTGCGCAAGCGCGGCGGCGACTGGACCCGCGATTACCAGATCGTCGCCGGCGACGTGCCGGTGGAAGCGCTCGACGCCGGCGGCGAATGGCTGGGTGTGCGCGATTACCGCGTACGGCTTGCCGGTGCCGGCCTGAGTCGCGCGATCTGCCGTGTGTTGACGCTCGAGCAGGGCGCCACCGACAAGCTGTGCCAGCTCTCGCCGCGCGAACTGCTGCAACTCGTCTTCGACGTATTCGAGGACAAGGCGGTGATGGACGACTACCAGCGCGCCCGCGCCGAGCAGTTCGACATCGACAAGGAAATCGCCGAACTGCAGCAGGGCCTGGCCGAACTGCACATGCGGCTGGAATCGTCGCGCGCCGATGTGCGGTCCTACGAGGACGGCATGGCGCTGCGCAACCAGCGGCAGCTGCTGGAGGCGGAGATCGCGCCCAAGGTGGAACTGGCCGACCTGCGCGCGACCATCGACGGCGCCAAGCCGCGCCTGACCGGCCTGCGCCGTGGGCTGCGCGAACGCCATGCGGCGCACGCTGCGCTGCAGGCCGAGGACGCGGCATCGATCGACGCGCGCGCCGGCCTGCAGCAGTCGATCGCCGACGCACGCGCAGCGTTGCAATCGGCCGAGACGCGGTTCACCGGCGCACGTGACCAGGCGCGCGATGCCGAGCAACTGGTGCGCCGCCACGACGAACTCGCGCGGCTGCAGGCCGAACGCGGCGGCGCGGATGTCGATGCGCTCAGCCGCGAGGTCGAACAGGGCCGGCGTCGTCAGGCCGAGTTGCGCCTCGAGGCCGAACGCGATCGCGCGCGCGGTGGCGAGATCGCCGCGCAGGTCGCCGCGCTGCGAGGCGGCGGGCGTGTCGTCGAGCCTTTTGAACGCGAGTTCCGCGCCGCGCTCGATCGCGCCGACATCGGCCATGCAGTGCTGACCGAACTGGTCGAGATCGCCGATCCGCAATGGGCCGTCGCGCTCGAGGCCGTGCTCGCGCCCTACCGGCATCTGCTGGTGCTCGATTCGGCGAAGGATGCGCGTGCGGCCTGGCAGCTCGGCGAGCGCCTGCAGTACCGGCACTTCGTCGTTGCCGAACGCGCGCCGGCCGGTCCTGCGACGCGCGGCTCGCTGCTCGAAGTCGTGCGTTTCAATGCCGATCCACCGTCTTGGCTGCCGCGTCAGCTCGACCGCGTGCAGCGCGTCGCCGATGTCGAAGCCGGCCAGCGCCTGCCCAAGGGCCAGGACTGGATCACCGCGCAGGGCTATCTGCGCGAGCATCGCGGCGGTCGGCACATCGGCGGCGGCCAGCATCACTTCGGCACCGGTGCGCGCGAGGCGCGGCTCGCGTCCTTGCATGCCGAAGCCATCGCATTGCAGGAGCGCTCCCAGGCGCGCGAGAACGCGCTGACCACGTTGGGTCGCGAGGTCGATGCGGCGCAGTCGCGCCTGCTCGGTCTCGACGCCGGCCAGGAACTGGTCACGCGCGCGGCCGAATTCGCCGATGCGCAGTCGCGCCTGCCGGCGCTGGCCGAGGCCGCGCAGGCGGCCGCTGAGGCGCTGACCGAGGCGCGCGCTGCGCTCGATGCCTGCGAACGGCGCGACAAGGACGGCAGCATTGCCGCCGCCACGCGCGCGGGCGAGCTGCGCACGCTGGCGCAGGAACTGCGCGACCGCGGCAGCCAGATCGCGCAGGAGCGCGTGGCGCTGGTGCAGCGTCTGGTCGATTTCCGCAAGCGCCGTGCGCGCATGCCGGCTGCATGGCGCACGCGCGACGCGCTGCGCGAGGCACGCGAGGCCTACGAAAGCGCAGGCGCCGTGCGGCGCGAACTCGAGCGCATCGACGAGCGGCTCGCACGCGGCAGCTTCGTCGAGGACGCCGCCTGCGTGGCGATGCGCGACAAGTTCGCCGCCGACCACGACGCACTCGAAGCGGCGATCGGCAAGCGCGAAGCGCATCTGCACCGCGCGCGCCGGCTCACCGAGGACGCGCGCGGCGCCTACATCAATGTGCTGCGCGCGACCGTGCGCCGCTACCGCAAGAACCTGACCGCGCTCGGCGAACTCGCCGGCATCGGTGTCGACGTCGGCATGCCGGAACTGGCGAACGAGGATGTCGCGCTGGCCCAGGCCGGACTCACCGTGCGCTTCGATTTCGACCGCAAGGGCTGGATCGGCCTCGACGATGGCGAGGCCTCCGGCGGCCAGCAGGTGATGAAGTCGCTGCTTCTGCTGGTCGCACTGCTGCGCGACGAGGACCAGCCGGGCGGCTTCGTGTTCATCGACGAACCGTTCGCGCATCTCGACGTCGCCAACATCGAGAAGGTCGGCCGCTTCCTGCGCAGCACGGATGCGCAGTACATCCTGACCACGCCGATCACCCACAACCTCAACGTGTTCGAGCCATCGGACCTGGTGCTGGCCACCAGCAAGCGGCGCGCGGGCAGTGCGTGGGCGGAGCCGGTCGCGGTGCTCAAGCGCGACCGGACGGATTCTGTCGACGCCGCGGCGTGATCGCGCCCGGTTGAAGTGCCGCAGACCGCGCTGGATTTACAGCGGCGCGGCCGGCGGCGCGACGCCGCGCGGTGCGAACAGGGGCAAGGTGCGGCCGCACAGCGGTCCGATCAGCAACGCGAATGCCAGCGTGCCCCAGCCGACATTGCCGCCCAGCCACCAGCCGGTGGTCAGCACCAGCGCTTCGACGAGCGTCCGCGCGATCCAGATCGGCACGCCCGTCCGTGCGTGCAGGCCGGTCATCAGGCCATCGCGTGGGCCGGCGCCGAACTGCGCACCGATATAGAGACCCGTCGCCAGCGCCAGCAGCACGAGCCCCACGGCGAACACGCACACCTGCAGCACGACGCCGTGGACGTCGGGCAGCAGCCACAGGCCGAGGTGCGCACTCGGGCCGATCAGCAGAACATTCAGCAGCGTTCCGAGTCCCGGCGTCTGCCGCAGCGGCAGCCACAGCACGAGCACGCCGATGCCGATCAGGTTCGTCACCAAGCCGAACGACAGGCCGCTCTGCAGCGAGATACCCTGGGTCAGCACATCCCAGGGCGCGACGCCGATCCCGGCGCGGACCATCAGGCTGATGCCGATGCCGTAGCAGAACAGGCCGGTCAGCAGACGCGCCAGGCGTTCGACGCGCGAGGGATGTGCTGTGGGCATCCGGAGTTCCAAAAGCGGCTATGAAAAAACGTCCGGCCCCCAACGGGCCGGACGCGTGATCCCGACGACTGTGCTTGAAGGTCAGACCGTGCGGATCATGCCCAGCCGGCGACGACCAGCTTGCCGATCGTGCTGCCCGATTCGAGCCGGCGATGCGCTTCGCGCAGCGTCTCCGCATTGATCGGCGACAGCATGTCCGACAGCGTGCCGCGCAGTGAACCGGCGTCGATCAGCTCGGCGACGCGCGCGAGAATCCTGCCCTGTTCGGCCATGTCCGCGGTGCGGAAGCGCGGCCGCGCGAACATCATCTCCCAATGGATGCCGATGCTCTTGGCCTTGTAGGGATCGCCGATCTTCAGCGCGCCCGACGGCTCGACGATCAGGCCGACGTGACCCAGCGGCGCGAGCAGTTCGCCCAGCGCGGTCCAGTAACGATCGGTATCGGCGAGATTGAGCGCAGCGTCGACGGTCTCGAAGCCGAGCGCCTGGAGCTGTGGCGCAAGATCCTCGCGGTGGTCGATGACGTGGTCGGCGCCCATGACGCGGCACCACGCGATGGTCTCCATGCGCGATGCGGTCGCGATCACGGTGAAGCCGGCCCGCTTCGCGAGCTGGATCGCGATCGATCCGACACCACCGGCGCCGGCGATGACCAGCAGCGTCTTGCCATCGCCACCACCGTCGATGTCGAACGGCATGCGCTGGAACAGCAGCTCCCATGCGGTGATCGCGGTCAGCGGCAGGGCGGCGGCCTGGGGGAAATCGAGCGAGTCGGGCTTCTTCGCGGCGATCCGCGCGTCGACGAGCTGGTATTCGGCGTTGCTGCCGGGACGGGTGATGTCGCCCGCGTAATAGACGGCGTCGCCGACCTCGAAGCCCGTCACCTCGCTGCCGATCGCGTCGATCACGCCGGCCGCGTCGTAACCGAGCACCTTCGGTGTCGCCTCGGTCTGCGGTTTCGGTGCGCGCACCTTGGTGTCGACCGGATTCACCGAGACCGCCTCGATGCGCACGCGCAGGTCGTGCGGGCCGGGCTCGGGCAGATCGAGTTCGACATCCTGCAGCGACTGCGGATCGTCGATCGGGAGATAGCGGGTCAGGGCGACGGCTTTCATGGGGCATCCTCGGGAAGTGGAGCGGCCCGCGCATTGTCGACCCCGCGTGTTCCTGTCGAACAGCGATAGGATCACCAATCACCTTCAAGGGATTCTTTCGAATCAATGGACCGGATCGGCGACATCGCCCTGTTCCTGCGCGTGCTCGACACCGGCTCGATCAGCGCCGCGGCGCGCAGCCTCGACCTGTCGCCGGCCCTGGCGAGCCAGCGTCTGAAGCGGCTCGAGGATGCCCTGGGCGTGCGCTTGCTGCACCGGACTACGCGGCGGCTGCATCCCACCCCCGAAGGCCTGCGGCTGGCCGGCGAGGGGCGCGCGCTGGTCGAAGCACTCGACGGTCTCGCGGGCAGCCTGCGCGAAAGCGGTGGTCAGGCGGTGGGCGGCACGCTGCGGGTCACGATGTCGGCGTCGTTCGGCCGCCAGCACATCTCGCCGCGCCTGCCGCGCTTTCTCGCTGCGCATCCAGGCCTGCAGCTCAGCGTGCATATGAGCGACCAGCAGGTCGATCTCGTCCGTGAAGGCTTCGATCTCGCGATCCGCATCGGCGATCTCGACGACTCGCAGCTGGTCGGACGGCAGATCGCAGCCAATCCGCGCGTCCTCGTCGCCTCGCCGGAGTACCTGGCGAGGCGCGGCATGCCCGCGACACCGGCGGATCTCGTCGCGCACGCGTGTCTGGTGCTCGTCGGCAGTCGGGGTAGCCAGGATCGTTGGCAACTGCGCGACGGCGCAGGCGGCGAGTCGGTCGTCACCGTCGCAGGGCCATTGGAAAGCAATCTTGGTGAAGTGCTGCGCGACGCGGCGCTGGAGGGTGCAGGGATCGCGATGCACGCGCTGTGGCATGTGGTGAATGATCTGCACTCGGGACGCTTGGTGCGCGTACTTCCACGGCACGCGCCGCCGGAAACCGGCATCCACGCGGTGATGCCCGATCGCATTTTCGTGCCGCCGCGTACGCGCGCATTCGTCGCGTTCTTGCAGGCGGAGTTCGGATCGGCGGCGCCGCACTGGCTCATGTCACCCGCGGAAACCCGTTAAGGCGCGCTGTCGTCCTGAGCCGGAAAACGTCAATTCCGCATCAAGCAACGGTTAAGAGCGCGGCAACGTTCTTGACGCCACGCGCACATCATCCTCACGACAATTCCGCCGCGTTGAGGTTCCTGACCAAACCAAAGCCAAGATGAATACCCGGCGGCCGGGGTGTAGGAAGCTCTCAACCGTTATGTTAGCGTTAACAACGTCTTCACGCTGCTGACTTTAGGCTATGTGCAAGGCGTTTGCGTTTGACGCCTCAACCGATGCCATGACGCATTCCCCCTTTTCTAGGAGCTGAAAAAACATGAACAAGAAACTCCTCTGCGCCGCGCTGCTCGGCGGTCTTGGTCTGGCGGGTCACGCCAGCGCCCAGGAGTTCGACGACCGTTGGTACCTCACCGGTTCGACGGGCTTCAACTTCCAGGCAGAAGATCGCCGCACCGACGACACCCCGTTCGTCACGCTGGGCATGGGTAAGTTCATCAGCCCCAACTGGTCGATCGACGGTGAGCTGAACTACCAGAACCCGGGCTTCGACAGCTCGGTCGAAGGCGCCAACAACGATCTGAACTGGAGCCAGTACGGCATCTCGGTCGACTTCCGCTACCACTTCATCTCCGAAGGCCGTGGCTGGAATCCGTACCTGCTGGCCGGTGTCGGCTACCAGCGTTCGGAAGAAGAGTTCGACGCGTTCCCGAGCCCGAATTCCCCGGGTCAGCGCGAAGAAGGTAACTTCGCTGCCAAGGTCGGTGCCGGTCTGCAGACCACCTTCGACAAGCGCGTTGCCGTGCGTGCCGAAATCGCTTACCGCGCTGACTTCGACGACAACAGCGTCGCTGCAAACGGTGCGCGTGACTGGGCTGGCTATCCGCACAATGCGGAAGAAAGCTACTTCGGTGACGTGATGGCTTCGGTCGGCGTCGTGATCCCGCTCGGCCCGCCGCCGGCTCCCCCGGCTCCGCCGGCTCCGCCGCCGCCGCCGCCGGCTCCGGCTCCGGCCCCGCCGCCGCCGGCTCCGATCACCATCGATCTGAACGGCGTCAACTTCGACTTCGACCGTGCGACGCTGCGTCCTGACGCGGTGGCAATCCTCAACGAAGCCGTCGAAATCCTGAAGCGTTACCCGGAGCTGCGCGTTGAAGTCGCCGGTCACACCGACTCGGTCGGTACCGATGCCTACAACCAGCGTCTCTCCGAGCGTCGCGCCAAGGCGGTCTATGACCACCTTGCCAGCAACGGCATCATGGCCGACCGTCTGGTGGGTCCGACCGGTTACGGCGAGAGCCGCCCGATCGCGCCGAACACCAACGCCGATGGTTCGGACAACCCGGAAGGCCGTGCGCGCAACCGCCGCACCGAGCTGAACGTTCAGAACTAAGAACGTCCGGTCGTGACACCAGAAAGCCCGGCCTCGTGCCGGGCTTTCTGCTTGTGGGGCCGAATCTTTCTTCGTATACGGATTGCTGTGGCGACGCGGTTGCGCGGTCCCGGCCAATCGGCAGCGCGACGCTGCACGTACGCGATATCGTGAATGCGCGAACGCCCAGTTTTCCCTTGTATGGCGTGTACTTGCCGCCTACACTTCAGGCCAATTCGACCTCGGGGATTGCCTCTCATGCGTGCTTTGTTTTTGTTGCCTCTGCTGGCGCTTCCACTCGTCGGCCATGCCGCTGACTGCAGCACGCTCGACACCCGCACCGCACGCCCCGTGCAGGCCACCGTGCTCGAACCCGTGTCTCCCGAACTCGCCGCGCCGACGTATCGCCTCGGCACGAGCGCCGTGCTCGCGCGCGCCTATGACGAGGCGCAGTCCGCCGAGCAGGTCGTGCTGCGGCTCGAGATCGAGAAGTGCCAGAACGTCGCGATGGCTGCGCCGGCTGCAGGCGCCGTCAGTGCCAACGATCCGGCTGCCTACGTGAAGCAGACCGAGTTCGACAACACGCCCTACCGTTTCAACATGACCCAAGGCGGCAAGCGCATGACCGCCGACGATTTCGACGCGTGGATCAAGGCCAACGGTTACACGGTCGGCAGCCGCCGCGCTGATCCGAACGCGCCGGCTGCACCGGCCGCTGCGGAAACCGCGCCGCCCGGCGAGACCCCGCCCGTCGAATGAGTGCTGCGCGTCTCTGCATCGACGGTATGAGGACGGCCCGCGCAAGCGGGCCGTTCGCATGTCGAGGTGCCGTGTCTTGAAGCCCGTCGTGCGTCCGCCGCGCTACGGCCTCGCGCGCGTGCTGTCGAAGCGCGGGCTGTGTTCGCGCAGCGAAGCCGAGCGGCGCGTACGCGAGGGGCGTGTGCGGGTGGCCGGCAGGATCGTGCGCGATCCGGAGTTTCCGGTGGCACTGGACGCGTCGAACATCGTGCTCGATGGCGATGCGGCGCGCGCAACCGCGCACCAGTATCTGGTGCTCAACAAGCCACGCGGGCTGGTGACGACCGCGCGCGACGAGCACGGCCGCGACACCGTCTATCGGTGTTTCGACGGCGCGGACCTGGGCTGGATCGCGCCGGTGGGCCGGCTCGACAAGGCCAGCGAAGGCCTGCTGCTGTTCACCAGTGATCCTGCTTGGGCCGCACGCGTCACCGATCCCGAGCAGGGGCCGCAGAAGACCTATCACGTCCAGGTTGACGGGCTGCCCGACAACGCCTTGCTCGAAGCGCTGGTGCTGGGCGTCGACGACGCGGGTGAGCGACTGCAGGCCGCGTCCGTAAGCCGGTTGCGTCAGGGCGCACGCAACGCCTGGCTGGAAATCGTGCTCGACGAAGGCCGCAACCGGCAGATCCGCCGACTGCTCGCTGCGCATGATCTGGGTGTGCTGCGACTGGTGCGCGTCGCGATCGGCGATCTCGCGCTGGGCGATCTGGCCAAGGGCGCGTGGCGCCCCTTGGCAGCCGGCGAAATCAGCGCGCTGGCGCGTCCATCGGATCCCGCCACCGGCTGAGGCGTGTCGCGAGCAGAGCTTCGACGACTTCGCGTGCGCGCACGTCGCCGGGACCCCGCGCATCGTGACCTTTGCCCTTGTCGTGATTGCAGCGTGCGCAGGCGAGCGCAAGGTTGCGTGGATCGTCCGCATCGTCGCCGACCTGCGCCGTCAGTGCAGACGCTGCGCGTCTGCCGAACCAGGCCTGCGGCACCACGTGTTCCAGCGTCGCGAGCCCCAGCGGCTCGCCGTCGTCGCGCACCTGCAGCGCGCTGCGGCAGTGCAGGCAGCGCGTCGACCAGATGCCGTCGTCTAGCACCGCGAGCGCATCGGTCTGCGCTGCGATCAGCAGACGCCGTCGCAGCGCGGCGCGCATGCTTCAGGCCTTCAAGACGCCCAGCTCGTGGCCGATGCGGGTGAACGCATCGATCGCGCGATCCAGGTGTTCGCGCGTGTGCGCGGCGCTGATCTGGGTGCGGATGCGCGCCTGGTCCTTCGGCACCACGGGGAAGAAGAAGCCGATCGCGTAGATGCCTTCCTCGAGCAGGCGCTGCGCGAAGCGCTGCGCGAGCTTGGCGTCGTAGAGCATCACCGGGCTGATCGGATGCACGCCGGGGCGCACGTCGAAGCCGGCGTCGGTCATCCGCTCGCGGAAATAGCGGGTGTTCTCGACCAGCTGCGTGCGCAGATCGCCCGCGGCGTCGAGCATCTCGAACGCCTTGATGCCGGCGGCAACCACGTGCGGCGGCAGCGAGTTCGAGAACAGGTACGGGCGCGAGCGCTGGCGCAGCAGTTCGATGACTTCGCGTTTGGCGGTGGTGAAACCGCCGAGCGCGCCGCCCATCGCCTTGCCGAGCGTGCCGGTCACGATGTCGATCTTTTCCAGCACGCCCTTCACTTCCGCCGAGCCACGGCCGGTGTCGCCGAGGAAACCGGTCGCATGGCATTCGTCGATGTGCACAAGCGCGTCGTACTTCGCGGCCAGCGCGGTGATTTCGTCGAGCGGCGCGATGAAGCCGTCCATCGAGAACACGCCGTCGGTTGAAATGAGGATCGTGCGTGCGCCATCGGCGCGCGCCTGCTGCAGCTGCTTTTCCAGATCCGCCATGTCGCAGTTGGCGTAGCGGTAGCGCTTGGCCTTGCAAAGGCGGATGCCGTCGATGATCGACGCGTGGTTGAGCGCGTCGGAGATGATCGCGTCCTCTTCGCCGAGCAGTGGCTCGTACAGACCGCCGTTCGCATCGAAGCAGGCGGCGTAGAGGATGGTGTCCTCCTTGCCGAAGAAGTCCGTGATGGTCTGCTCGAGCTGCTTGTGCAGATCCTGCGTGCCGCAGATGAAGCGCACCGACGCCATGCCGAAGCCGTGCGTATCGAGTGCGTCCTTGGCCGCGGCGATGATGTCCGGGTGGTCGGCCAAGCCCAGATAGTTGTTGGCGCAGAAGTTCAGCACCGTGCGGCCGTCTTCAAGCGTGATTTCGGCCGACTGCGGGCCGGTGATCACGCGCTCGGCCTTGAACAGCCCGGCGTCGCGGATCTCGTCGAGGGTGTCGGCGTAGCGCTGGGTATTGGAGACGGCGGCCATCGGGCATTCCGGAAACGGGAAGGCCGCGATTCTACCAAGCGGCCGTCAACGGGCCGGCGCTGCGTCCGTCTCCGGCGACGGCGCACGCGCAGCGAGCCACTGCGTCCAGGCCGCGTCCAGTGCAGCGATCGACGCCGGCAAGCCGTACTGCGCGCCGTGCGCGGCGAGCCAGCCGTCCATGTCGCCACCGTCTGCCAGAAATGCGGCGATGCTGCCGAACACGGCCGGGTCGTTGCCGGACGCCAGCAGGAAATCGGCGACGCTGCGGGCCTGCGCGTAGAACCAGGCGGCATCCCCGGCCAGGCGCTGCGCCTCCGGTCCGGAAATCACGTGCGCGCCGGGGCCCATGGCAGTCAGCTCGGCCATGCGCACGGACATCGGATGCGGCATCGCGAAGAACGTAGCGAGCTTTTTCAGATGCGCCGAGGCTTCGGGTGCACGCAATTTTTCGCGCCGGGCGTCGGTCATCGTGTCCGATTCCATCAGCACGGCCGCAAGCTCGTCGAGCCAGTCAGGGCCCGGGCCGCCGTAGTGCGCGGATGTCGTGGGTGCCGCCGGCTCCGACACAGGCCAGAAGCTGCGGATCAGCAGCATGTGACCGATTTCGTGACGCAGTGAACTGCGATCGACCGCATTGTCCGGCGTCGCAGCAGTTGGAGCGGGCAGTGCAGCGTCGATGCGCGCCTGGCGTTGCGCGTCATCGAGATCGGGCATGCGCGCGCGCAGCTGGCGCTCGACCGCCGATCGTTGCAATGCGCGGCGCCCGTCCGCGTCGAGCCAGGGCAGTTGCCACACGGCGCCCGCGTTCGTCAGCGCGTGCCGGTCCGCATCCGAAATGGCCTGTCCCGCACCCGCTGCAATGAGCGCGCCGCGCGGCGCGGATCGGCCGAAGTAGGTGATGAAACTCTGCGCCGCGAGTGCAGCGTCTTCCGCCATCTGCGTGGCGGCGTCAGGTGACGCGGCGTAGAACCAGCCCTGGGCTGACGCCACGCAGTCCAGTGTCGGCGTGTCGGCCAGGACCGGGCAGTCGGTGTCCTGCGCGAGCGATGCGGTCGCGACGCAGGTGAGCAGCAGTCCAGCGGTCAGAATGTTCCGGTGTCGCATAGACGTCCCTGTCGAATGATCGAACAGGGACCATAGGCGCGACGCGAGGCCGGCGGAACGTGTCGTACGTCATGGGCGACACGCGGCGGTTCGCCGCGTGTCGCGCGAGGCATCAACGCCAGTCGAGGACGACCTTGCCCGACTTGCCCGATTCCATCAGGTCGAAACCCTTCTGGAATTCGTCGGCCGGCAGCTGGTGGCTGAGCACCTTGCCGAGCGGAAAACCCGACAGCACGAGCTGGGTCATCTTGTACCAGGTCTCGTACATCTTCCGGCCGTAGATGCCCTGCACGGTGAGGCCCTTGAAGATGATGCGATCCCAGTCGATGCCGGCGCCCTTGGGCAGGATGCCGAGCAGCGCGACCTTGCCGCCGTGGTACATGCAGTCGAGCATGTCGTTGAACGCGACCGGGTTGCCGCTCATCTCCAGGCCCACGTCGAAGCCCTCCATGTGGAGGTCCTTCATGACGTCCTTGAGCGAGGTGTTCGACACGTTGACCACGCGCGTGGCGCCCATGTCGGCGGCCAGCTTGAGGCGGAAGTCGTTGACGTCGGTGACCACGACGTTGCGCGCGCCAATGTGCTTGCAGATGCCTGCGGCCATGACGCCGATCGGGCCGGCGCCGGTGATCAGCACGTCCTCGCCGACGACGTCGAACTCCAGCGCGCAGTGCGCGGCGTTGCCGTAGGGATCGAAGAACGCGGCCAGCTCGCTCGGAATCTGGTCGGGGATCGGCCACAGATTGGTCGCCGGCATGACCACGTATTCGGCGAACGCGCCGTTGCGGGTGACGCCGATGCCGACCGTGTTCGGACACAGGTGCGGCCTGCCGGCGCGGCAGTTGCGGCAGTGGCCGCAGACCAGGTGGCCCTCGGCCGAGACGCGCTGGCCGACTTCGTAGCCGGTGACCGCCGAGCCCAGCTCGACGATGCGGCCGACGAATTCGTGGCCGATGACCAGGCCCGGCGTGATCGTGCGCTGGCTCCACTCGTCCCACAGGTAGATGTGCAGGTCGGTGCCGCAGATCGCGGCCTTCTCGACGCGGATCAGGACATCGTTCGGCCCGGGGGCCGGCACCGGCACTTCGGCCATCCAGATGCCTTTTTTCGCGTCGCGCTTGACCAGCGCCTTCATTGTCTGGGCCATTGTGTCGTGTCTGCGGATGCCGGAAAGAGCCGGCGATTATACGGCGCAGGCCCGTCGCGGCCGTGCTGCACCCGCACGTCGGCCAGCCGGCGTTGGCCTGCGCCGGGCGGGCGGGTTGGCTAGACTTGGCCCCCCGTCACGATCCACAGGACCACCATGCGCCATCCGTTACTGGCCGCGACGCTGCTGGGCGTCTTCTTCAGTTGCAGTGCGCCAAGGGTGGTGGCGGGCGAGGGCATGTGGGTGCCGCAACAGTTGCCTTACATCGCGCCGGCGCTGCGCAAGGCCGGGTTGAAGTTGGATCCGAACCGCCTGGCCGATCTGACCGGCGACCCGCTGGGCGCCGTGGTCTCGCTGGGTGGCTGTACCGCGAGCTTCGTTTCGCCGCAGGGTCTGGTGCTGACCAACCACCACTGCGCCTACGGCGCGATCCAGCTGAATTCGACCCCCGAGAACAATCTGATGCGCGACGGCTTCAACGCCGCGGCGATCGGCGACGAGATCTCGGCCGGCCCGAACGCGCGCATCTACGCGCTCGACAGCATCCAGGACGTCACCGCCGAGGTCCGCGCCGCGATCGACGCCGCGCCTGATGGCCTGGGGCGCACCACGGCGCTCGACACGATCGAGAAGACCCTCGTCGCGCGTTGCGAAGCCGATGCCGCGTATCGCTGCCGCCTGTACAGCTTCCTCGGCGGCAACAGCTACCGCCTGTTCCGCAACCTCGAGATCCGCGACGTGCGCCTGGTGTACGCGCCGGCGGGCGGCATCGGCAGCTTCGGCGGCGATGTCGACAACTGGATGTGGCCGCGCCACACCGGCGACTTCGCGTTCTACCGCGCCTATGTGGGCCGCGACGGCCGCCCGGCCGACTACGCGCAGGACAACATCCCCTACGCCCCGCAGCGTTTCCTGCGCCTGGCCGACAAGCCGCTGCGCGAGAACGATTTCGTCATGGTCGCCGGTTATCCGGGGCGCACCAGCCGCTACGCCTTCGCCGACGAGTTCTCCGAGACCGTCGCCTGGCGCTACCCGCAGATCGGCCGCCACTACCGTGCGCTGATCGATCTCGTCGAGGCGCGCGGCAAGGAAGATCCCGAGATCGACGTGCGTTACGCCAGCGCGGTGCGCGGCTGGCAGAACACGCTGAAGAACTACGAAGGCCAGCTGCAGGGCTTCGAGCGCATCGGCGCGCTGGCGCGCAAGCAGTCCGAGGAAACCGCGGTGCTCGAGTGGCTGCGCAGCCGCGGCGGCGATGGCGCGGCCGCGCTCGACGCGCATACGAAGATCGTCGCCCTCGACGCCCAGGCCAAGGCCACGCGCGAACGCGACCTGGTGCTGTCGCTGCTCGACAACAGCGGCCTGCTGTCGACCGCCAATCGCCTGTACCGCCTGTCGATGGAGAAGGAAAAGCCCGACGCGATGCGCGAGCAGGGCTACCAGCAGCGCGACCTGCCGGCGATCGAGGGCGGCCTGAAGCAGATGGACCGCCGCTTCGTGCCGGCGATGGACCGCGAGCTCACGCGCTACGCGTTGCTGCAGTACATCCAGCTGCCGCCCGAGCAGCGCATCCAGGCGATCGACACCTGGCTGGGCGGCAACGACGTGGCCGCGATCGACCGCGCGCTGGACCGCCTGCAGCGCAGCACGCTGGCCAACAGCGACGAGCGCCTGAAGTGGTTCGCCGCCGATCGCCACGAGTTCCTGCGCAGTCGCGATCCGGCGCTGATGTACGCCGCGGCGGTGACGCCGGAACTGCTGCAGATCGAACTCGCGTCCAAGGCCCGTGCCGGCGATCTGCTGCAGCTGCGTCCGACATATCTGCAGGCCGTGGCCGATTACCGCGCCGGCCGCAAGGAAGCGGTGTATCCGGATGCGAATTCCTCGCTGCGCATCACCTTCGGCAACGTCGTGGGTTACACCAACCTCGCCGGCGCCCAGCAGACGCCGTTCACGCGTCTGGAGGAAATTCCGCCCAAGGCCACCGGTACCGAGCCCTTCGACGCGCCCAAGGCGCAGCTCGATGCGATCGCCGCGCGTCGCGATGGCGGGCTCGCGGATCGCCGCCTGCGTAGCGTGCCGGTCAACTTCCTGTCCGATCTCGACGTCACCGGCGGCAATTCCGGCTCGCCGGTGCTCGACGCCGATGGCCGCCTGACCGGCCTGCTGTTCGACATGACCTGGGAAGCGGTGGTGTCGAACTGGGTGTTCGATCCGGCGATGACGCGCACGATTTCGGTCGACCAGCGCTACATCCGCTGGGTCATGCAGGAAGTCGATCCCGCGCCGCGCCTGCTGCAGGAAATGGGCGCGTCCGCGCGCTGATTCTCGTTTGCGCGCCCGGGCCGTATCCCCGGCGCGCGATGCATTCTGCGGTCGGGATCCCGGCCGCTTCGGTGGTGCCCCTCCCGTAAACTGTCGCGCCGGCATCGCCGGAGCCCCCCATTCGAGGAACCGCGCGATGAGAATCCTGCTCGCCCGCCACGGCGAAACGCCGTGGAATGCCGAAGGCCGTTACCAGGGACAGGAAGACATCCCGCTGTCGGAAGTCGGTGAACGTCAGGCGACGCTGCTGGGCGCACGTCTGGCCGATGTCCGCATCGATCGCGCGGTCGCCTCGCCGTTGTCGCGCGCCGACCGCACCGCGCGTCTCGCGCTCGGCGCAACCCGTGCGTCGATGCTGTCGACCGATCCGGGCCTCGCGGAAATCGCGCACGGCACCTGGGAAGGCCTGCTGGCCAGCGAGATCCGCGAGCGCGATCCCGAGCGCCTGACCGCCTGGCGCGACGCGCCCGACACCGTACAGATGCCCGGCGGTGAGTCGCTGCAGCAGGTATTCGACCGCGCCTGGCCCGCGTTCGCGCGCGCCGTTGATGGCCTCGGCCCGGACGACACCGCGCTGATCGTCGCCCACGATGCCGTCAACCGCGTGATCCTGTGCCGCGTGCTCGGCATTCCGCTCTCGCGCCTGTGGACGTTCCGCCAGGCACCGACGACCTTGAATCTGCTCGAAGGCCCCGACGTCGATCATCTCGACGTCGTGCGCCTCAACGACTGCGCGCACCACACGGCGTTCTTCGGCGAGGCGGTCCACCGCGCGCTATGAGTGAATCCCGTTCGCTGGCCGACTGGCTGTCGGCGATCGAAGCGCGCCACCCGACCGAGATCGAGATGGGCCTGGACCGCGTGGGTGCGGTGCATGCGCGCATGGCGTGCGGACGCCCGGCGACGCAGGTGATCACGATCGCCGGCACCAACGGCAAGGGCTCGACGGTGGCCTTCGTCGAGTCGATCGCGCGCGCGGCGGGTTGGCGCGTCGGCGCGTACACCTCGCCGCATCTGCTGGCCTACAACGAGCGCGTGCGCATCGATGGCGTGGACGTCGACGACGCCGCGCTGGTCGAGGCGTTCGAGGCGGTCGAGGCCGCGCGCGGTGACACGCCGCTGACCTACTTCGAGACCGGCACGCTGGCGGCGCTGTGGCTGTTCGCGCGTGCGGCGCTGGATCTGGCCGTGCTCGAGGTCGGCCTCGGTGGCCGCCTCGACGCGGTCAACATCGTCGAGCCGGATGTCGCGGTGATCACCACGGTCGGCCTCGATCACCAGGACTGGCTCGGCGACGACGTCGAGACGATCGGGCTGGAAAAGGCCGGCATCGCGCGCGCATGGAAGCCGTTGATCGTCGGCGATACCGATCCGCCGGCCAGCGTGTTGCGGCATGCCTACCGCATCGGCGCGGTCGCGGTCCGCGGCGGCAGCGATTTCCTGTATGCACCGACGGATGCAGGCACCTGGATCTGGCGCGAGGTCGGCTTCGAAGTCGAGCTGCCGATGCCGACGCTGGCCGCGCCGGTGCAGTTGCGCAATGCGGCGGTCGCGATCGCCGCGATCCGTGCGCTGGATCGCGATCTCGACAACGCCGCGCTCGCGGCCGGGATCGCCGGCGCCACGGTGGCCGGCCGCCTGCAGCGCTTCGAGCGGGACGGCGTGGCCGTCGTCGTCGATGTCGCGCACAACCCGCAGGCGGCGCAGGCGCTGGCTGACTGGCTGGTCGCCACGCCTGCGTCCGGGCGCACGGTCGCGGTCTACGCCGCGCTCGCGGACAAGGACGCAGCAGGCGTGGTGGGTGCGCTGGCACCGTCGATTGCGCACTGGCATCTGGCCGGATCGACGGTCGCCGGCGCGCGCGGCCAGGACGCCGCCACGCTGCGCGCGCGCCTGTCCGATGTACTGGAGGACGCGGTCACCACTCACATCGATGTCGTCGCGGCGCTGGCGGCCGCGCTCGACGAAGCCGCGCCCGGCGACCGCGTACTGGTGTTCGGCACGTTCCACGCCGCGGCGGCCGCCCTGCAGGTGTTGCAGGGCAGGCGTTAAGAAGCAGGACGGGACGGCGCGTATAATTCGCGCGGCACCCGTGTCCGGATCCCGCATGTCGCCTGCATTGAAACAACGCCTGATCGGCGCCGCCGTGCTGATCGCGCTCGCGGTCATTTTTCTGCCGATGCTGATCAAGGGCCCCGCGCCCGCGAGCGGCCTGCCGGACATGTCGCTGGATGTGCCCGATGCGCCGACTGGCGACTACAAGACCGTCGACCTGCCGCTGATCGCGCCGCCCCCGGCGCGCGAGGGCGGCGCACTCGCCGGCGCGACCCCGGTGGCGGAAACCGCGCCCGCCGCGCCGGCGGCCACGCGCCCCGACGGCAGCGCGCTGCCGACCGTCGACACCTCCGAACAGGACAATCCGCTGCCCGCGACCGTCGCCGGCGGCGGCTACGCGGTGCATTACGCCGCGTTCGCCAGCGAGGCCGATGCCGAGGCGATCCTGCGCCAGCTCGGCGGGTCCGGCTTGCGCGGCTACCGCGAGAGTTTCACCCTCAACGGCAAGCCGGCCCAGCGCGTGCGCCTGGGACCGTATGCCAACCGCGCCGATGCCGAGATCGTCCGCGTGCGCGCGGCGCAGGTCCGCGACGACGTGACCCCGCGCGTGGTCGCGCTCGATGCGGGCGCCCGCCCGGACGTGCCGCGCCCGGAAACGCCGGCAGCGACACCGACGCCGGCGCCCGCCGCGTCGCGCCCGACGGCTGCGCAGACGCCTGCCGCGCCGACCACCGAACAGTTGCCCGAAGACGCGCCCGTCGCGCGGACGCCTGCACGCACGCCGCCGGCGCAGACACCGCCCGCCACGCCTGCGACGCCTTCGGCACCGCCCGCCGCGGCGCCGACGTCCGGCACCGGCTTCATCGTGCAGCTGGGCGCCTTCAGCAACGCGGCCGAAGCCAACCGTCTGCGCGATCGTCTGCGCGGCGCCGGCATCACCGCGTTCACCGATTCGGTCGACACCGACAAGGGCCGCCTGACCCGGGTCAAGGCCGGTCCGGTCGCGTCGCGCGGCGAAGCCGACCAGCTCAAGACGCGCGTCCGCAGCGCGGTGGGCGTCGACGGTCTGGTCCGATCGCACCCCTGACCGGCGCCGCAAGACACGTCGTCCGACACTCATACCGGCGCGTTCGCGCGCCTCAAGCAGAACTGGAAATCGAACATGTGCGGGATCGTCGGGATTGTCGGAACCTCTGAAGTCGCAGCCGCGTTGTACGACGGCCTGACAGTGCTGCAGCATCGCGGGCAGGACGCGGCCGGCATCGCCGTCGCCAGCGGCACGGTGATGCGCGTGCACAAGGGCAACGGCCTGGTGCGCGACGTGTTCGACACCAAGGCGATGGATCTGCTGCAGGGTCGCGTGGGCATCGCGCACTGCCGCTATCCCACCGCGGGCAGCGAGGGCCACGACGAAGCGCAGCCGTTCTACGTCAATTCGCCCTACGGCATCGCACTCGCGCACAACGGCAACCTGGTCAACACCGATCAGCTGCGCCAGCAGGTGTTCGAGACCGATCGCCGCAACGTCAACACCGAATCGGATTCGGAAGTGCTGCTCAACGTGTTCGCGCACGAGCTCGACCGCGAGAAAGCACTGACCCCAGAGGCTGCGTTCCGCGCTGTCGAAGGCGTCAACCGCCGCGCCAAGGGCGGCTACGCCGTGGTCGCGACGGTGCTGGGTCTGGGCCTGGTCGCGTTCCGCGATCCACACGGCATCCGCCCGCTGGTGCTGGGCAAGCGCGAGACCGCCGAAGGCACCGAATACGCGGTGGCATCGGAATCGGTCGCGCTCGACATCCTCGGCTTCGAACACCTGCGCGACGTCGAGCCGGGCGAGGGTATCGTGATCACCCCGCGCGGCGAGCTGCATCACCGCCAGTGCGCGCCGCAGCAGCCGCACGCGCCGTGCATCTTCGAATACGTGTACTTCGCGCGTCCGGATTCGATGATCGAGAACATCTCGGTGCACAAGGCGCGCATGCGCATGGGCGTGACCTTGGGCGAGAAGATCCTGCGCCTGCGGCCCGACCACGACATCGACACGGTGATCCCGATTCCGGACACCTCGCGCGACGCGGCGCTGGAGATTTCCAACACGCTCGGCGTGAAGTACCGCGAGGGCTTCATCAAGAACCGCTACGTCGGCCGCACCTTCATCATGCCGGGGCAGGGCGAACGCGCGAAGTCGGTCAAGCGCAAGCTCAATCCGATCCCGCTGGAATTCCGCAACCGCGTGGTGCTGCTGGTCGACGATTCGATCGTGCGCGGCACCACGTCCAAGCAGATCGTGCAGATGGCGCGCGACGCCGGCGCCAAGAAGGTGTATCTCGCGTCGGCCGCGCCGCCGGTGCGGCACCCGAACATCTACGGCATCGACATGCCGTCGGTCGACGAGCTGGTCGCGCACAACCGCACCGAGAAGGAGATCGAGGAATTCCTCGGCTGCGACTGGCTGATCTACCAGGACTTGGCCGATCTCGAATCCGCGGTCGCCGGCCCGAAGTTTCCCGAGCGCCGCTTCGACAGTTCCTGCTTCAGCGGTGAGTACGTTACCGGCATCGAAGCGGGCTACTTCGAGCGCCTGCAGCAGCTGCGCAGCGACGACGCGAAGAAGAAGCGCCGCGCGTGAGCACGGCGGTGGTCGCGGACGCCGCGGATCTGTTCGCGGCCGCGCGCCAATGTCTCGATGCGCGCGATCCCGATGACAAGATCGCGCTGACCGCGGAATATGCGCGCCGGTTCCGCGACGGCGCGTTGCCGCTCGATGCGAACGCGCCTGCGCCCGAGCCGATCGGCATGCCGGGCCGCCCCGAGCGCCCGAAACTCGTACATCCGCGCGAACTGCCGCGGCGCGGTTTCGGCAGTGACGAAGGCCGTGCGGCCTTCATCCACGCGATCGCGCATATCGAACTCAACGCGATCGATCTCGGCTGGGACGCGGTCTACCGCTTCCGCGATCTGCCTGACGATTACTACGCCGACTGGGTATCGGTCGCTGCCGACGAGGCACGGCATTTCGTGCTGCTGCGCGACCGGTTGCGCGCGCTCGGGTTCGATTACGGCGATTTCGACGCGCACAACGGCCTGTGGGAAATGTGCGAGAAGACCGCGCACGACGGCATGGCCCGCATGGCGCTGGTGCCGCGTGTGCTCGAGGCGCGCGGGTTGGACGTCACGCCCGGCATGATCGTGAAGCTGCGCGCGCTCGGCGATCTCGAGACCGTTGCCGTGCTCGACGTGATCCTGCGCGAGGAAGTGGCGCATGTCGCCGCCGGCAGCCGCTGGTTCCGCTGGTTCTGCGAACGCCGCGGCGTACCGCCCGAATCGACGTTCCGCGATCTGCTGTCCGAGTACGCGCGCGCCGTGCTGCACGGCCCGTTCAATATCGACGCACGCGCCGCGGCGGGATTCAGCGAAGAAGAACTGGCCGCGTTGCAGGCGATCGCCGAACGCTGACCGCATCCCGCTTTTGTGGGGGCGCGCTTGCGCGCGATGGGCCGTTACCGGGAGCGCCTTCGAGCAAGCGCGTGCCCGCAGTGATGGTGAAGCGATCAGGCCGTGCCGGACAGCGCCGACAACTCCAGCCGCCCATCGGCATACGCACGCAGCACCGATCCCTGTTCGAACCAGTCGCCGAGCACGATGCGGCGACAGTCGCGGCCGGCGATGTGCAGGTCGTGGATCGCGGGGCGATGCGTATGGCCGTGGATCATCGTGTCCACGCCATAGCGCGTGAACCAGTCCTCGACCGTCGCCGGTGCCACATCAGTGACGGTTTCCATCGTGCCGTCGCCGCGCAAGCTCGCGGCACGCGCCTGGCTGGCATCGCGTGCGTGCTGGGCGAACGCGAGCCGCGCCGGCAGCGGCTGCGCGAGCATGTGCGCCTGCCACGCCGGATCGCGCACCTGGCGGCGCACGGCCTGGTATTCGACATCGCCGGTGCACAGCAGATCGCCGTGGGTCAGCAGCACCGGGCGGCCGTAGAGCGTGATCACCGCGGGGTCGGGCAGCAAGGTCATGCCGGCGCGGCGTGCGTATTCGTGGCCGACCAGGAAATCGCGGTTGCCGTGCATGAAGGCGACCGGCACGCCGGCGGACGACAAGGCGAACAGACGCGCGGCGACCTGCGCGCCGGCCTCCGACGGATCGTCATCGCCGACCCACGACTCGAACAGATCGCCGAGCACGTACAGCGCATCCGCGCTGCGCGCCTCACCATCGAGGAACGCGAGGAACAGCGCGGAGATCTCCGGACGCGCCGGATCCAGATGCAGGTCGGAGATGAAAAGCGTCGTCATGGCGCCATTGTAATCCGGCCGCCGGGGCCGGCTGGGCGCGCCGGTTAGAATGCGCGCTGTCCCCACGCCGAGTTCCGCGCATGTCCTGCCGCACCCGTTTCGCCCCCAGTCCCACCGGCTACCTGCACATCGGCGGCGCGCGCACCGCGCTGTACTGCTGGCTGGAGGCGCGGCGTCGCGGCGGCGAGTTCGTGCTGCGCATCGAGGACACCGACCGCGAGCGCAGCACCCAGGCCGCGATCGACGCGATTCTCGAGGCGATGGAGTGGCTGGGCCTGGGCTACGACGAAGGCCCGATCTACCAGACCCACCGCCTGGATCGTTACGCCGAGGTCGCCGAGCAGCTGGTCGCCGACGGCAAGGCCTACTACGCCTACGAGTCGAAGGCCGAGCTCGACGCGATGCGCGAAGCGGCGATGGCCGCGGGCGACAAGCCGCGCTACAACGGCGCCTACCGCGAGCGCAACGAACCGAAGCGCGACGATCCCAACCGCGTGATCCGCCTGAAGAATCCGCTCGAAGGCACGGTGGTCTGGGAGGACAAGGTCAAGGGTCGCATCGAGATCGCCAACAGCGAACTCGATGATCTGGTGATCTTCCGCCCCGACGGCTACGCGACCTACAACTTCGCCGTCGTCGTCGACGATCTGGACATGGGCATCACCGACGTCGTACGCGGCGACGACCACGTCAACAACACCCCGCGGCAGATCAACATCTACCGCGCGCTCGGCGCCGACGTGCCCGCGTTCTCGCACCTGCCGATGATTCTCGATGAGCAGGGCGCCAAGCTGTCCAAGCGCACCGGCGCCGCCGACGTCATGCAGTACCGCGATGCGGGCTATCTGCCGCACGCGTTGCTGAACTATCTCGTGCGTCTGGGCTGGTCGCATGGCGATCAGGAGATCTTCTCGATCACCGAGATGCAGCAGCTGTTCGATCTCAAGGACGTCAACGCCAAGGCCGCGCGCCTCGACATGGCCAAGCTCGGCTGGCTCAACCAGCAGTACCTGAAGTCGGACGAGCCGGCTGCGGTCGCCGCGCATCTGGAATGGCATCTGCGCAACGACGGTTACGACCTGTCGGCAGGTCCGGCGCCGGCCGATGTCGTCATCGCCCTGCGCGACCGCGTGCAGACGCTCAAGGAAATGTCCGAGCGCGCGGCGGTCTGGTATCGCCCGATTGCCGCGTATGACGAGAAGGCAGTGGCCAAGCATCTCAAGGCCGAAGCCCGCGCACCGCTGGCAGATGTCCGCGCGCGTTTTGCCACGTTGCCGGACTGGAACGTCGAGGCGATCGATGCGGCGTTCCGCGAGACGGTCGAGACGTTGGGTCTGGGCATGGGCAAGGTTGCGCAGCCGTTGCGTGTGGCGATCACCGGCACGCAGGTGAGTCCGGATATCGGGCATACGGTGTATCTGGCGGGGCGCGAGGAGGCGCTGGCGCGGATCGATGTGGCGATCGGGATGATTCCGGAGGGGGATGCGGGCTGAGGCCGCGTTGCTCTGGATTCTGTTTCGCGGGTTGCTCTGCTCTTGCGATCGCGCCTGATTACCCATTGCCGCCAGTGCTCTGCGTTTCATGAGCTTTGACGTGGCAACGCTGCATAGAAACCCGTAGGGCGCTGCCCATGGATGGGCGGCGTTTCCCGACCGAGGCAGGATGCCGAGTCGGAAAATCCCGGTGCGCGTGACGCCGCGGGCTGTGGACGTGTCGGGGAGGCCGTTTTCTTTGGTTCCGTTCCTTTGACTCGCATCTTCGAACCTCGCCCCTCCGGGGCCGGCTGCGCCGTTCGCGCTGCGCGCGTGGGCGTCAACCAAAAGAAATGAACTCGGCCGTTCCAGGATTTTTCGACTCACCATCCTGGCTCGGTCGAAAAACAGCATGCATCCATGCCCGCTGCCCTACGGGTCCGCAGAGATCCGCTTCGCCGTCATGAAAAGCGAGATCAACAGCAGGCGGCTCAGCCACACGTTGCAACGTCGCGATCGAGATGATCTGCCGAAGCGTTCGGCGAGCTGTCGACGATGGGGCGTGAAGCCCACTCAAGAAAAACTCGAGCACGCTTGAGTCAGTGCCCCCTCGCACCCATCATGGACGGATGGCCAAGCACGACCACACCTGCACGGATCCGCACCACCACGTCGATGACGCCGCGAGCTTCATCCGCGCGGTGGAGCACGCCTCCAGCGAACGCGGCCTGCGGCTGACGCCGATCCGCGCGTACGTGCTGGGATTGATCGCCAAGGCCGGCAAGCCGCTCAAGGCCTACGATCTGCTCGACCAGGTGCGCGAGGGCGATGGCCCGGGTGCCGCGGCGCCGCCGACGGTCTACCGCGCGCTGGATTTCCTGCTGGCCAACGGCTTCATCCACAAGCTGCAGTCGGTGAATGCCTTCGTGGCCTGCCACCACCCGAGCACCGCGCAGCATTCGGTGCCGTTCCTGATCTGCGACCGCTGCCACAGCGCCGTGGAGCTGGAAGACGAGGCGGTCGTCGCTTCGCTCGACGAGCGCGCCCGTGCACTCGGATTCGTGCCGCAGGCGCAGACGCTGGAAGTGCACGGCCTCTGCGCGCACTGCGCGGACGCTGCCGCAGACTGACTGCAGCGATCGGAATCGGGTTGCTCAGGCCGCGACAGGCGCGCGGGCAGGCAGACGGGCCTCGCGGATCGGCAGATTGGACGCGGCCGCCAGCAGCGCCAGCGCCATGTCGGCGTACCAGACCCACAGATAGGAGCCGGTCTTCGCGACCGCGACACCGCCCAGCCACGCGCCGAAGAACGCGCCGGTCTGGTGCGAGAGCAGAGTCAGTCCGAACAGCGTCGCCAGATAGCGCGGGCCGAACAGCTTGCCGACGAGTCCGGCGGTCGGCGGCACGGTCGCCAGCCAGCTCATGCCCAGGCCGATCGCAAACAGAATGAACGTGGTCGGCGTCGGCGGCGACAGCACGTAGATGAGGATCATCACCGCGCGACTGGCGTAGATCGCGGTCAGCAGCCACTTCATGCGGTAGCGCTGGCCGAGCCAGCCGGCGCCGATGCTGCCGACGATGTTGAAGAGGCCGATCAACGACAGCGCCATCGCCGACACGCCGGCCGACAGGCCGCACATCGCGATCTCGGTCGGCAGGTGCGTGACCAGAAACGCGATGTGGAAGCCGCAGGTGAAGAAGCCCAGGTGCAGCAGCCAGTAGCTGCGGTCGCGCAGGGCGATGCGCAGTTGCGCGCGCAGGCCGATGTCGTCGTCCGCGATCGGCAGTACGGCCGCGCCGGGCGCAGCGGGCGGCAGCTTGCGACGACGCAGCGGCCAGGCCAGCGGCAGCGTCGCCAGCGCTGTCGCCGCCATCGCCCATGCGGCGGCGGCCCACCCGAATGCGCCGATGACCGTGGTCGCGAACGGCGCGTACAGAAACTGCCCGAACGAGCCGCCGGCATTGACCACGCCCGAGGCCATCGAGCGTTTCTCGGCCGGAATCACCCGCGCGGTGCTGCCGATCAGGATCGAGAAACTGCCCGCGCCCGCGCCGGCTGCGCTGATCAGGCCGAGCGTCAGCAGCAGGCCCCATTCGGAGGCGAAGAACGGCGCCGCGGCCATGCCGGTGAACAGCAGCACGCCGCCGAACACCAGCACGCGACCGCTGCCGCGCTGGTCGGCGATCGCGCCGAACACCGGCTGCACCGCGCCCCAGACGAACTGGCCGACGGCCAGCGCGAAGCTGATCGCGGCGATGCCGAGGCCCGTATCCGCGGCGATCGGCTGCACGAACAGGCCCAGCGACTGCCGGATGCCCATCGTGATCATCATCATCGCGGTGGCGGCCAGCACCAGCGGCCACCAGCGCGAGGCGACGGGCGCGCTCATGCCGCGAGCTTCCGGGTGACGCGATCGAGCACCGCGTGCAGGCGGCCGACCTCGTCGACGCCCATCAGCGCTTCGACCTGCACCTGCGCTGCGCGCCACAGCGGCTCGGCATGTGCGAGCACTGCGGCACCGGCGGGCAGCACGTCGATCCGCCGCTGGCGCGCGTCATCCGGATCGCGCAACAGGCGTACCCAACCGGCAGCGACCAGGTGCTTGAGGTCGCGGCTGAGCGTGCTGCGCTCCATACCGAGCGTCGTGGCGAGCTCGCCGACGGTGCGCGGCTGGATCTGCGCACGGCGCAGGATCGCGTACTGGTTGACGTTGAGCCCGGCCGGCGCCAGCGCCTGGTCGTAGCGCTGGGTCATCATCCGGCTCAGCTTGCGCAGGCGATGGCAGCTGCATCCGAAGGCGGGAGCGTCGCGTGATTCGGGTGTGGAGGCGGCCATTGCGTGTATCTGCATCGGATTTTGGATGTATATACACCCAATTTGGACCGCGGGTGAGATCGAGTGCGGCGTGCCCATAAAAAAAAGCCCCGCACCGGAGACCGGGGCGGGGCGGTGACGCACGCGTCACTGGAGAGAACGGAAACCTGTCAGCGCACGCCGATCAGAAGTAGACCCGGATGCCGCCGGCGATGGTGCGGCCCGGCAGCGGCGCGAAGTCGCGCAGCAGCGAGGTGTGCGGACGGGCTTCTTCGTCGGTCAGATTGCGGCCGTCGAGGAACAGCTCCCACTGGGTGCCGTCCGCCTCGCCGACGCGCCAGGCGACGCCTGCATTGACCAGCGTATAGCCGGGGCTCGGCGCCTCCAGCGCAGCCACGCGGTCCTGCTTCTGATAGCGCACCGCGCCGACGTTCGCGCGCCAGCCGCCGAGGGTCCAGTTGATGTCGGCGCCGATACGCGACGGTGCGATGCGCGGCAGGTCGCCGCCCAGCGCGATGTCGGTTTCGTAGTTGTGCGCGTGGTCGCCGTGCGGCACCGCGAACTGCACGGTGCGCGTGCCGCTGCCGTCGAGCTCGGCGCGCACCACGTCGCCGAACACGCGCAGGTCGAAATCGCCGGCGTCGGATTCGAGCAGGTGGAACTTCGCTTCGGCCTCGGCGCCGCGGAAGGTCGCATCGCCCTGCGTCCACAGCCGCACCGGGAAGCCCTGCTCGGCGACGCCCGTATCGGTGAGATAGGTGAAGCGCTTGAACTGCGTCTGATAGACGGCGGCCTTGAACTCGACGCGATCGGTATGCGCGTGCAGGCCGATCTCCAGGCGCTGGCCGCGTTCGGTGTCGAGATCCGCATCGCCGATTTCGATCGAGCGCGTGGCGATGTGGGGGCCGGCGGCGAACAGTTCCTCGTTGGTCGGCGCGCGCTCGGACACGTCGGCGCCGAAGCGCAGATCGAACACATCCGACAGATGCCAGATCGCCGCGCCCGACAGGCTGCTGGCGCTGAACTTGCGCGATTCGTTGGCGACCGGATCGATCTCGACGCGTTCGTGGCGGCCGCCGAACTCGAGCTTCACCGGGCCGAATTCCTTCTCCTGCACGACGAACAGGCCGAGGGTGTCGGTCACGCTCGGCGGCACGAAGGCTTCCTCGCCGACCGCGCCGAAATCGACGTGGCCGATCTGCAGACCGAACGCGCCGTCCCACCCGTTGAACGTTTTCTGCACCGCTTCGATGCGCGCCTCGGTGCCCTTGTTGGTGAAGCGTGTCGCCGGCGTGTCGCCTTCGAGTTCGACGTGTTCGTAATCGTTGTAGGCCGCGCGCACGTTCAAGGCGCTGAGGAACGGCAGCGGGTCGTAGAGGCCGCCCTTCAGGTCGACGCGGTTCTGCACCATGTCGATGCGCACCGAGCCGTGCTCGTCGTGACCCTCTTCTTCATGGTCATGGTCGTGATCGTGGTCATGGCCGCCTTCTTCGGCATGCACGTGCGCGCCGTCCGGCAGGCCGTAGTTGGTGCGGTAGGTGCTGACCGCGACGCCGAGATGACCGCGCTCGCCGAAGTAGGTCGCGCCGACGGCGCCGGCGCGCGTGCGGATCGAACTGTTGGGCAGGGTGCCGAAGGCGTTTTCCTCTTCCGCGTGTTCGTGGTCGTGATCATGGTCGTGATCGTGGTCTTCGGGCACCTGGGCAAAGCCCGGGATGTCGAAGTCGCCGGTGTTGCGGATCAGGCCGTCGATATGCAGCACGAGGTTGTCGCCGCTGACGCCGTCGAGGCGGAACATGCCGCTGCGCTCGTCGTTGCCGCTGGCGGCGCGCAGCTCGGCGCGGCCGCTGATCGGACGGTCCGGCACTTCGCGTGCGATGCGGCCGTCGACCACGTTGACCGCGCCGCCGATCGCGCCGCTGCCGTAGAGCAGGTTGGCCGGGCCCTTGAGCACTTCGATCTGGTCGGCGAGGAAGGGCTCGATGCTGACCGCGTGGTCGGCGCTGACCGTGGACGCATCCATGCTGCCGATGCCGCCGGAGAGCACCTGCACGCGCGGACCTTCCTGGCCGCGGATGATCGGCCGGCCGACGCCGGTGCCGAAGGAGCCGCTCTGCACGCCGGGCAGCGAGAACACGGTGTCGCCGAGGTTGCCGGACTTGCGATCCTCCAGCGCGTCGCCATACAGCACCTCCACCGGATGCGCGAGATCCTCGGCGTCGCCGCCGAGCGGCGTGGCGGTGACCTGCACGCGGTCGAGCGTGGTCGGATGCGCATGGGTCTGGCTGGTGGACTGGGCGAACGCGGCGGCCGGCAACAGCAGGGCGACGGCGATCGCGAGGCGGGTCGGGACGGGGGCGGAACGGCGGCTTGTGGTCATTGCGGATGCAGTACACTGGTGGGCGAAGAGGGAATGTTATAATGTTACGCAAATCCTCGCACCCCCCAAAAGACATGCCTGCACACAATTCCACCCTGCAGCGCGCAGACCGCGTCGGCTTCGCCGCGTCGTTCCTGTGCGCCGTGCATTGCGCGTTGCTGCCGGTCGCGCTGGCGCTGCTGCCGGCGTTCGGTCTCAACGTGGGCGGCTGGGTCGACATCGACCAGGCTTTCGTCGTGTTCGCCACGCTGCTGGGTGCGACGACGCTGACCCTGGGCTGGCGCCGCCATCGCGCATTCCACGCCTGGATGCTGCTGATTCCGGGTCTGGCGCTGGTCTGGGCCGGCTCGTTCACGCACCTGCACGACCACACGATCACCCATGCCGTGGTGATGACCGTCGGCGGCCTGTTGCTGGCCGGCGCGCATCTGCTGAACCTGCGTCTGACGCACGCCCGCGCGGGGCGCTGAGCGGCTTTACGGGCCGGGCCGCGTGCTAGAATCCGCGGTCCTGTGCGCCCTGGCGGCGCACATACGCGTCAAACGCATTCAACACGCAGCACTCCAGGAGCACAGTAATGGGCAAGGGCGACCGCAAGACCCTCAAGGGCAAGCGCTACAACTCGAGCTACGGCAACAGCCGCTCGAAGGGCCTGATCAAGGCCACCGGCACCGCGACCGCACCGGTCGTGAAGAAGGCCGCCGGCAGCAAGACCGTCGCCAAGGCACCGGCGAAGAAGGCCGTCGCGAAGAAGGCCTGAGTTCCAGGCCCCGCCGCGCGTCGAAAGCCCCGCATCCGCGGGGCTTTCGCGTTTCAGGGCCGTGATCGGCCTCAGGTCAGGCGCTTGCCACCGGCGAACGACATCGCCAGCAGCGGCCCCCCGAGCCAGTAGACGAGTTCGGCTGGCTGCGCGACCTGCCAGCAGGCGAAATCCGCGCGCTGACCGACGGCCAGCGTGCCGCGATCGGACAGGCCGAGTGCGCGCGCCGCATGCACGGTCGCGCCGCGCAGCGCTTCTTCCGGCGTCAGCCGGAAATGCGTGCACGACAGCTGCATCGCCTGGCGCAGCGACAGCAGCGGCGACGTGCCCGGATTGCAATCGGTCGCGACCGCCATCGGCACGCCGGCCGCGCGGAATGCATCGAGCGGCGGCAGTGTGGTTTCGCGGAGCACGTGGAACGCGCCCGGCAGCAACACCGCGACGGTGCCGGCCGTCGCCATCGCGGCAACACCGGCAGGCGAGGTGTGTTCGACATGGTCGGCGGACAGCCCACCGAACTCGGCCACCAGCGCGGCACCTGCGCCGTCGCTGAGCTGGTCGGCATGCAGCTTTACCGGCAGGCCGAGCGTGCGCGCGATGTCGAACACGCGGCGCGTCTGATCGACGCTGAAGGCGATGCGTTCGGCGAATGCGTCGACCGCATCGACCAGACCTTCGTCGTGCAGACGCGGCAACCACTCGCAGACCGCATCGATGTAGGCGTCACCGCGGCCGGTAAACTCCGGCGGCAGGGCGTGCGCGCCGAGGAACGTGGTGCGCACGGTGATGCCGAGCACCTCGCCGATCCGGCGGGCGACGCGCAGCATCTTGCGTTCGTTGTCGAAGTCGAGGCCGTAGCCGGACTTGATCTCCAGCGTCGTCGCGCCATCGGCGACCAGTGCACGCGCACGCGGCAACGACTGCGCGAGCAAGCTGTCCTCGTCGGCCTCGCGCACCGCGTGCACCGTCGACACGATGCCGCCGCCGGCGCGTGCAATTTCTTCATAGCTCGCGCCCTGCAGGCGCTGCTCGAACTCGGCGGCGCGGTTGCCCGCGAACACCGCGTGCGTATGGCAGTCGATCAGGCCGGGCGTGACCAGGCCAGTGGTCTCGACGACGAGATCGGCGTTGGCCTCCGCGTCCGCGGGCAGTCCGCTGCGCGGACCGGCGTAGACGATCACGCCATCGCGCCAGCCGAGCGCACCGTCGTCGATCAGCCCGTAGCCGCTGTCGTCCGCCAACGTCGCAAGCGTCGCGCCCAGCAACAGGCCATCCCAGGATTCAGTCGCCACCGCCGCCTCCATCACCGCCGCCATCCGAGCCGAAATCACCGCCGTCATGGCGTCCGTGTTTCGACCCGCCCTCGACCAGGGCGCCATTGCCGCCGGACGGCGTGTCGGACTGCCGCTTCCGGCTCGCGGACACGCCGGCGAACACCGCCACCAGACCGCCGGCGACGGCGATCAGTGCGCACAGCAGCGCGATCGAAGTTGGACTCATCGGATGTTCCCGGGCGGAAGACCGGCTAGCCTACCGCACACGTTTTCGAGGAGCCGGCCCGATGCACGATGTCCCTGCGATCCACGCCGCGCGCACGTCCGCAGGCTGGCGTCTGCCCGGTATCGCGAACCTGCATTCGCATGCGTTCCAGCGGGCGATGGCCGGCCTCGCCGAAGTGCAGACCGATCCTGCGGACTCGTTCTGGACCTGGCGCGAGACCATGTACCGCATGGCGGGGCGCTTTGATCCCGACACGCTGCGCACGGTCGCCACGCAGCTCTATGTCGAAATGCTGGAAGCCGGCTATACGACGGTGTGCGAGTTCCATTACGTCCATCACGCACCCGACGGCGCGCCCTACGCGCCTGCGAGCGCAATGGCCGATGCGCTGATCGACGCCGCGCGCGCGACCGGCATCCGGCTGACGCTGCTGCCGGTGCTGTACATGACCGGCGGTTTCGACGGGCGACCACTCGGCGAACGCCAGCGACGCTTCGGCCATGACGTCGACGGCTATCTGCGGCTGTTCGCCGATCTGCACGCGCGCCAGGACGACACGCTGCGCGTCGGCTGCGCGCTGCACAGTCTGCGCGCCGTGCCGGCCGGTGCAATGCACGCGGTGCTGACCGCACTGCCGGCGGATGCGCGCATGCACATCCATATCGCCGAACAGGTGCCCGAGGTCCACGAATGCATCGCGCTGCGCGGTGCGCGCGCGGTCGCCTGGCTGCTCGACAACGCGCCGGTCGATACCCGCTGGACGCTGGTGCACGCAACGCATCTCGATGCTGCGGAGATCGCCGGCATCGCCCGCAGCGGCGCGACCGTTGCGCTGTGTCCGACCACCGAAGCCAATCTCGGCGACGGCCTGTTTCCGCTGCGCGATTACCTCGACGCCGGCGGCGCCTGGGGCATCGGCTCCGATTCGCACATCTCGGTGTCGCCGGTCGAGGAATTGCGCTGGCTCGAATACGGACAGCGCCTGGTGACGCAGCGCCGCAACATCGCAGTCGCGGCCGCCACGCCCAGCGTAGGCGCCACGCTGTTCGCAGGCGTGCAGGCGAGCGCCGCAGCATCGACCGGTTTCGACGCGCATGACGACGCGGTGGTGCTGGACGCGGACGCACCACTGCTCGCGGGCGCGACGAAAGACGATGTGCTCGACCGCTGGCTGTTCGCCGGCAACCGCCCGCTGGTGCGCGAGGTGCACGTGGCCGGTCGGCAGGTCGTTGCGGATGGACGTCATGCATTGCACGCGGACGCCGCGCGCGGCTATGCGGATGCGATGCAGAGACTGCTGGCCGATTGAGCCGCTGGCGCGCGATCCGGTTGTCCTTAGCTGTAGATGCGACGATGCAGACGAGTCGTGGCATGCAGTACCGAACAGATCGCAACGGCGGGCGCATCCGACGCAGGCGTGATCGTAGACTCCGTACCGCGATCAGCCAGCGCGTGCGCCCGTCTTGATCGTGTCGAACAGATCGGCGCGGGGCCATGCGCCTTCGAGCGTCAGCAGGAATTCCTTGGTCGGCAGACCACCGCCGAAACCCGTGAGTGCGCCGCTGGCGCCGATGACGCGGTGGCAGGGCACGACGATCGACAGGGGATTGCGGCCGTTCGCGGCGCCGACCGCGCGGCTCGCATTCGGCTTGCCGACCATGCGGGCCAGTTCGACGTAGCTCGCGGTGCTGCCGTAGGGAATACGCGTCAGCGCGTCCCAGACCTTTCGTTGGAATGGCGTACCGCGCGCGGCGAACGGCAGGTCGAAGGTCTGGCGCTTGCCGGCGAAGTAGTCGGCGAGCTGCTCCGCGGTCGCATCGAGCACGGGATGCGCACCATCGCGCCAGTCGTCACCGCGCGGCACCGGATGCCGGTGCTCGGCGAACTCGACGGCGTGCAGGCCGGCATCGGATGCGGCGAGAAACAGCAGGCCGACCGGACTGGCGATGGTGCGGGTGAAGACCGTGGCGGTGTCTGGATTCATGGCGATGGACTCCGGGTGGAACGGGCGCGCGGGCGCGTCGGTGTCGCAGTACGCGCGGGCGTGGACGCAGACGCTTCGCGCCACAGATGGAAGACCGCGTAGCCGCGCCACGGGCGCCAGGCTTCCGCATGCGCACGCAGCGCGTTCGCGGTGATACGGCTGCCGTCGGTCGGCAGCATCTTCTGCAGCACGAGATCCTCGGCGGGAAACGCGTCGGGATGACCGAGCGCACGCAGCGCGATGTAGTGCGCGGTCCACGGCCCGATGCCGGGCAGGGCGACCCAGCGTTCGACGAAGTCGTCGAGCGTGCGGGCGCGATCGAAGTCCACGCGGCCGTCGCGCAGCGCGGCGGCAATGCCGCGGATCGTCGCGATGCGGCTGCCGATCAGGCCGAGACCGTCGAAATCGGCGTCGACGAGCGCGTCGGGCCTCGGAAACTGATGCGCGAAGCCCTGCGCGACGAACGGTTCCGGCAACGGCGTGCCGAAGCGCTGCGACAGCCGTGCGGTCAACGTGCGCGCGGCGGCGACGCTGACCTGCTGGCCGATGACCGCGCGCACCGCGATCTCGAAACCGTCCCATCCGCTCGGCAGGCGCAGGCCGGGGCGTGCGCGCAGCAATGGCGCCAGGCGCGTGTCCTGGGCGAGATGCGCGGCGATCGTGTGCGGATCCGCGTCGAGATCGAACATGCGGCGCACGCGCTGCACCGTGTCCTGCAGGCGCGTCGGCGGACACCCGTGCAGCTGCAGCCGCAACGCAGCCGGTGCAGGATCAGTGCGCGTGCCCGGCCACGCATCGACGCGCAGCCAGCCGGGCGTTTCCGCATCCCCGATGACGCGGGTGTAGGCGGTGTCGTCGACGCGCTCGATGCCGGGCAGCGCGCGGCCGCGCAGGAAGTCGAGCATCGCCGGCAGGTCATAGGGCGGGCGGTAACCGAGGCGCAGCGTTAACGCGTCGCCGGTCGCCTCGCGCGGCGCCTTGCGCAGATCGCGCGGCGGCATGCGGTAGGCGTCCTGGAACACGGCATTGAACCGCCGCACGCTGTTGAATCCAGCCGCGAGCGCGACCTCCGTGATCGGCAGCGCGGTTTCGGTCAACAACTGCTTGGCGAACAGCAGGCGCCGCGTACCATGGACACCGACCGGCGCGGCGCCGAGGCGTTCGACGAACAGACGGCGCAACTGGCGCTCGCCGATGTGCAGGCGCTCCGCCAGTTCCGAAAGCGGCGCTTCGTTCAAGGCGCCCTGTTCGATCAGGGCTAGGGCCCGCGCGACGATGTCGTCGCCGCGATGCCAGTGGCCATCCGACGGCGCGAGTTCCGGCCGGCAGCGCAGGCAGGGACGGAATCCTGCAGCTTCGGCTGCGGCGGCGTTGGGGTAGTAGACGACGTTCGCGGCCTTTGGCGCGGGCGCCGGGCAGACCGGCCGGCAGTAAATGCCGGTCGTGCGCACCGCCGTGAAGAACAGGCCGTCGAAGCGCACGTCCCGGCTCAGACGCGCTTGTTCGCAGATGTCGGTGGCGGGCAGGGGCGGGGACATGCGACGCAGGCTAGCACCGGGGGGCGGGTGATGACTGGCCGGATTCGGACATGGATGTTGTGGGGTGTGTCGCGAGGGTCTGCCCTCACCCCAACCCCTCTCCCGGGGGGGAGAGGGACTCAAGCGCGTCGTGATCGGATGGTCTCCTTCGGAAAGCTTCGACACATGACGCGGCAACGATGCAAAGCCCCTCTCCCCTTGGGAGAGGGGTTGGGGTGAGGGCAGACGCTCGCACCCAACTCGACCCCGAACCCGGAACTCCAAATTTCTACTCTCCGAAACGCAGCGGCACCCTCTGCGAATCCAACGCCGCGCAATCAGCCCTGCCTCAGCGCACTCCATCCCGCAACGCCGGCACCAGCGTCTGCGCATTCCCGTCGTTCTTCGCCGGCGTCACTCCGATCAACCGCGCCAGCATCGGATACAGATCGACGTTGTCGAACCCGTCCAGCGTCACGCCGGTGCGGAACGCCGGTCCATTCGCGATGAACGCCGCGCGCATCTCCGGCAGGGCGGGGTCGTAGCCATGCGAGCCGCGGGTGTGCGTCGGGCGTCGCGCGAATGCATCGCGCGGGATCGCGTCCCAGCCCTTGTGCATCTGGCAGACGATCGGCGGCACGCGCGGGTGTGTGCCGAACTGCCAGCGCGCCGGCATCTCGCCCTTGCGCCAGCAGTCGTACTGCGCGTGCGCACCGAGCAGCTTGCGGGCCACCTGCGCCTCGAAGCCGGCGTTGGGCACGATGCCGATGACCTGGCCGGTCGAGGTCACGCGCGCCTCTTCCATCGTCACCATGTCCTCGACCGCGATCACCTGGCCCGGCGGCACTTCGGCCATGCCGTGATCGGATACGACCACCAGGTTCACGCGGTCCTGCAGGCCACGCGTGCGCAGGCCGTCGACCAGCCGTCCCAGTGCCGCGTCGACCGCCTGCAGCGTGGCGTGCAGCTGCGGCGAATCCGGGCCGTAGTCGTGGCCGGCCGCGTCGGTGTGTTCGAAATACAGCGTCGCGAATGCGGGGCGCGTGGCGGTGGGTTCGGACAGCCAGTCGAGCACCATGTCGACGCGCGTATCGAGCGGGCGCGTGTCGTCGAAGGGATACCAGCGCGTCGGACGCACGCCGTGCACCGGCGCCTCGCTGCCCGGCCACGACAGTGTCGCGGTGCGCAGGCCGGCGTTCTCCGCCGTCACCCAGAGCGGCTCGCCGTCGCCGTACCAGGCGCCATTGCCGACCGCGTCTCGGTCCGACAGGCGGAAATCGCCGAGCGTCGAATCCACCATCGAGTTGTGGATCAGGCCGTGGTGGTCGGGGCGCAGGCCGGTGACCAGCGTGTAGTGGTTCGGAAAGGTCAGCGACGGGTACGAGGGCCGCATCCAGGCCTGCACGCCGCCGCGCGCCAGCGCATCGAGATGCGGGGTTTCGCCGCGTCCGAGGTAATCGGGGCGCAGGCCGTCCAGCGAGACCAGCAGCAGCGTCGGGCGTGCATCCGCGGCGGGTGTCGAGGCGGATGCGGCGGTGGATTCGGACGGTGTCGCGACCGTGGCACAGGCGGTCAGCAGCAACAGCGGGAGCAGCGCAGACGCGCGCAGACAGGTCGATCGAGACATCCGTACAGGATACCGGCGGGACATGACGGCTCGCAGTCAGCCGCATGAAGCCATGCACAACGCAGTCGACACGCGGGCTGAACATTCACCCCCCGCAGACCACGCCGCGGCGCAGCGCGCGTATCGTGTGGCCACCGATGGACTGCACCGGGAGGTGCCCAATGAAGCATGCATGGTGGACGGCGGCGATCTTCGCCGGCCTCGCGTTCGGTGCGGTCTCACAGGTCGCCCACGCGCAGCAGCAACAGGAAGAGGAAGAGGAATCCGCACGCGACCGTGGCCAGCGCGCCAGTCCGTCGGATCGTTTCTGCATCCGCGAAACCGGTTCGCGCGTCACCGCGGCCCGCAATGCGCGTTCCAAGCGTGCCGAGCAGGAATGCACCACGGGCGGCGGCCGCGTCTACACGCGCGAGGACATCGACCGCACCGGTTCGGCCGACATCAAGGACGCGTTGCGCAGGCTCGACCCCTCGATCTTCTGACCGGGATCGATCGCCGCACACACAACGCCCGGCTCGCGCCGGGCGTTTTCGTTGCGGGCGTCAGCAGGCGTCGCTGCGACCAGTGGTCCACCGCAGGCCGCGCAGCAGCTGCGCGCGGAATACGGGGTCGGCATACAGCGCCGGATCGTGGCCGAGGCCGGTGTACCAGGCGCGGCCGCCGGCGTTCGTATGGCACCAGGCGATGGGATGGTCGTCGCCCATGCGGCCGTCGGGATGCGAGGCCGGATCGATCGATGCGGTCACCTGCACGAACGGCCGTGGATTGCGCCGGTAGTCGTAGATCTCGTCGGTGACGCGCCAGTCGCGCAGTCCGTCCGGCCCGGCGCCGTGTTCGAACACCACGCGCACCGACTGCAGGCCTTCGGGATGCCGCGCGAACCATGCGCCGACCAGATCGCCGTACCAGGGCCAGGTGTAGCCGCTGTCGGCTGCCGCATGCACGCCCATGAAGCCGCCGCCTGCGGCGACGTAACGTTCGAACGCGGCCTGCTGCGCGGGGTCCAGGACTTCCCGTGTCGTGCTGACGAAGACGACGGCCTTGTAATGCGCGAGTCCGGCGTCGGTGAACCGCGTGGCGTCCTCGGTCGCATCGACCTCGAATCCGGATTGCGCGCCGAGGAACTGCAGAGTGTCGAGGGCGACGGGGATCGAGTCGTGGCGGAAGCCTGCAGTGCGCGAGAACAGCAATACGCGCGTCGGCGCGGCATCGACCGCCTGCGTGGCGGGTGGTGTCGATCTGGCGTGCGTGGCGCAGCCGGCGAGGGCCATCGCGCAAGCGGCGGCGAATACGGAGCGAGAATTCATGGTGCGAGGATAGGGCGGCGGCGCATCTGCGCTCACGCCGCAGCGCACCAGTCGGCGCCGGTATGCGATGCGATAATCGCGCCATCGACTTCAACGGAACGCCGCAATGACCGACGCCTCGCGCCACGACCCGTCCCGCACGATCCGCGCGCCGCGCGGCAGCGAGCTGACCTGCCGGTCGTGGCTCACCGAAGCGCCGTTCCGCATGCTGCAGAACAATCTCGATCCCGATGTCGCCGAGCGGCCCGAAGACCTCGTCGTCTACGGCGGCATCGGCCGCGCCGCGCGCGACTGGGCCTGCTACGACGCGATCCTCGAATCGCTCAAAACCCTCGGCGACGACGAAACGCTGCTGGTGCAGTCCGGCAAACCCGTCGGCGTGTTCCGCACCCACAGCGATGCCCCGCGCGTGCTGATCGCCAACTCCAACTTGGTGCCGCACTGGGCGACGTGGGAGCACTTCCACGAACTCGACCGCAAGGGCCTGGCGATGTACGGCCAGATGACCGCCGGCAGCTGGATCTACATCGGCAGCCAGGGGATCGTGCAGGGCACCTACGAGACCTTCGTCGAAATGGGTCGCCAACACTACGGCGGCGACCTGACCGGCAAGTGGATCCTCACTGCCGGCCTCGGCGGTATGGGCGGCGCGCAGCCGCTGGCCGCGAGTCTCGCCGGTGCGTGTTCGCTCACCATCGAATGCCAGCAGAGCCGCATCGATTTCCGCATCAAGACGCGTTACGTCGACGAGCAGGCCACCGATCTCGATGACGCGCTTGCGCGCATCAAGAAGTACACGCAGGCCGGCGAAGCAAAATCCATCGCGCTGCTGGGCAATGCGGCCGAAGTGCTGCCGGAACTGGTGAAGCGCGGCGTGCGCCCGGACTGCGTCACCGACCAGACCAGCGCGCACGATCCCGTGCACGGCTATCTGCCGATCGCCTGGAGCGTCGAGCGCTGGATCGCCGAGCAGGCCGCGAATCCCGAGGCCGTGCGCGATGCCGCGAAGGCGTCGATGCGTGTGCACGTCGAGGCGATGCTCGCCTTCCACGCCGCCGGCATTCCGACCGTCGACTACGGCAACAACATCCGCCAGATGGCCCAGGACGAAGGCTGCACCAACGCCTTCGATTTCCCCGGCTTCGTGCCGGCGTACGTGCGCCCGCTGTTCTGCCGCGGCATCGGCCCGTTCCGCTGGGTCGCACTGAGCGGCGACCCCGAGGACATCGCCAAGACCGATGCCAAGGTCAAGGAACTGATCCCCGACGATGCGCATCTGCACCGCTGGCTCGACATGGCCGCCGAGCGCATCGCCTACCAGGGCCTGCCCGCGCGCATTTGCTGGGTGGGTCTGGGCGTGCGCGACAAGCTCGGCCTTGCGTTCAACGAGATGGTGCGCAACGGCGAGCTCAAGGCCCCGATCGTAATCGGCCGCGACCATCTCGATTCGGGCTCGGTCGCCTCGCCGAACCGCGAGACCGAAGCCATGCAGGACGGTTCCGATGCCGTCAGCGACTGGCCGCTGCTCAACGCGATGCTCAACGTCGCCGGCGGCGCGACCTGGGTGAGCCTGCATCACGGCGGCGGCGTCGGCATGGGCTACTCGCAGCACTCGGGCGTGGTCATCGTCTGCGACGGCACGGAAGAGGCGGACAAGCGCATCGCCCGCGTGTTGTGGAACGATCCCGGCACCGGCGTGATGCGCCACGCGGATGCGGGCTACGACATCGCAAAGGACTGCGCGAAAGCGCAGGGGCTGAATCTGCCGATGTTGGGCTGAGGCGCGAACGCCTTCAGGCAAACGCCGATATCGATCGCGCGCGTGTGCAGGCGACCCATGGTCGCGGCCCGCGCCTGATCGACGACGTTGTAGGCGGGCGTGACAGCAGGCATCCAATTTTCCGGGAATGGTGCGATGAAGTGCGTTGAACGTCTGGCTGCGTGCGCTGTGTTGTCGATCTCGATCGCCCCGTCCGCGTTGGCCGCGCCGCTCTTGCGTGGCGACGCGCTGCACGTCTGCAACGCGCTGAGTGGCTTCACCAATCTGCGCGACGGACCTGGCGCCAGCAGGTCCGGCGTCTTGGCCCGGATGCCGAACGGCCACCGGCTCCGATTCGCGAACGCCGAGCGGACGCCCGAGGGGAATGTCTACTATCGCGTCGCCATGCTGGATGCGGAGGGCGACGCGATGCGCAGTGGCTATGTGGACCACGAGGCCGTGCGCGCGAAGTGCGACATGCCTGCCACCCAGAACGATGCGCTCGCGCGGCTGGCGGCCAGCATCGCCGCGGACAATCCGGAGCTCGCTGCGTCCGACATCGTGGCCGTCAATGCAGACTTCGATGGCACCTCGATCGACCTCAAGCATCTGCCGCAGCTGCAGAACCTCTCCGCACTGGCGGCGTGGAAGACGCTCGAGTTCATCGACCTCACCGGGTCGGGCGTCACCGATCTGGCGTCGCTCTCCGGCCTGCAGGCGCTGAAGACGTTGAGCCTGTACGAGACGGCAGTGCGCGACATCACGCCGCTGTCGAAGTTGCGTACCCTGGAAACGCTGAATCTTCACGGCACGCAGATCGCCGATGTAGACGCGCTGTCGGGCCTGCAGAGCCTGCAGACGCTGTACCTGTCGACGAGTCGCGTGCGCGACATCGGCGGGCTCGCCGGTCTGCCCGATCTGCGCGTGCTGACGCTGTCGGAAACGCAGGTCGACGATCTGTCGCCGCTCGCATCCTTGTCGTCGCTGCGCAATCTCACCCTGTCCAGTGCCGGTGTGCGCGACACCGCGTTCCTGCGCGACAAGCCGCTGCTGAAAACGCTGGATCTCGACGGCAACGACATCGACGATCTGTCCGTGATCGCAGCGCTGCCCGCGCTGGAAAGCGCGATGCTCAGCACCAACCCGTTCACCGACATCGCGCCACTGGCGCAGATGACGACGCTGCGCACGCTGTCGCTGGCCAACAGCACCGCGGCGGACTACAGGCCGCTGGCGAAGCTGACGGGTCTGACCCGTCTGGAACTCGCCGGTAGCGGCATCGTCGATCTCGCGCCGCTCGCCACGCTCACCCGGCTCGAATCGCTTGCGCTGGGCGGCACACGCGTTGCGCGCATCGATGCCGTCGCCCGGATGCCGTCGTTGCGCATGTTGTATCTATTCGACACGCAGGTTGCCGATCTCGCGCCGCTGGCGGGTCTGCGGCAGCTGGAACGGCTGTCGCTCGGCAGCACGCCCGTCGCCGATCTGTCGCCGCTCGCCGGCCATCGCGCGCTGCGCGTGCTCGATCTGCGACGGACGCGTGTCATGGACTTTTCGGCGATTGCGCCGATGACTTCACTCGTGGAGCTGGATATGGCCGGCACCTCGTTCACTGCGATGTCGACGCTGGCGCCACTGAAAGCGCTGCAGACACTGGATCTCTCAGAAACCGCCGTCGACGACGTCTCGGTGCTCGCGACCCTGCCCGAACTGCGCTGGGTGCGGCTGGAGAAAACGAATGTGCGCGACGTGTCACCGCTCCGGTCGATGACCACGCTGCGTTCCCTGCGGCTGACCGGATCGCCGGTCGGGAATGTGGACGTGCTGTCGGTGCTGGCGGACGCGGGGCTAGATATCCGGACCGACTAGTGCAATCGGGAGTGACGGGTCCAGGGTCAATTCTGGGCGTGCACCTCTTCCAAAGGCCCACCAGGCACGGGTGTTGTGTGGTGGACTGGCGCCTCGATGGCGGCCGTATCCCCCTTCCAATGAGACATCAGGTGATGACCATGAACGCTTGTGCGCGCGGGGCGATCGCTACGCTGGTGCTGTTCCTTGCATGCGTCGCCCATGCGCAGGAGCAGCGACCGCTACTGGACGCCCTGCAGGCGATGGGTGTGGGAACAGCAGCGGTCGATTCGAAAGCCGGACGCGGTGATTCGACGTTCAACGGACCCGAGTTCGACCAGGCCAGCAACGAGTGGCGGATGATGATCGAACGCGGCGACGGTGCCACGTACCGGAGATTCTTCGTGTCGCTCAACGAGTCTTCCGGCGTGGTCTGCGTCCATGAGCTGGCCAGCGAGTGCGCGCAACGCGACGACGCCGTCTTGGCATTGCAGGCTGCTCGAGACAAGCGCCGAGGCCTTGCCGATGCGGCGCTGAATCCACCGCCCGATCTTCAGGGCGTCATGATCGCGGTGATACGTCAACAGCGGAGCTCCGGCGGTTACCTGGCGGGCAACCGCATGCCGCTGTACGTAACGCTGCATTCACCTGGTGGCGATCGCCCGATCTACCTCTCCGCGGAATCGATTCGATCGCTGGGCGATACGGGCCTGCAGCTGCGGGCGGGCTCAGACTGGAAAGCGCCGGAGAGTGGTGCGCAAGAGCACGTTGCAATGACGATGAGCGTCGGCACGCCTACGCGACGGACGGACGGGGACTACGACATCACGTTCGGATTCTGGTGCGGTCCGCTCTGCGCCTCCAGCCATAGGGCGGTCCTGCGCCATGGAGCGTCGGGATGGCGTGTGATCTCTTCGCAGATGGACTGGATCTCGTGATCAGCAGCGAACGGTTCCAGGTTCGCTTGCCGAGCGGAAGAAGCGCTTCCAGCTTCGGTTGAATGCCTGCATGTGAGTCGGGCTGGTCTGGTCAGAACCCGATGACGATGCTGCACCGTCGTCGCAGGTGCTCACTGCGAAGCCTTCAACCAGACACGCGTTGTACGAGCCATTCGACGATCGCATCGAACCGTTCCTGCTCGAGCGCGTGTCCACGCGCGACGCGCAGCGCGGTGATGAAGTCACCAGCGGCCCGCGCCACGACCTGATCCGCGTCCCGCGAATATTTGTCCTCGGTCCCCGAGACGACCAGCGTCGGGCGCGGAGCAATGGCCGACAGCACATCGTGCGTGTCGATCAGCTGCGCGAGGCCGGGCACCGCTTCGAACAGGGTGATGCCTGTCTCTTCGCGGCGGCGGGTGTCGAAGCTGCAGATCGCGCCGCTGATGCACGCGAATCGGCAGCGCGGGTCGACGGCGGCGTGGTACAGCGCGGTGTAGCCGCCGTAGGAATGACCGGCGATGCCGACGCGGCGTTCGTCCAGTCCGGCGGCGTCGATCAGCACGCTCAACGCGCGCTGGGCGTCGTCGAGGCCTTTGCGCATCAGCGTGTCGCCGTCGAGCAGGCGGTAGCTCATGGCGCTGTAGTGCTGCAGCCAATCGTAATAGTGTGGCTCCACGCCGTGCACGTTGCCGCGGCGATCCTCGAACGTGAGGGCGTCCGGCGCCAGCACTGCGAGGCCGCGACGCGCGAGCGCCGGGCCGAAGGCCTGGAACGGGCTGCCGACATCGCCAGCGATTTCGCTCTTGCCGAAGTGGAACTCGCCGTTGTGCTGGTGGAAGAACACCACGCCGCCGCGGGCACGCTGCGCCGTGGGCATGAAGAGGAGCGCTGGAATGATGTCGCCTTCGAGGCCGCGGTACTCAATCCGTTCCCGGGTGAATCCGTCGAACGTATCGACGTCGCCATGTTCGAACGCGACGGCCGCAGGCGCCGCAAGCCGGAGGCGCTCTCGAAGCATTGCGCCGATGTCGCTGGTCATGACGTTCCCGGAGAAGGTGTGCCGATTCCCAATGTTCGATTCGCGTTCCTGATGCCCGCGCATGTGTCGAACGCACGAGCGCTCAATGATGCGTGTGCGCGTCGGTATCCGAAGCAGGCGCGTCAACAGGAACGCCGCGGTCCTGCAGCCAACGCTGCATCTGCGCGATCTCGGTTTCCTGTGCAGCGATGACCTGCTGCGCGAGAGCGCGCACTTCCGGGTCGGTGCCGTGTTCGAGCACGACGCGGGCCATGTCGATGGCGCCCTGGTGATGCGGAATCATGCCGCGCATGAAGTCCACATCGGCGTCGCCGGTGAAGCCGGCGCCCATGCCGGCGTGCATGGTTTCGTTGATGCGCTGGTAGGCCACCGTGGACGCGCTCGCGGTGTCGCTTTCGGCTGCTGCGGCCGCGTGCACGGATTCGATTGCTGCAGACGGTGTCGCGTCAGCGTCGCGCATGGGTGCGGTGTCGGCGGCATCAGGCGCACAGGCCGCGAGCAGGGCGGTCATCGCCATCAACGGGATCAGGCGCATGCAGAAGGACCTCGGATATGCGTGGAGCGCGACACCTTGCCCGGTCGACGCAGCGCTTGTCCAATACGCGGCCCCAAATGCAGGGTGCTGTGGCGCTGACGCTTTGGAGGTGTGGGCAGACGACCCGAATGCGCTGCCGTCCGAGCGCGTGTCGCGGCGAACAGGGGCCCCGCAGGTCAGTGGATTTGCGCAGGAATCGGTGCGTCCGGGTCCGGAGTCGCCGAACCGCCCGGCAGCTGGGAGAATGGCCGGGCCTGCCCCGTCCCTGCCCGAGACCACCTTGACCCCTTCGGATCCGAACGATTTCCATGGCGCGCGCGATGCCGAGCGCGTCGAGCTCGCGCTGGCTGCCGGCGCGATCGTCGGCACGTGGTTCTGGGACGTTCTGCGCGACAACGTGACGATCGACGACGCGCTCGCCGAAGCCTTCGGGCTGGACCCGGATGTCGCACGCGGCGATCTGCGGCTGGAGGAGATCGTTGAGTACGTGCATCCCGAAGACCGCGCTGGCCTGAAGGCGGCGATCGAAGAAGCCGTGCGCCGCGGCGGACGCTACGCGCACGCCTATCGGACGCTGGGCAAGGACCGCGAGTACCGGTGGATCGAGGCGATCGGCCGCGTCGATCTGGACGCCGACGGCAAGGCCGTCGGGTTTCCGGGCGTGCTGATCGACATCGAGGAGCGGCGGCGCGTCGAGGCCGAGCGCGACCAGGCGCAGACGCTGCTGCGTTCGTTCGTCGAGAGCGCGCCGGGCGTGATGTACGCCAAGGATCGGCGGGGGCGCATCGTGATCGGCAATCGCGGCACGACCGAGCTGATCGGCCGACCGCCCGAGGCCTACATCGGACGGACCGACGCCGAACTGCTCGGCGATCCTGCGCAGGCCGCCGCGGTGATGGCGACCGACGAGCGCATCATGTCGAGCGGACGCGCGGAGCAGATCGAGGAGGAAGTGAGTTTCCCCGATGGTCGGCGCGCGTGGTGGCTGTCGACCAAGGCGCCGTTGCGCGACGCGGATGGCACCGTCACCGGGCTGGTCGGCACCTCGCTCGACATCACCGATCGCAAGGCCGCCGAAGCGCGGCATCACGAGATCGAGGAGCGCTACCGGCTCGCAGCGCGCGCCACCAACGATGCGATCTGGGACTGGCGCATGGACGACGGCCACGTGATCTGGAACGAGGCGCTGACCACGTTGTTCGGCCATCCCGAGTCCGAGACGGATGCGAACTGGTGGATCGACCACATCCATCCCGACGACCGCGCGCGGATCGACACGCAGATCCACGCGGTCATCGAAGGCGAGGGCTCGGTGTGGACCGGCGAGTACCGCTTCGAGCGTGCCGACGGCAGCTACGCATCGGTGCTCGACCGGGGCACCGTGCTGCGCAACGCGGCGGGCGAGCCGGTGCGCATGATCGGCGCGATGCTGGACCTGTCGGCGAGCAAGGCCGCCGAGGCGGCGCTGACGCAGAGCGAGGAGCGTCTGCGTCTGGCGACCGACGCCGGCGACATGGGCTTCTGGGATGTCGACATGGTGCAGGGCTTGCTGATCTGGCCGCCGCGCACCAAGGCCATGTTCGGCATCTCGGCCGATGCGGACGTCTCGCTCAGCGATTTCTACGACGGCCTGCATCCGCAGGACCGGGACGCCACCAGCGCCGCATTCGATGCCGCGGCCGATCCGCAGCGACGCGCGTTCTACGACGTGGAATACCGCACCGTCGGCAAGGAGGACGGCATCGTGCGCTGGGTCGCGGCCAAGGGGCGCGGCCTGTTCGAGGGCGACCGCTGCCTGCGCGTGCTCGGCGTCGCCATCGACGTGACCCAGCGCAAGCGCGCCGATGCGCGGCTGCAGGAGTTGAACGAAGAACTGGAAAGCCGCGTACGCGCGGAGGTCGCCGAACGCACGCGCATCGAGGATGCGTTGCGGCAGAGCCAGAAGATGGAAGCCGTCGGCCAGCTGACCGGCGGCATCGCGCACGATTTCAACAACATGCTCGCCGCCGTCGTCGGTCCGCTGGATCTGCTGGCCTCGCGCCTCAAAGACCATCCCGACCCGCGCACCAGGCGTTACATCGACATGGCGATCGACGGGGCCAGCCGCGCTGCGCAGCTCACCCAGCGCCTGCTCGCGTTCTCGCGCCAGCAGCCGCTGCAACCGGTGCCGTTGGATGCGAACCGGCTGGTCGCAGGCATGTCGGATCTGCTGGCGCATTCGCTGGGCAGCAGCGTGCGGCTGCAGACCGACCTCGCTGCGGACCTGTGGCCCACGCACGTCGATGCAAACCAGCTCGAGAACGTGATCCTCAATCTCGCGGTCAATGCGCGCGACGCGATGCCCGGCGGCGGGCGATTGACGATCGCCACCGCCAACAGCGTGACCGAGCCGGCCTACTTCACCGGGCTGCAGGACGTGCCGCCCGGGCAGTACGTGCGCATCACCGTGTCCGACGATGGCGCCGGCATGCCGCCCGAGGTGATGGCCAAGGCCTTCGATCCGTTCTACACGACCAAGAAGGTCGGCAAGGGCACGGGTCTGGGGCTGTCGCAGGTCTACGGCTTCGTCAAACAGTCGGCCGGCCACGTGCGGATGGCGTCGGAGGTGGGGCAGGGCACGGTGGTGCAGATCTGGCTGCCGCGGCTCGAAGGCGACGCCGAAATCGCGGCACCGGCCGGTGCGGAAGCTACGGAACTGCCGCATGGGCACCAGGAACTGGTGCTGGTCGTGGACGACGAGCCGGCCGTGCGGCAGTTCTCCACCGACGCCTTGACCGAACTTGGTTATCGCGTCGTCGCCGCCGACGGCGCGGCGCGTGCGCTGCAGCTGCTCGACCTGCATCCCGACGTCGCACTGCTGTTCACCGACGTGGTGATGCCCGAGGTCAACGGCCGCCAGCTGGCCGACGAAGCGCTGAAGCGGCGTCCGGATCTCAAAGTGCTGTTCACCACGGGCAACAGCCGCAACACCCTCGTCCAGGATGGCGTGCTGGCGCCCGGCGTGCAGCTGATCGGCAAGCCGTTTACGGTCGACGCACTGGCGGCGCGCGTGGGCGCGGTGCTTGCTGCGACAGGCGAGACGCCGACGGGCTGAGTGCAGCCGGCGGGCGATGTCCGTCGCCGGAAGTCACGATGGCGAACGCCACGGGTGGATCTCGGCGATGCGGCTTACAGTCGATTGCAGATCGAAGGGGAACGCTGATGCATGCACGAACGGACCGAAGCGCGCAGCCGGGATCGCACGCCTGGCGGGTGTGGCTGGTCGTGACGGTGCTGCTGGCCGAGCTGGCGCATCTGGCCTGGGAGCACGCGCACGGCGGCATCGTCAGCCACCATCTGCTCGCGCGTCCGGACCTGCCTGCGGTGTGGAACGGCTGGGGTCTGGTGCTGCTACCCGCATTGGCGTGGTTCGTCACCGGGCGTGTCGCGCGGCGCATCGCACGTCACATCGACAGGCGTCGCGGGGTCCGTGTCGCGTGGCTCGGCTTTTGCGTCGCTGCGGCGGCGGGGGCCGCACTCTCGGTCGCCTTTGTCAGCGGCGTGGAAGACGCGGCGTTCGCGGTGCTGGTGTCGGCGCTGGTGCTGGGGCTGCTGTTGCCTGCGTACCGCGCCGAATGCCTGCTGGGCTTCGTCCTCGCGATGACCTTCACCTTCGGTGCGGTGCTGCCGCTGCTGATCGGCGGCATCGTGGCGACCGTCTCGGCCATCGCGCATCTGGTCCTGTATGCGCTGGCGCGGCATGTGTGGCACCGGACGCGCGGGCGCGCAGCGGTCGCCTGACACGCAACGGCTTGTGCAGCGGCCCGTGCGTCGCCATCTTGTGGGGACCCGCGAACTGCCGGAATCCCCATGAGCCGTTTCGATCTCACCCCGCCTTCCGCCGAGCAGCGCGCCGCGCTGGAAGCCGACCTGTCCGCCGACGAGCGCCGAGTGCTCTTGCAGCACGGCACCGAAGCGCCGTTCTGCGGCGTGTTCCTTGACAACAAGCGCGAGGGCGTCTATTGCTGCCGCCTGTGCGCGCTGCCGCTGTTCCGCTCCAGCGCCAAGTTCGATTCGGGCACCGGCTGGCCGAGTTTCTTCGCGCCCTACGATCCCGCGCACATCACCCTGATCCGCGACACCAGCCACGGCATGATCCGCGTCGAGGAAGTCTGCGCGCGCTGCGGCAGCCATCTGGGCCATGTGTTCCCGGACGGCCCGCCGCCGACGCACGAGCGGCATTGCCTCAATTCCGTGGCGCTGAGCTTCGTCGGCGAAGGCGAGGCGCTCGCCGATCCGCTGCAGCGGGGCGGCGCCGAGGGCGGCACCGCCTGAGGCGACGCTCCGGTCCGCACAGGCAAACGGCGCCCTCTAGGCGCCGTTTGCGTTTGAACGAGCCGGGAGTTCCGATCAGGGCGTCAGCACGACCTTGCGGCAGGCGTCTTCCTTGCCGTCGAAGATCTCGTAACCCTTTGCCGCATCGGCGAGTGCCATGCGGTGCGAAATGATCACGTCCGGCTGCAGGCGGCCTTCGCCGATGTGTTCCAGCAGTTCGGGCATGTACTTCTGCACGTTGGTCTGGCCCATCTCGAAACGCAGGCCCTTGTCGAAGGCGTCGCCGAACATGAAGGCATGGATGAAGCCCGCGTACACACCCGGCACGCTGACCGTGCCCGCGCGACGCGTCGCCGCGATGCACTGGCGCAATGCGGCGCCGCTGCTGCCTTCGAGCTTGAGTTGTGTGGCGAGGGTATCGGCCTTGCTGCCCTTGGCTTCGAAGCCGACCGCGTCGATCGTCGCGTCCACGCCGCGGCCGTTGGTCTGCGAGATGATCTCTTCGGCCGGGTCGTCGGTCTCCTCGAAATTGATCGGAATCACGCCGTAGGTCGCGACGGCGAAATCGAGACGGTACTGGTAGCGGTCGATCATGAAGATGCGCTCGGCGCCGAGCATTTTCGCGCACGCGGCGGCCATCAGCCCGACCGGGCCGGCGCCGAAGATCGCGACCGTCGACCCCTGGGTGACGCGCGCATTGAGCACGGCCTGGTAGCCGGTCGGCAGGATGTCGGACAGGAACAGCACCTGCTCATCCGGCAATGCGTCGGGCACGACGATCGGCCCGACATTGCCCTTGGGTACTCGCACGTACTCGGCCTGCCCGCCGGGCACGCCTCCATAGAGATGGCTGAAACCGAACAGCGCCGCGGGCGGGCGCATGCCTTTGGAATTGAGCGCGGCGCCTGTGCCCGTGTTGGTGGTTTCGCAGGCGGAAAACTCGGCCAGACGACAGTGGAAACAGTCGCCGCAGGCGATCACGAACGGAATCACCACGCGGTCGCCCTTGCGCACGTTGGTCACGTCCTTGCCGACGTCCTCGACGATGCCCATGAACTCGTGGCCGAGGATGTCGCCCTTGTGCAGTTCGGGAATCTTGCCGCGGAACAGATGCAGGTCGGAGCCGCAGATCGCGGTGGCGGTGACGCGCAACAGGATGTCGTCGGCGTCCTGCAGCACCGGATCGGGCACGGTGTCGACCCGGACATCCTTGCTGCCGTGGTAGGTGAGCGCTTTCATGGGGTGAGCCTGTGCAGTGGGGTCGCCATGAGGCACAGATCCGATGGCAGGTGCGTGTGACGCGGAGATCGCGCTGGCGTGATGTGAGTGAAGGCGGCCGATGACTGAACGCGCACGGGATCGCGGTGCACGGGGGATGGCGGGGTGGGCGCGGCGATCCGACATCCGCCGGAGCGCGCGTGGATGCGAGTCCGATGAATACGCGCACGGTGGTCGGTGGGCCAGACCGATGCGCGAATCGCGACGCGTGATGCCACTCGCATCGTGTGGATGGCTGCAAGCTGCAGCTTGACCTGACGCGCGTCGCGCGTCGGCCATCGATCGAGTCCGGTGCAGTCCGCTTTCCGAAAAGAAGAGATGCGGAGGCACCGAGCGGCCCGCACTCAACCCGCCTCGAACGCCGCGATTTCGTCGAGCAGGCGCTGGCTGCGGCGGATGCCGTCTGCGCCGTCGGCGCAGTTGATCGGGCCATCCGTCCTGGCGAGCAGACGTGCGCGGTTGCGCCAGGCGTAGAGCCAGGTCGCTGCGAGACCGACGCCGCCGATGACCAGGCTCCAGACGATCCACGCGGGTGTGGCAGCTGCCGCCGGCGCATCGCCGAGACCGGCGAATGCGACCACGACCGGCAGCCACATGATCCACCACGGTGCGCCGCACAGCCCCGCATTCAATGCGTAGACGCGCAGCAACGCCGCCAGCTGACGCTGGATCTGCAGCACCGGCGCGGCGTAATCGACGCGGCCGGCGAGTACCAGCGTTGCGGTGGCGCCGAGGATCGTCAGCACGCCGAAGGCATGCACCGCGATGCCGGCGACCAGCAGTCCGGCGACGTCTGTGTTGCGGGTCCAGCAGGCGACGCCGAGCACGATCAGCGCAATGCCCAGCGCGGCCTGCACCCAGTGGCCGATCTTCAGCGGGCGCAGCTGTCCCTTCGCCCGCAGCAGCCGGGTTTCGCGCAGCAGAGCGCGCTGCACGGCATCGCTGCGGGCCATGCGGGCTTCCAGCGATTGCCAGGCGGTCTTCAGGTCATCGGGTTCCATGGCAGGTCCTCTAGAGTTCGTGGCGGATGCGCTGGCGCAGCCGGCTGATCTTGGTGGCGACGTTGGTCTCGGAGAGGCCGAGGATGTCGGCGATGTCGCGGTGGCTGCGGTCGTCGAGATAGAGCAGCAGCAGGGCGCGATCGAGCGGCGCCTGTGCGTGGATGAAGCGGTGCAGGGCGCGGACCTGCTGTTCGGCCTGCGGGTCGCGCGGCGCGGGATCGGCGAGGTCGTGCAGGGTCTCGTCGAACGGCACCGCGTGGCGATGGCGCACGGTCGCACTGCGCACCGCGCTGATCGCCACGTTCAGCGCGATCCGGTACATCCAGGTGCTGAAGGTCTTCGCCGGGTCGTATTTCGGCCACGCGCGCCACAGGTGCACGGCGATGTCCTGCGCCAGGTCGGCGCGGTCGTCCGGATCCCGGCAGTAGCTGGCCGCCACGGTCGCGACGATGCCGTGGTGGTCCTGCAGCAGCCGGGTGAATGCGGCGCGGTCGTGCGCAAGCGGCATCGTGGTGTCCATGGGAGTCCGTGTCGAACCTGTCATGAGGTGGTTCGCACGGGCGCGGCAGATATCACACGCCCACGCCGCCGCGCGCGCAAACCGCCCGTCGGCGCCGGCCCGACGCGGCGGGCCCGGGCAGGGCCTGCATCTAATACCTCTTCGCTATTGACGCCGATCCCACCCGCTCCGGTGCCTATACTCGCCATCCCTTGCCCCCACGCAGGCCCATCCAAGATGACTGCTTCAAGCTCCGTGGCGTCACCCGCCGCCCCCAATGCGGCCCGGCCGGCCAGCCTGCGCCGGTCCGTGTCGAACACCCTGAAGGGTTCGGCCGGCAACCTCGTCGAGTGGTTCGACGTCTATGTGTACTCGGTGTTCGCGGTCTATTTCGAGTCGCAGTTCTTCTCGCCCGACGACAAGAATTCCACCCTGTACGTCTGGGCGATCTTCGCCGCGACCTTCCTGATGCGCCCGATCGGCGCGTGGTACTTCGGCCGCTTCGCCGACCGCTACGGCCGGCGCCTGGCGCTCACCGTTTCGGTGTCGGTGATGGCCGGGTGCTCGTTCCTCATCGCGATCAGTCCGACCGCCGAACAGATCGGCATCTGGGCCGCGGTGCTGCTGCTGATCGCACGTCTGGTGCAGGGCTTCGCGACCGGCGGCGAGTACGGCGCCAGTGCGACCTACATGTCCGAGGCCGCGATTCCGGGCCGTCGCGGCTTCCTGTCCTCGTTCCATTACGTGACCCTGGTCGGCGGCCACGTGCTGGCGCAGGCGACGCTGCTGGCGATGCTGCTGATGCTCGACACCTCGCAGATCTCCGAGTGGGGCTGGCGCGTCGCGTTCGGCATCGGTGGCCTCGCGGCGATCGTGGTGTTCTGGCTGCGCCGCACGATGGACGAATCGCTGGAATCGGATTCCATCAAGGAGGCCAAGACCGGCGGCGCGCAGGCTTCGGGCTCGATCCGCGAGCTGTTCGTGAACCAGTGGCGTCCGCTTTTGCTGTGCTTCCTGATCACCGCAGGCGGCACGGTCGCGTTCTACACCTACTCGGTCAACGGTCCGAAGATGATCCAGACCGCATTCGCCGGCGACGACGTCATCGTGGGCACGCTGATCAATCTGGGTCTGCTGACGTTCCTGATGCTGTTGCAGCCGATCGGCGGCTGGCTGTCGGACAGCGTGGGCCGCAAGAGCCTGCTGGTGTTCTTCGGCATCGGCGGCGTGCTCTACACCTGGTACCTGGTGACGGCGCTGCCGCAGCAGACCAGCGCACTGTCGGCCTTCGTCATCCTGGGTATCGGTTTCATCATCCTGACCGGCTACACGTCGATCAACGCGGTGGTGAAGGCGGAACTGTTCCCGACGCACATCCGCGCGCTTGGCGTGGGCCTCGGCTACGCGCTGGCCAACTCGGCCTTCGGCGGCACCGCGCCGCTGCTGTACCAGGCGGCGCTGAAGTCGGACCAGGTGATCACCTTCGCCGTGTATGCCACCGCCATCATCGCGGTCTCGCTGGTGGTCTACGTGTTCTTCCTGAAGAACAAGGACCAGAACTGGCTCGACGACGAAGCGCACATGCGCGACCGGATCAGCAAGCGCGGCTGATCCTCGCGTGACCTCCGAAGCCACCCGCCCCGTGCACCGGAGCGGGTGGCTTTTTCTTTGGGCGACGTGACCGCACGCCCGTCCCGCAGCGCCACTTACTCGTGCGTCAGCGCGCCCGGTGCCCCATCGAACCGGTAGATGTCCATCGCCAGAAAGCCCATGTCGATGCCGGCATCGATGCGCTGCGCGTGCATCGGCGTGCCGGCGGCGCCCATCGCGACGTACAGCGGCAGCAGGTGTTCGTCGGTGGGATGCGCGCGTTCGGCGAACGGCGCCTGCTTCCGGTAGTCGAGCAGCGCATCCACGTCTTCGGCCGCGAGCCGCTGCTCCACCCAGTCGATGAAGGGCTGCACATAAGGCGCCTGACGCGCGTCGTCATAGCTGCGCCAGTCGTGCAGGTTGTGGGTGATGCTGCCCGAGCCGATCACCAGCACACCCTCGTCGCGCAACCGCGCCAGGGCGCGGCCGATCTGGAACTGGTGCACCGGGCCGAGACCCGGCTGGATCGACATCGGCACCACCGGAATGTCGGCATCGGGATACAGCAGCCGCAGCGGCACCCACACGCCGTGATCGAGGCCACGTTGCGGATCGAGCTGCGGCGCCAATCCGGCCGCCTGCAGCAGGTCCGCCACGCGCGCGCCGAGCGCGGTGTCGCCGGGCGCGGGGTAGCGGATGTCGAACAACGCCTGCGGAAAACCGCCGAAATCGTGGATGGTCTCCGGCATCGCCGCGCCACCGACCAGAGGCGCACGCGCCAGCCAGTGCGCGGATGCGATGACGATCGCCCGCGGCCTGGGCAGTGTGCGTGCGAGTTCGGCCAGGCGTTCGCCGACCTGGCCCGGCGCCAGCGCGGTCATCGGCGAGCCGTGCGAGATGTAGAGGGTGGGCAGGCGGGTCATCGGTGTACTCCGGCGCGCGCGGCGCCGGGCGCCGTCACGATGCGGACAGGCTATGCCTCGCGCCGCAGGCGTTAAACGGCCCCGCCAGCGAAGAACTGTTGCGGAGCGGGGACAATCCCGCCGCGACGCGTCGAAGCGCGCCGGGGAGGCATCCAATCGCGCCCCTGCGGCGTATGACCCCATGTCTCCGCCTGCACGTTCCCCACACGGCGCCATGCCCAAGCTGCCTGCCACCGCCGTCTCGAAGGTCACGCCCCTGCAAGGGGCGGTTCGCATGTCCAAACTGCTCGCCGATCCGGCTCCCGATGCGGTGTTCTGGTCCGACCAGATGACCCGCGTCGCGGCGAACGCCGACGTGGACTGCTTCATGCGCATCTACGACCACTTCGCGCCCCGGCTCAACCGGTATCTGCTGGGCCAGGGTATTCAATCCGCGCAGGCCGAGGATCTGGTGCAGGAAGCGATGCTGCGGCTGTGGCGCCGCGCGCGGTCCTTCGATGCCACACGCGCCAGTCTCGGCACGTGGCTGTTCCGCATCGCGCGCAACCTGCACATCGATTCGCTGCGTCGCGGCGCCTCGGCGACCGCGTGGCCCGACGATGTCGACCTGCTGCACGACGACGATGGCGAGGTCGGCGCGAGTGGGCCGGAAGCCTTCACCGATCACGTCGGTCTGGGGCGTGCGATCGACGCACTGCCGGTCGGGCAGGCGCGCCTGATCCGCATGTCGTATCTCGAATCCAAGAGCCACTCGGAAATCTCCAACGAACTCGGCATGCCGCTGGGTTCGGTGAAGTCCACGCTGCGGCGCGCGTTCGCCAAGCTGCGATGCGGGCTGGGAGGCGAGGCGTGAACGTGCCGGTCCGGCATCTCGATCACGCCACGCTGGTCGGCTATTCGGCCGGTGCGCTGCCGGTCGCGTTCGCGGCCGTCGTCGCCAGCCATCTGGAACTGTGCGCGAGCTGCCGCGAGCAGCTGCGTGCGGCCGATGCCATCGGCGCGCGGTTGATCGAGCAGCAGGACGGCGCGCCGCTGTCGGCATCGGCGCGCGATGCGTTCCGTGCGCGGCTCGAAGGCGCCACGCCTGCGCCGCCGGTGGTCGTCGCCGAGCCGGCGCCGGTCGATCCCGACCTGCTGCCGACGCCGCTGCGGCCCTGGTTCGGCGAACGTTATTCCACGCTGCGCTGGCGTGCGGTCGGCCCGGGCATCCATCTGCTGCGCGCGCAGGACGCCGCGCTCGGCGCGCAGTTGCTGATGCTGCGCACGGCGTCCGGCAAGCGGATGCCGATGCACAGCCATGGCAACAACGAACTGACCCTGATCCTGCGCGGCGCCTACGACGACGTGCTCGGCCATTTCGGTCCGGGTGACGTCGCCGATCTCGATCACGAGACCGAACACCAGCCGGTCACCAGCCACGGCGTGCCGTGCATCTGCGTCGCCGCGTCCGATGCGCCGATGCGGTTCAGCGGCTGGATCGCGCGCGCGATGCAGTCCGTCCTGCGGCTCTGACACGCGCTCGGAGGGGTGCGTCTGGCGCACCGTCGCGTGCGTCGTGGCAGGCTGTGCGGCCCGATCACTTGCGAGGCAGGCCGATGCAGCCCTTCCGTCTCTTTTCCGGCCTGGTGTGCGCCGCATTGCTCGGCGGTTGCGCGGGCGGTGCCGCGATGTCGACGAGCGAGCGCCCCGCGATCGGCGGATTGACCGCGTACGCGCCGGGCTTCGATGCCGTCGTCGCGCCCGACGCGACGATCGAGCGTCTGGCCGACGGCTTCACCTGGGCCGAAGGTCCGGCATGGATGGAGGATGGCGGCTATCTGCTCTTCACCGACGTGCCGGAGAACCGGATCCATCGCTGGTCGGAGGCGGATGGTCTGTCGGTATTCCTCGAACCGTCCGGCTACGACGGCCCGCCGACCGGTGTGCTGCGCGAAGCCGGCGCGAACGGCCTGTTCGCGGAACCGTCAGGCACGGTGCTGCTGGCCGATTCCGGCAGCCGCACGCTCGCGCGGCTCGATCCGCGGACCGGACAGAAGACCGTGCTCGCGCGCGCATACGACGGCCGGCGCTTCAACAGTCCCAACGATGTCGTGCGCCGTAGCGACGGCGCGATCTTCTTCACCGATCCGCCGTACGGGCTGAAGGATCTCGATGAGTCGCCGGTCAAGGAATTGCCGTTCAACGGTGTCTACCGGCTCGATACCGACGGCCGCGTGCATCTGCTCGACGACGGCCTGACCCGCCCAAACGGCATCGCGCTGTCGCCCGACGAACGCACGCTTTATGTCGCCAATTCCGATCCCGAACGCGCGATCTGGATGGCGTACGCGCTCGACGCAGAAGGCGACGTCATTTCGCGACGCGTGTTCGCCGATGCCGGTGATCTGGTCGGCGACGCGGCGCCCGGTCTGCCGGACGGCATGACCGTCGCTGCCAATGGCACTGTGTTCGCGACCGGCCCCGGCGGCGTGCTGGTGTTCGCGCCGGATGGCATGCGGCTGGGCCGGATCGAAACCGGCAGCGCGGTCGCCAACGTCGCCTTCGGCGACGACGGCCGCACGCTGTATCTGGCGTCGGACAGCATCCTCGCGCGCGTGTGTCTGAAGATCGCAGGGCCTGCGACCTCGCGCTGATACACCACAAAGCGCGCCCGGATCGCTCATCTGCATGCTCACCACGCTCGCCATCGCCCATTACCGTTCGCTGCACACGCTGGTGGTGCCGATGGGGCGGTTGAATCTCGTCACCGGTGCCAACGGCAGCGGCAAGTCCAGCCTGTATCGCGCGCTGCGCCTGCTCGCCGAAACCGCGCAGGGCGGCGTGGTGTCGGCGCTCGCGCGCGAAGGGGGCCTGCAGTCCACGCTGTGGGCCGGGCCGGAAACGCTCAGCGCGCGCATGCGTCGCGGTGAGGTGCCGGTCCAGGGCGGGCCGCGACAGCAGCCCGTGTCGCTGAAACTCGGCTTCGCCGGCGCACAGTTCGGCTACGCGATCGATCTCGGCCTGCCCGTGCCCTCGCAGTCGCTGTTCGCGCAGGACCCCGAGATCAAGCGCGAGGTGATCTGGGGCGGCCCGTTCCTGCGGCAGGGCAACACGCTGGTTGATCGCCGCGGTGCGCTGGTGCGGGTGCGCGACGGTCGCCAGTGGCGGGTCGCCGGCGAACATCTGAATCCGTTCGAAAGCCTCTTCGGCCAGATCGCCGATCCGCGCAATGCGCCCGAAGTGCTGCAGCTGCGCGAGACGATCCGCGGCTGGCGTTTCTACGATCACTTCCGCGCCGATGCCGATGCGCCTGCGCGTCTGCCCCAACTCGGCACGCGCACGCCGGTGCTCAGTCACGACGGCCACGATCTCGCCGCGGCCTGGGCCACGGTCCGCGAGATCGGCGATGTCGAAGCGCTGGACGCCGCGGTCGCCGACGCGTTTCCCGGCGCGCGCGTCGAGGTGCTGGTGGAGGGCGGACGCTTCTCGCTGCAGTTCCGCCAGCACGGGTTGCTGCGGCCGCTGTCGGCCGCCGAACTGTCGGATGGCACGCTGCGCTATCTGCTGTGGATCGCCGCGCTGCACACACCGCGTCCGCCGCCGCTGATGGTGCTCAACGAACCCGAGACCAGCCTGCATCCTGATCTGCTGCCGGCACTGGCGCGGCTGATTGCCGGTGCATCGCGACGCACCCAGGTCTGGGTGGTCTCGCATGCGACGCGGCTGATCGCCGCGCTGGAACAGAGTCCCGACTGCAATCCGGTCCAGCTGGTCAAACGCGACAGCCAGACGACGATCGAAGGGCAGGGGATGCTGGACGCGCCGGCGTGGTACTGGCCGGAGCGCTGAGCCTGCAACGGTTCACCAGATCGACGCGCGGGCCGATGGCGCGACGAACAGGGCGTTGCCCTCACGCACGTCGAACGCGTCGTACCAGGCCTGCAGATTCCGCACGACGCCGTTGACCCGGTAGCGCGCGGGCGAGTGATAGGCCTGCTCGATGTCGGACTTCAGCGAGGCTTCGCTGTCGAGACAGCGCCACAGCTGCGCCCAGCCGAGGAAGAACCGCTGTTCGCCGGTGAAGCCGCCGCGCGTCGCGCGGGTGTCGATGCCGTGTGCGGCGGCGTAGAGACGGTAGGCATCGAGCGCGACGGTCACGCCGACCAGATCCGACAGGTTCTCGCCGAGACTGCGGCGCCCGTCGAGATGCGCGCCGGGCAGCGGCTCGTACGCATCGAACTGCGCGACGAGCACCTCGGTGCGTGCATCGAACGCCGCGCGTGTCGCAGGCGTCCACCAGTCGCGCAGATTGCCCTGGTCGTCGAAGCGCGAGCCCTGATCGTCGAACCCGTGCGCCATCTCGTGGCCGAGCACGGCGCCGATCGCACCGAAGTTCACCGCGGCGTCGGCCGTCGCATCGAACGCGGGCGCCTGCAGCAGGCCGGCCGGAAACGTCACCACATTGAGCTGCGGACTGAAGCTGCCATCCACCGACTGCGGCGGCAGATGCCAACGGTACGGCAGCGCGGGATCCACGAGGTGACGCGATTCGAGCGCCACCTGCGCGGCGAGCAGGCGATGGATGTTGCCGATGGGATCGGTCGGCGAGATTCCGACGTCGGCGTAGTCGCGCAGATCATCCGGATAGCCGAGCCGCAGGCCCATCGCGTCGATCTTCGCCAGCGCGGTCGCGCGCGTGTCGGCATCCAGCCAGTCCGCGGTCTCGATGCGCGTGCGGAAGGCCTGCTTCATGAAGGGCGCCATCGCATCGATCGCGTCGCGGTGGTCCGGCGGGAAGAACTGCGCGACGTACCTCGCACCGACCAGCTCCGGAAGATTCTGGCTGACGAACTGGAGGCCGCGGTCCGCGCGCGACCGCCGGGTGGTCTGGCCGCCCAGCGTGGTGCCGTAGAACTGGAAGCTGGCGTCCTGGTAGGGCGTCGGCAGCAGATGCGCGTGGTTGTGGATCCAGTGGAACGCGAGATACGCGCGCCACGTGTCCAACGGCGTCTCGGCGAAGATCGCCGCGCAATCGCGGATTGCGGTGTCCGTGTTGAGCACGATGGTGTCGACCGGCGGATGACCGGTCGCTGCGAGATACGCGGCCCATGGGAAGCCGGGCGCATAGGCACCGAGTGCCGATACCGGCATGAGGTGATAGTTGCGCCTGCGATCGCGCAGCCATTCGGCGTTCCACTGCACCGCGGAGAGGCGCGTTTCCAGCGCGAGCACGGCAGCGCCGCGTGCGGCACCGTCTTCGATGCCGGCACGCGTCAGCGTCTGCGCGATGTAGTCGACGTAGGCCGCGCGTTGCGCGGCGCTGGTGGCGTCGGTCAGTGCGTACTGGCTCGCCCGCGGCAGGCCCACGACGCGGCCGCCGGCGATCTGCTGGTCGAGATGCAACAGGCTGCGGCGTGTGTCGCCCGCATCGAGGAACACGTAGGCGCCGACGATGGTGTGCGACATCGGATGCGCCATCCGTGCGGCGACGCCGTCGGGGCTGTCGATCGTCATGATCGCGTCCAGGTCCGCCTGGATCGGCTGCAGGCCCGCGCGGTCGATCGCCGCGACGTCGGTGTAGCTGGTGTAGAGATCGGCGAGCCTGCTGCTGCCCGGCGGCTGCGCCACCGCGTCTTCGAGGAGCGTGCGGATGCGCGTCTGCGTGCGCAGGAACATCGCGTTCAACTCGTTGTACTGCGCGTAGCCGGCGGGACGGACGGCGCTGTCGAGCCAGCCCGTGTTGACGTAGGTATAGAAATCGTCGCCCGGCGCGATACCGGGTTGCATGGAGGTGAGATCGATGCCCCAGCCACCCCCCGCCTGCCCGTCAGGCGCTGCGAAGGCGCGCTGCGTCGCGATGGCCAGCGGCAGCAGTGCGAGACCTGTACACAGCCGGCGACGTGCGCGATTCAAGTCGGGGGATGCAGAGGATCCGGACATCTCGACTCCATCAAGTCGGCGGAGACTGCGCGGCCGGCGAGCGGTTGTGCGCGTGGTTACCACCGGCGCTGGTGTCAGGCCGGTGGTGCAGGACATGACAGTTCGCCGCGCAGCGACCGGCTGCGCTGCGCAGGCCGCCGGAGTCAGAGACGCTCGGTCAGACCGTTGCGGATCGCGGCATCCATCAGCGCACGGGCTTCGCGTTCGGCGCGCGCGCTGGCGGTCTGCTGGCGCGTGGCGAGTGCAGTCTGCTCGCGCGCCAGTCCCAGCTGTTGCGTGGCCAGACGCTGCATCTCCGCCTGCATGCCGGCCTGCTCGCGCTGCAGCGCGGCGCTCACGCTCGCATCCACCTGGGCCCGGACGTTGACGTCGGCCAGCGCGCGTGTCGCGGCCTGCACGGCGATCTCCGCCTGGCGTGCGCCCAGCGTGCCCTGCTGGCCACCGAGCTCGCCCTGCAGCGCGCCGAGTTCGCCCTGCGCTTCTCCAAGCGCCGTCACTTCGGCGTAGGCGTCGCGGATCGCTTCGATCGTGGCGCGGTCGCGCACCACGTAGCGCGCATCGCCGCGGCGCATCCACAGCAGCGGTGCATCGCCGCGACGCGCGGCCTGCGCCTCGCGGAGCTCGTCGGTCGCGCTGACCGCGATGCTGTGATCGTCATCGAGCAGCACGAACGCGTTTTCGCCGCGCTGCGTGCCGAGGGTGAAGGTGCCGCGCAGGGCGCCGGTCGGCGGGGCCGGCGGTTCGGGCGGCGCGACCGGTGCAGCCGGGGCGACGGGCGCCGGCGGTGCAGGCGGATCCGGCATGTCGGCCGGGTCGACCGGCACGCCGTTGCGGGTCGCGGTCCGCGCCGTCGTCGTCGACGTGCGCGAGGTCGCGGTTGCCGGTTTCGGGGCAGGCGCGGGACGCGCGGCGGGTGCCGGCGTTTCCGGTGCGACGGCCGGCGTCGCGGCGGTCAGGCGATAGGGCATGACACCGACGACGCCGATCGCGACGGTCATCAGCACCGCGACGACGCGCGGCAGGGACGAAGTGGTCTGGAGCATGGTGAGTCTCCGCTTGAGGAGGGTGAAGTCGGGCGAGGCACTGGCCAGCCCGGCGCAGGGACGCGGCGCGACGCCGAGACGCAGTAGCAGCTGGCCGTACTCGCGTGCGCAGTGACGGTTGCCTTCGAGCACGGCGGCATCGCAGGCGGCTTCGCGGCTCAGGCCGTATTCGCGTGCGGCCAGATGGGCGAGGGGATGGAAGAAGAACAGGTGCTGCGCGAGTGCGGGCACCAGGCCGAGCCACAGATCCCGGCGCTGCAGATGCACCAGTTCGTGGGTCAGCGCCATGTCGAGTTCGTCGGGCTGCATCGAGTCCGCATGGTGCGCGGGCAGCAGCAGGACCGGACGCCACGGGCCGACGAGCTGCGGCGAATCGATTGCATCCGACAGGCGCAGACGCGGCGGCGCATGCAGGCCGTGCGCCTCGGCGGCGAGCGCGAGTGCGTGCAGGAGGCTGCGGTCGCGACAGGGCATGGACGCGCGCAGCAGGCGCCGCGTCGCTAGGCAGCCGCGCAGGCTGCGCGTGACCATGACGCTCAGGCCCAGCAGCCATGCCACGGCGAGCGCCAGCGGCCACGACCACGTGGGCGACGCCGCAGCCGACTGTGTCGGTGCGAAGACGATCGAGGCCTCGTCCAGCGTGATCGCCGGTGCGACCTGCGCGACCTGCAGCGCGGGCTGCACGGTCTCGGCCGGCAGCAGCGGAAGGGCCATCGGGCTGGACCACGCCAGGCCGACCAGCAGCTGCAGCGCGACCAGCCACCACAGCCAGCAACGGGTCGCGGCCGACAGGCGCGGCACCAGGCGGCACAGCGCCCAGACCACCGCGACGAGGATCGTGGACTGCACGCTCGCGGCCAGCAGGCGCGGCAGCAGGATGTCGCTGATCAGTTCGAGGGCCATCTCAACGCTCCTTGCGCTTGGACTGCAGGTTGGCGACCAGCGCCTCGAGTTCGGCGAGTTCGTCGGCGCTGATGTCCTTGCGCTCCGACATCCACGCGACGAACGGCGACACCGAGCCCTGCAGCGTCTTCTCGACGAAACTGCCCACCGCGTTGCGCACCACGTCGTCCTGGCGCGCGGTGGCCGAGTAGCGGTACACGCCGCCGTCGCCCTGCTTGCGCTTGAGGTAGGACTTCGCGCGCAGGCGTTCCATCATCGTCAGCACCGTGGAGCGGGCCAGCCCGCGCGGCTCGCCGAAGGTGGCGGCGACCTCGCCGACGGAGGCGGCCTCGTGTTCGGCGATGTGCTGCAGCAGGGCCAGTTCCTGGTCCCCGACGGTCTTGTTGCGCATGGCACGTTCCCTGGTGACTACAACTGTAGGCAGATTGCGCCTGACTACAGATGTAGTCAATAGGCGGGAAGTCATTCCGTCGTCTGGCGGCGGCAGCGCTCGTGTCCACGCGCGATGCCGGCTGCCCGTTGGCAGTCCGTGGGTGTTCTGTCGTCAGCCGCGCGCGTTTCCGTCGACATCCGTCTGGCAGGCATGAGGCCGCCGCTGTCGATGCCCGTACGTGCGTGCCGACACCGGGGTGCGGCGAACAACGAATGACGCCGGCCTGCGGGCCCGTGCGTGCACTGCAGGCGTCGCACGCACAGTGCCGTCGCCGCAACGCGCTCAGTCGAGCCCGAACGATCCGGTCTCGACCTCGCCGGCACGCTGGTAGCGCGACACGACGATGCCGGTCGGCGAGACGACGGAGCTCTCGAGCGAGAAGGTCACCGCCTGCGCGTCGTCGCCGAACAGCCGCTTGCCTGCGCCGAGCAGCACCGGGAACGTCATCAGCTGCAGAGTGTCGACGAGATCAGTCGCCAGCAGTTGCTGCACGAGCGCACCGCTGCCCTGGGTCAGCAGGTCGGAGCCGTCCTGCGCTTTCAGCGTGCGCAGTGCGCCGATGACGTCGTCGCCGAGCGCGCGGCTGTTCTGCCAGTCCAACGAGTCCGGTCGATGCGTGGCGACGTGCTTGGTCACGCCGTTGAACAGCGTGGCGAGACCGGCATCGCCGTTGTCGGCCGGCACGCGCGGCCAGTGCGCGGCGAAGATGTCGTAGGTGCGGCGGCCGAGCAGCAGGTCGAAGGGCCGTGCGAACAGCGCGTCGATGGACGCGCCGAAGACCGGATCGGCGAAGTGCACGGTCCAGCCGCCGTGGGCGAATCCGCCGCTGGTGTCTTCCTGCGGGCCGCCGGGGCCTTGCAGGACGCCGTCGAGGCTGACGAAGGCGGCAACGATGAGCTTGCGCATGGTGTGTCTCCGGTTGCGTGGTGGCCGCCGGGTGGCGGTCTCGTCATGACGACGCATGCAGGTGTGCAAAATCGACATCCGATGCGTGCGATCCCGCAACGCATGACGCAGCCACGTGGGGTCGTACGCGCTGATGCAGGCGTGCGCACGGGTTCACATCGGCGTGGCTAGACTCGCCGCCACTCCTCCAGCGGACCTCCCGTCATGATCAAGCGCCTCGCTTCCGTCGCACTCGTCGCCCTGCTAACCGCGTGCAGCGCGCCCGCCGAACGCAGCACCGCTGCGGTCACGCCGGTCGGCGGCCCGGACAAGGCAACCGTCACCAACGAAGCCGACTGCCAGCGTGTGGGTGGGCAGTGGACCCAGCTCGGCCGCGCGCCGGTCAAGCAGTGCCTGCGCCAGACCACCGACGCCGGCAAGGCGTGTACCGATTCGGAGCAGTGCGAAGGCCAGTGCCTCGCGCCTGAAGGCAGCGCCGACGGTACCCGGGTCGGCGGCAGCTGCAGCGTCGACACCAACGCCTTCGGTTGCCAGCAGCGTCTGCGTGATGGCGTGGCGTCGACGATCTGCGTCGACTGAACGGCGCGCATTGCCCGGCGTGATGCCGGGCGATGACCGCGGCAACTTCATGGGGCCTGCATAAGCCGGAGCATAGGGTCGAGGCTCACCCGCGCCCCGGAGGCGTCATGACCCGTCCCATCTTCAAAGTTGGTGTGCCGATGCTGCTCGCGCTCGCATCGGCGCCCGTGTTCGCCCAGCAACTCCAGCAGCCCACGACGCCGGCACGTCCGGCCATGCAGCCCGCAGCCGCACCGGTGACGCCTGCCGTGCCGGCGACGCCGTCGCAGCGCGGTCAGCCGCCGGGCACGATCCCGTCCACCGGTCCGGCGCCGCAGATGCGTCCGCAGCCGGCACCTACGGTCAACCAGCCGATCGCGCCACGTGCGATGCCGACGCAGATGCGCGATGCGCAGGGCCGGATCGTGCCCGGCGCGCAGGAAGTCGCACCCGGTCGTGCACGTGATCCGGTGACCGGTCAGGAGTTCCAGACCACGCCGCCCCCGCGTCCGTGAGCGGTTGCTGACAGCACATCTCCGAAAAGAAGCGCGCCGCCGATGACCGGCGGCGCGCATGCGACGCTCAGTCGAGCGTCGGATAGTCCGTGTAACCGGCGTCGCCGCCGCCGTAGAACGTCGCCTGATCCGGCGTGTTGAGCGGCGCATCCTCGCGCAGACGTCGCACCAGATCCGGGTTTGCGATGAAGGGCCGTCCGAAAGCCACCGCATCGGCGTGACCGGACGCTACTGCGGCTTCCGCATCGGCCTTGTCGTAATCGTTGTTGACGATCCACGCACCGGTGCCACCGGCCTTGGCATACGTCGCCTTCAACGCGGCGTAGTCGAAGGGCGCATCGCCCTGCGTGTAATCGCGCTTGCCGCCGGTCGCACCTTCGATGACGTGCACGAAGGCCAGATCCAGCGGCGCCAGCACCTCGACCACATGCGCGAACAGCGGCTGCGGATCCGGATCGTGCGCATCGTTCGCCGGCGTGACCGGCGAGATCCTGATGCCGGTGCGGTCGCCGCCGATCTCCTCGACCACGGCGCACATGACTTCGCCCAGGAACCGTGCGCGATTCTCGATGCTGCCGCCGTAGGCATCCGTGCGCGCATTGCTGCCGCTACGCAGGAACTGGTCGATCAGATAGCCGTTGGCCGCGTGGACTTCGACACCGTCGAAACCGGCGTCGATCGCGGCGCGCGCGGCGCGGCGGTAGTCCTCGACGATGCCGGGCAGCTCGTCGAGCGCCAGTGCACGCGGCGTGGACGTGTCGACGAAGGCGCCGTTGCCGTCGGCGTCGTGGATGAAGGTCTTGCTCTTGGCCGCGATCGCCGACGGCGCGACCGGCGCCTGGCCATCGGGCTGCAACGAGGTGTGCGAGATGCGACCCACATGCCACAACTGCACGACGATCCGGCCGCCTTCGGCATGCACGGCATCGGTGACGCGGCGCCAACCCGCGAGCTGCTCGGGCGCGTACAGCCCCGGCACATCGGCGTAGCCCTGTCCCTGATGGGTGATCGCGGTGGCTTCGGTGACCAGCAGGCCCGCGGTCGCGCGCTGCGCGTAGTAGAGCGCGGTGCGCGGTGGCGGAATCGCGTTCGGCGAACGGTTGCGGGTCAGCGGCGCCATCACGACGCGGTTGGCGAGCGACAGCGCGCCGGCGGTCAGGGGATCGAACAGAGTGGGCATCGGGCGGTTCCTGGCAGTGAACGCCCGAACTGCTGGGCCGGGCCGCGTTTTTCAAGCGCGGCGCGGGCACGCGCGGCGGGATGCTCCGTTGCGATGGTGCACGCGGCCGTCATCGAACCGTCATCACCGCAGGCCAACCGGACAGACGTTAGCGTCCATTCACCTGACGCCGAGTCCACCCCCGATGCCGCACGCGAACCTTCGTCATCCACCCAACGCATGCACGGCGACGCGGCGGTGAGCGTGCTCGACCAGATCGGCGCCGCGGTCGCACGCGAGCTGGCGCTGCCCGACGTGGACACCTCGACGACGATCGTCGTGCGCGTGCTCGTCGCGGCGATCCTCGGCGGCATGGTGGGCTGGGAGCGCGAGCACAAGGGCCGCGCGGCGGGACTCAAGACCCACATCCTGGTGTCGATCGGCTCGGCGCTGTTCGTGCTCGCGCCGCTGCTGAGCGGCATCGAAGGCGGCGACGTGACGCGCGTGATGCAGGGCATCGTGTCCGGCATCGGGTTCCTCGGTGCCGGCGCGATCCTCAAGCTCGACAAGGGCGAACGCATCGAGGGCCTGACCACCGCGGCCGGCGTGTGGATGACCGCAGCGATCGGCATGGCCGCGGGCATGGGCCAGGAAATGGTCGCGCTCGCGACGACGGTGATGGCGTTGCTCGTCGTCAGTGCGCTGCCGAAGCTGCAGCGACCGAATCCGGAATCGCGGGACCGCATGCACCCGGACGATTGATCCATCGCGCTCCGGACTGAACGGTTCCCCTGCGCATTCGGGATTTCGCGACGGCGGTTTCATCTGCGGCCCCGCACGGTGGGTCTTCGAACCAAACGCAAGCGGAGATTCCCCAGATGAGCCACAAAGACGAAATCAAGGACGGCGGCCGCGATCTCAACCGCGACCCGATCACCAAAGCGCCGGGTGCGCATCCGATCGGTGTGGGCGTGGGCGGCGCCGCCGGCGGCGCGGCTGCTGGCGCTGCTGCGGGCACGGTGTTCGGACCGGTCGGCACCCTGATCGGTGCAGCGATCGGTGTCGTCGCCGGCGCAGCCGTCGGCAAGGGCGTCGCCGAGCGCATCGATCCGACCGGCGAAACCGAGTACTGGCGTGACGCGCACCGCGAACGCGACTACGTCAAGGCCGATCACGACTACGACCGCGACTACGCACCTGCCTACGGCCTCGGTCTGCAGGCCCGCGAAGCGGAGCGCACCCGTGACTGGGGCGAGTCGGAAGCGACGCTGCAGAAGGAGTGGGAATCGGCCCGCGGTGAATCGCGTCTGGGCTGGGAGGATGCGCGTCCCGCCGTCCGCGATGCATGGGATCGCACCGACCGCACCTACGATCTGTACGAGCGCAGCGATGCCTATTTCGCCGACGCGTTCGAGCGCGCGCCGTATCGCGACGCCGATGCCGAATACAGCCACTACCAGCCGGCCTATCGCTACGGCGCCTATGCGCGCACCCGTCATGCGGATCGCGCCTGGGACGATCGTCTGGCAGCCGAGCTTGAAAGCGACTGGACCAACCGTCGTGGCAATTCGCCGCTGGACTGGGATCGCGCGAAGGCCGCGGTGCAGGACGCGTACGTCTCGCACGAGCATTACGCCGGTGGCAGCTATCTCCGTGACAACAGCGGCCGTGATGACACCGACCGGTTCCGCGTCGGCTGAGTCCGCGGGTTGATGGGAAAACGAAAGGGCGCGCCGGTTGGCGCGCCCTTTCTGTTTCTGCGAAGCGCGTGCTCGTGATCCGTTGGTGCGCTGCGCGTTTTGACTGCACAGCGCGAATGGATCCCAGCGCACGCGGGGATCCATCTTGATCTTCGCGTCGTCCTACACGGAAACTGGCCGGCCGGCACGCGCGTGATGCAATGCACGTCCGCGTCGTCCTCAAGCGCTGCGACGACAGCACGACATTAACCTCAGCCGTTCCCGCCCAACTCCACCACCGGCTTGAACCCGCCATAGATCATCCGCTTGCCATCGAAGGGCATCGGGTTCTTCTCGGGATCCATGCGCGGATCGCTGCCGTCCATCATCTTGACGAACGCGGCATCGCGCGTGGCCTTGTCGGGCCACTCGACCCACGAGAACACCACGGTCTCATCGTCCTTGGCCTGTACCGCCTTGCGGAAGTCGGTGAGCGTGCCGTCGGGCACATCGTCGGCCCAGCATTCGAGGATGCGCGTGGCGCCCAGTTCCATGAAGAACGCATCGCCGCTGGTGGCGTGGTCGATGAACTTCTGCTTGTTGGCGGTGGGGACGGCGAGAACGAAACCATCGATGTAGGACATGGTGGAACTCCTGTCGATGCGCGGGTCGCGCGGGTGTACTGCGGCAGTCTGCTGCAGGCTTCATCGGGACGACGCGGTTGCGCCCCGGATTTCGACATCCTCACTGCAGCGTATTCAGCGAAGGCCGGGTCCGGATGCGCTCAGGGCGTGGATGGCGGGTCGAACGCGCCGAGGATCGGGCACGGGCCACGACCGCCCCGGCCGCAGCGGTGCGCCAGCGCGGCCAGCGCGTCGCGGGCCTGCTGCAGTTCGGCGATGCGGGCATCGAGGGCGGCGATGCGTTCGGTGGCCAGAGCGCGCACCCGGCTGCGATCGCGGGTCGCATCGAGCGCCAGCAGTTCGGCGATCCCGTCGAGGGTGAAGCCCGCGGCCTGCGCGCTGCGGATGAATCGCAGCCGGCGCAGGTCCGTCTCGCCGTAGCGGCGGATGCCCGCGCCGCGCGACGGTATGTCCAGCAGACCGCGGCGCTGATAGAAGCGGACCGTCTCGACGCCGACACCGCCTGCATCCGCCAATGCGGAAATCGTCATCGCGTCCACGCTTGACTCCGTACCCTGGTACGCACGGTATACAGGGCGGTATCCGGCGCCGGCAAGGCGTCGACCCGAGGAGTTTCCGATGACGACGTCCACCTCCCGCCCGCGCGCGGTGCTCCATCGCATGGTCATGCCCGGCCATGTCTGTCCGTTCGGCCTGAAGGCGCGGCATCTGCTGCGCAGCCACGGCTACGACGTCGAAGACCACTGGCTGGAAACGCGCGAGGCCACCGATGCGTTCAAGGCGACGCACGACGTCAAGACCACGCCGCAGGTCTTCATCGACGGCGTGCGCATCGGCGGCCACGACGACCTGCGCCGCTTCCTGGGCCTGAAGGTGCGCGATCCGAAGGCGACGACCTATCGACCGGTCGCCGCGCTGTTCGCGATGACGGCGTTGATGGCGCTCGCGCTGTCCTACGCGGTCTACGGCAGCGTGCTGACGGTACGCGCGGCCGAATGGTTCGTGGGCTTGAGCATGTGCGTGCTGGCGCTGCTGAAACTGCAGGACGTGCAGACCTTCTCCAGCATGTTCCTCAACTACGACCTGCTGGCGAAGCGCTGGGTGCCGTACGCGACGCTGTACCCCTTCGCCGAAGGACTCGCCGGCGTATTGATGGTGGCCGGCGCGCTGACCTGGTTCTCCGCGCCGCTGGCGCTGGTGATCGGCGGCATCGGTGCGGTCTCGGTGTTCAAGGCGGTCTACATCGAGAAGCGCACGCTCAAGTGCGCCTGCGTCGGGGGCGGCAGCAACGTGCCGCTGGGCTTCGTGTCGCTGACCGAGAACCTGATGATGGTCGCGATGGCGGTCTGGATGCTGCTCGCGCCACTGCTGTGGCCGGGCCTGCACGCGGCGATGTGAGCCGCGCGCAGGCGGGTCGCATCACTTCACTTCGAACTCGCCGACGAACACCGTCTCGCGCGCGTCCGACAACCGCAGCGTGATGCGCTGGTCCACCTGCGTCGCGGTGCCGAAGCCGGTGCTCAGCCAGAGCTGCAGCGTGGTCGCGCCGGTGACCAGTTGCTGGCGCTGGCCGAAGAAGTTCGCTTCCACACGGTATGTGCCGGGCTTGGCATCGCGCAGCGCAAATTCCTCGGGGCCGTAGCCGCGGGTGAAATCCGGTGACATGCGCGCGCCCTGGCGGGTCAGCCGATTGCCGTAGTAGGCCTTCTCGCCGTCGGGATCGGTGACCCACAGATCCATGTCGCTGTCATCACTGTCCCAGCTCAGCACCGCGCGCAGGGCCAGCGGCAGGTTGCGCAGCAGGCGCGGATCGATGGCCGAGGTATCGAGCGGCGCAGGCGCGGTTGCGACCAGCGCGTTGAGTTCGGCCAGCGCGGTCAGTTCGATCTCGGCGAAGCGGCCGTTCCAGTCGCCGTCGACGATCTCGGCCAGCAGATCGATCGCGCGCTGGCGGTTTCCGGTTGCCGCCTGCGCGAATGCGAGATCGCGCAGGCTCTGCGGTTCTTCCGGCCGCATCGCCAGCACGCGTTCGAGCACCGGCACGGCGAGGTCGTCGCGCTTTAGCTCGCGCAGGCGGTAGCCCAGCACGCGCAGCACATTCGGGTTGTCGAGATCCAGTTCCGCGAGGTTCGACAGCACGCGCAGGGCGAGGGCGGTCTCGCCGCGACGCTGCAGCACGTCCGCCGCATCCAGATAGAACGCGGTGCCCTGGACCTCGGCGTCGCGTGCATCGAGATAGCGCGCGTAGACCTCGCCATCGGGCGCCTCGCGCAGACGGCGGGCAAGCGGCGCGTCGGACTGCCAGGGGTTGAGGCGGATCGTCGCGGTCGACGGCGACGCAGCGACGGACGCATCCGCCGGCGCACGCGCACCGAGTACGAGCGGCGCCGGCGCGGATCGCATCGCCATCGGCGCCGCGGCGGCTTCGGCCATCATCATCATCGGCGCGGCGGCAGGGGCGGGTGCAGGCGGTGGCGGTGGCATCGGCAGCACGCGGCTGGACGCCTGCACCTCCTGCGCTGCGGCGATCTGCGGCGGCGCATCCTTCGGAAAGACGCGTTCCCACCACGCGATCCGATCGGCCCAGCCGCGCGCGACGGCATCGCGTCGTGTCTGCCGGTCGCGCGCCTGCGCGGCCGCGGTCTGCAGGCGTGCAGGGGCCACCGCTTCGGCGATGGCCGCCGGCGCCGCGATGTCGAAGCGCACGTAATCCTCGATGCGTTCGAGCACCAGCAGAGACGTGCCCGGGGTCACCAGTCCGAAGCGCTGCCCGAGTGCGGCGATGCGCTGGCGGTTGCGCTCGGGTTCTGCCTGCAATGCTGCGAGCTGGAAACGCGCCCACTGCAATGCCGCGAGTTCGCCCTGGGGCGTGCGCGCGGCATCGATCGACAGCGGGATGCGCTGCGTGCGGCCGCCGTTGCGCACCGCCAGGGTCAGGTCGGCGCGCGATGCATCGAGGCGCCCCGCGATGCGCACGACGCCGGGCATCGCCACGTTCGATTCGGCGACGAGATCACGCGCGCCGATGCCGTCGATGGCGACGAGAGCCGGTGCGTCGTGCAGCAGTGCGCGCGTCGCCGCGGGCAGTGCGCCGGCATCGCGCAGATCGATCGCGCGCCCATGGCGCGCCTGTGCCAGCGCCGCCAGCCGTGCGGCGTCGCCGTTGGCGGATTGCACGGTGTACAGACGCTGGCCTTCGGCGAACGCGGGGAACGCATCGGCCCCGTGGTTGAACAGGCCGTCGCCGAACAGCAGGAATTCGGGCGTGTCCGCTGCAGGGGTCCAGCCGCCAGCTGCGGTGGCGCCGTCGTACACCGTCGACTCCAGTTCCCGGCGCAGCGCCCGCCAGTCGCCTTCGCGCACCTGGAACCGCTGCGGCGTGTCCGCGACATCGCGCAGGCGCAACAGCTCGACCTCGATGTCGCCGGCCGCGCGGAAGTACGCATCCAGCAGCGCGAACTCCAGTGCGTGCGCACGCGTGCGGCCCGACATCGAACTGTCCCACAGCAGCGCGACGCGACGCGGCAGGGCGCGCGGTGCATCGGGCGCGTCCACCGGCACCTCGGCCACGAACCACGTCGCGCCGTCGCGACGCTGCAGCTGCACAGCAGGTCGGCGTTCGTAGGGCACCCGCAGCGTCGCGCTCCCGGCGTCCGGGATGTCCGCTGCGCGCAGCGTGGCGCGATATTCCGCGCCGGCCCGCGTCAGTGTGGCTGCGTCGACGAGGCCGGACAGTGCCGGTCGACCGGACGTCGCCAGCGTCAGCTCGATGTGGTCGATCTGGCGCGCGAAAGCGAGCGGCAGCGTCACTGCGTCCACACGCCCGTCGCGCTGCAGCGGTGCCAGCAGCACCAGCCGCACCTGGCGGGTGCTGCCGGGGGCGAACGGATAGACGCGCAGCCGGAACGCGTCACCCGCGGTCTGTTCGAGCAAGCCCGGATCGACACCCTCGCGGACGATGGTCTCGAAGACCTCGCGGCCGCGATCCTTCGGGACCGGCACCGCGTCGCGCATCGTGCCGTCGATGTCCAGCGCGAAGCCGACGATCTGCTGGCCTGGCGCGAGCGGGAACTGCAGATTGCTTTCGAGCACACGGCCGGTGGGATTGCGGAGCGTGAGGTCGATCGTCGTGCGCGCGACACCGGCGCCGGTGTCCACGCGCATCGACGCGGATTCGAGCCGCACCGGCGATTCGCCGGCATCGGCGACCAGCAACGGCGGTGCGATGAGGTCGGGCACACGCTGCGCCGTGGTCATCGTCGGCAGCAGTACGGTCAGGCAGAGCAGGGCACGGAGGCCGAAGCGGAGACGGGACATGGCGACATCCTTGGGCAGTACTGTCGTCAACGCACGTCGATCGCGAACGGGGTTGCGGCTGACGCGCACCGGCCTTCACGTGCCCATTCAGATTGATGGGCGACGATCGCGGCCTTCGAGAATCACCGGAGCATCTCCATGAGCGCACAGGGTTCGGCTGGCAACGTCATCGCCGCGATCTGCAGTTTCTTCGTCCCCGGACTCGGCCAACTGGTACAGGGCCGCATCCTGTCGGCCATCCTCTGGTTCGCCGCGGCGTGCATCGCGTTCGTGATCACCTGGCTGCTCACGGTGTCGTTGTTGCCGTTCGGCTGGTTCGTGGTCAGCATCTTCGCCTGCATCAACGCCGCGGTGTATCGCCGCTGAGACAGGACGGGCCGGCAGTGCCGGCCCATGTCTGCATGTGAACCCGGCGGGCCTTACTTCGGCTCGCCGTTTTCCACGCCGGTATCGCTGCGGACATCGTCCGCGAACGAGCGGCCCGTTGCATCGCGATCGCCCAGCTGATCGTCGAGTTCCGCATCCAGCAGATCGGCCTGGTCATCGAGTCCGATGTTGTCGATCGCGGACTGCGAGCGCGGATCGCGCAGCGGCGGATCGTCGGTCTCCGGCAGATCGTCGTGATCGCGCAGTGTCTTTTCGTCCAATGGGGCAGCCGGACGCGTGGGGTTGGACGTGCTCATGTGAGTCTCCTCGGGTGGAGCTGCAGCCTGCGCGCGCGAATGTCATGCCGCCGGCAAGCGGATGTAAACCCCGCGCGATGGCCGGTGCTCCCGACGCGCAGCTATAGTGCTGCGGACGGCTGCCGGACGCGGCCGATGTCGGGGAGGCGAGGTGGACGACGCGCAGGCGAAGGGACAGCGGATTCTCCGCACGGCGACGATCGCGGGATTCGCGCTCGCCGGTGCGCTGCTGGCGGCGTACGTGTCGTGGCAGGTCGTGATCCACATCGCCGAGCAGCGCCTCGGCGGCTACGCGACGATGCTGCTGGAGCGCGCACGGGAACTCCACGACGAGTCGCGCCAGACACTCGACACCTTCAACCGCCAGCCGCAGGCGCGCTGCACGGATCGCGAATTCGAGCAGATGCGCGAAGCGGTGTATCGCACCTACTTCGTCAAGGACATCGGCCGCGTCGAGAACGGGCAGCTGCGCTGCACGGCGAGTCTGTTCCGCCTGCCCGTGCCGATTGCCGTCGAACGGCCGCAACTGGTGACCCGCGACGGTCTGCAGGTCGCGACGATGGAACTGCAGCTGCTCGCCAGTGGCAGTCGCGCGCCGGTGCTGGCGCTGGGCGACACCCGGGTGATCCTCGATCCGCTGGCGTTCCGGCTTCGACCCGCGCCGGACATCGGTTTCACGATGGGCTACGTCGACGACGGTGATCGCTTCCTGCCGCTGTACGGCGCCGCCACGCAATTCGACGCGAGCACGCTGCGCGCCGGGCGGCCGCTCGATCGCGACGGCGTGCTCGTCTATCCGATGTGCGCGCGCGAGCACGCGGTCTGTGTCGCCAGCACGCTGTCGAGGGCTGCGCTGTCCGACAGCCAGTGGCCGCTGCTGCTGGTGTGCACGGTGCTCGGTGCGGGCGCGGGTGCAGCGGTCGGACTGGCGCTGCTGCTGGCGCATCTGCGCCGGCATTCGCTCGAAGGCCGCCTGCTGCGCGCGATCGATCAGGACGCACTCGACGTCGAATACCAGCCGGTCGTGCGGATCTCCGATGGCGCCCTGGTCGGCGCCGAAGCGCTGGTGCGCTGGCGCGACCACGACGGCCGCATAGTCTCGCCGGTGCGCTTCATCCCGGTCGCCGAGGAGAACGGCAGCATCGGCCGCATCACCCAGCTCGTGCTGCGCCGCGTGGCCGCCGACTTCGGCGACGTACTGGCCGCGCCGGGCGAATTCCGCATCAACGTCAACATCTCGGCCGCGGATCTCGACAACAGCCGCTTCCACGCCGGCATGGCGCAGATACTCGACACCGCCGGCATCGCACACGACCGCATCGGCATCGAACTCACCGAACACTCCACCACCGCCCGCGACATCGCCGTGTCGGGCACGAAGCGACTGCGCGAACTTGGTCACCACGTCTACATCGACGACTTTGGCACCGGCTATTCCAGCCTCGCGTATCTGGCCGAACTCGACGTGCACGCACTGAAGATCGACCGCTCGTTCACCCGCACCATCGATACCGATGCGGTGAAGGTCAGCCTGGTCCCGCAGATCATCGACCTCGCCCGCACGCTCGGCCTGCAGGTCGTCATCGAAGGTGTCGAAACCGAAGCACAGCGCGACTGGCTGCGCGCGGTCGATTACCCGCTGTACGCACAGGGCTGGCTGTTCGGCCGGCCGGTGCCGGCGGCGGAGCTGCGTGCATTGCTGGAAGCGCAGACGCGCTGAGCCACATGCACGGACGCGCGCATCGCGCTCGCACCGAACTTGCAACAAAGGTCATGAGACCCCGATTACCAAGCTGCCAAAGCCGGTGGCTCCACGACTGCGGTGCTTTTCCGTGGTGCCCGCATCAGCTCAACGGGATACAAAAAACACGGCCCCTTTCGGGGCCGTGTTTGTAACGCATGTGCGGTTCCAGGATCAGAAACGCTGGGTGTAGCGCATGTAAAGGAAACGACCGATGTCGAAGCCGCCGTAGTACGACGTGTTCGAGCTCGGCTGCGTGTACATGACCGGGCCTACCTTATCGAACACGTTGTTCGCGCCGATCGAGATCGTTGCATCCCACGGTGCATTATAGCGGATCTGCACATCGTTGAACGTGACCGAGCCCGTCCGCTTGCGACGGCTGATGGAGCTCGTGGTGCCGGTCAGGTTGCCCGTGGGTGCGATCACGATCTCATTGCACTCCAGATTCGGCTCGGTCGAACCGGAAATCACGTAGGTGCAGTTTTCCTTCATCGACGAGTAGAAGCGTGCACCCCAGGTCACGCCGAAATCACCCATGTCCCAACTTACGCCCGTGTTGGAGCGGATGCGGAACTGGCTGGTGAAGCCGACGCCGGACAGTGCGAGACGCGGATCGTTGGTGCTGACGAAGTAGTCCTTGGCGGTATACGTGCTGTTGGACGTGAACGCGAAGTTGCCGTAGTCGGTGCCCCAACGGTAGGACACATCGAAGTCGAAACCTTCAGCCTTGCGGAAACCAGCGTTGCGGTTGCCGTATTGCATGAAGTTGATGTAGCCCAGAGCGGCATCACGTGTGAACAGCTGCGGCGAGCACCGGCTGGTGATGCCGTTGATGTAGCAGTCGTTGAGGATCGTGGTCGGCGCGTCCTGCACGATGGTCTCGGAGATGCGGATCTTCCACCAGTCGAGTGCCACGTTCAGACCCTCCACGAACGACGGGCTCCACACCGCACCGATGGTCTGCGACGTCGAGACTTCAGGTGTCAGCAGGGGATTGGCACCCTGGGTGAAGGCGACGGGAGTCTGCGAGTTCGCGGTATTGACCGGGTTGAAGCCCTGTCCGAGCTGGCGATACGTATTACCGAGCGCGCCCAGTGCCGCCACGCAGTTCGCGCGTGTGGTCGGATTGCTCGCAGAGCTGCCGAAGTTGGTGTCGCAGGGATCGGTAAACGATGCGAAAGTCTGCGAGCCGCCGCCGAAGAGATTGGCGATGGTGGGTGCGCGGAATCCATCGGCGATGGTGCCGCGGAGCAACAGCGAATCGATCGGCTTCCACTTGATGCCAAGCTTGTTGTTGGTGGTATCGCCGAAGGTATCGTAGTCGGAGTAACGACTGGCCAGGCTCACCGTCAGCTCCTGCGCGAACGGAATGTCCGCCAGCACCGGCACCTCGACTTCTGCGTAGACCTCGTTGACGCGATAGCTGCCACCGGTCGGGCCCGACGCGAGGTTGGTGGATTCGCCGGTCACCGCAAGTGCGTCGGGGATGAACGTACCGCTCTCCTTGCGCGACTCGACGCCCACTGCGAAGCCGAGGTCACCAGCTGGCAACGTGAACACCGACCCGGCGATGTTCGCGTTGAACACCTCGGTCTTGGTCTCGCCGGTCGCGTGTTCTTCCTGGAAGAGGTAATCCCGAAGTGCCTTGTTGTTGGTCAGACCGCCCGGACCTTCGACCCCGAATGGCAGGAAAGGATTGAACGGCACGCAGCCCGCGATCACCGTTGCCGCCGTGGTGCCGGCGGCCGGGGTTCCGCAGACCACCTGGCCTTGTGCATTGACGTAGGACGGGCCAACGGCCAGACGGGTGCGCGTCAGGTTCAGATTGCCGTAGGAGGACTGCAGGGAGTTGCTCTTCGAGAACTGATAGCCTGCGTCCCAGTCGAAGAAACGATCGCCGACCTCGAAGCTGCCTTCGAGCGCCGTCGAGAAACGATAGGTGGTCTGCTCGGCGCGGCTGACGCGTGGCACTTCCCAGGTACGACGCCACCAGTTGCTGATCGTCGCACCGGTGGGGTTGAAATAGCTCTGCGCGGACATCGGGGTCCCGAACGACGCCGCCTGCATCGGATAGCCGGCAACCGTACGCTGCGAATCACGATAGCTGTACAGGAAGTTGCTGCGGAGGCGGATGGTGTCGGTCAGATCGTAGTTGGTGTCGACGAAGAGGCCGCGACGCTCGATCGGCGTGCGCAGGTCGGTCTGTTCGTTCGTGTTCGACTTGTGCAGGGTGGAACCCGGCGTGCATCCTGCTGCAGTGCAGCCGCCGACATTCTGATTCTGCGGGATGTAATCCGCCCTGACGCGTGGATTGCCGCCTTCACGCAAGACGACCCGGGTGCCGACAGGAAGATTGACTCCAGGGCGGCTGGGGTCCGGCACGGTGGTCCCTGCAGTCGTGACGAAGCCACCGAACTGGCCAACGGTCGTCCAAGCGTCCGTCGGATGCAGATCCGAGCGCGGGAACGCGCTGTAGGGACGATCGCTTGCCGCGACCTCGTCTTCCTTGCCCCACTCGGCCGCGATGGTGACCGAACCCCGGTCGCCCGAGAAGCCCATCACGAAGTCACCCTTGGTGATCGCGCCGTCGCCTTCACCGTACTGGCCGTAGTACGCGGACGCAGATGCGCCCTCGTAGTTCGTGCGGGTAATGATGTTGACGACGCCGCCGATCGCGTCGGAGCCGTAGATCGAGGATGCGCCATCCTTCAGCACCTCGATGCGCTCGACCGCGACTGCTGGAATCGCCGAGATGTCGGCAAGACCGCCCGTGGTGATCGGCATGCGACGGCCGTTGACCAGCACCAGGGTGCGCTCGGCGCCGAGGTTGCGGAGGCTGATGTAGGTGCCACCTGCAGCTTCACCGGCCGACAGTGGCGACGCGCGGCTGATCGGCGGTGCGCCTGCAGCGGAGATGTTCTGAAGAATATCGGCAACCGACTGGAAGCCCTGACGCTCGATCGCCGCGCGATCGATCAGGAGCACCGGCTGTGCGGTCTCGGTGTCGACCTGGCGAATGCGCGAACCGGTGACCTGGATGCGGTCAAGGTTCGTGGCTCCCTCGGTGGTGTTGCTGGTGGCAGGCACGCCCTGAGCGTGCGCGACGCTCACGAGTCCACTGCCGACTACGAGTGCGAACGAAATCGCATCACGCAACTTGGTCGTCTTAAAAGCCATCTCTCTACTCTCCCCAATAGATCCGTTTGAAAAATCCCCAGAGCGCTCTGTCCGACCGATGAGCCCATCGAGCGGACGGCGCTTTCGGATCCTATACGCCGTTAAAAAATAATAAAACTAGCGTTACGAAAATTTTTTGACGCGCAGCCGGTAAGCGAGTCGCCAGCAATTGCAAAGTATTGATTTGAAAGGAGATGGCCTGTTACACGAACGAGCGCGCTTGCAGCTGAACGGAGGTCGGGCGCTTGCTGCAAGGAGAATTCCTACACCGCAGCGCGCCATAGTCGCCCGCGATCGGGGGCAATTCTCACGGGGGCGACGCCAGTCAAGCCCGCTGCCGGCATGTGTGAAAAACCGCGCAGAGTGGTTTGGGCCAACGGACGAGGTTCGCTGCGCTTACGCAGAACGGAGCCAGGAGCCTTGCATATCGGCTCCTCGACACTGCGGCCGGTCACGCGGGCCGAAAGAGATCACGCATTAGACGACGATACGAGCGTATCCAGCGCCCGCGCACTGACTCAGGCAGCGCGATTGCGCTCGAGCGCGCGGCGTGCGCGCGGGGCCACCAGATCGTCGCTGGCGCGCCAGGCGGCCTGGACTTCGGCGCGCACGTCGTGCCAGGCGCGGAGGCGGCCGTCGAATTCCCACATGCGGCGCAGCACGGGCTCGATGTCTTCCCACGGACGTTCGGGATAGGACGCACGGCCGTTGCGGCCGAGCGAGATCACGAGGGTGCGGTCCGAGTCGTGCTTCATGCGGAGGTACTGCCGGTTGGGAGCGCGCAGGCTACGGTCCGCTTCGTCTCGTTTCCGTGAACCCGACATTCGATTTCGATGACAACGCACGTACGTTCAGCGACGGCTGCGGCGTGTCGCGGACGCGCGAAATCTGCGAGGGATTGCGACTGCGCGGAAGCGCGCAGTCATGCAACCGCGTTGCTGCATTGCAACTCAGAACAATGGCTTGATGATCTGGATGGTGCCCCACAGAGAGACCACCCAGATCGCGCTGCGCAGGTACGGGATGCCGATGGCATACACCGGCAGATAGGCAACGCGCGCCCAGACATAGACCTGTGCGCCGAGTGCGGTGCCGGCATCGGCGCGGCCTGCGAAGACGACCGCCAGCACTGCGGCGGCGAACAGCGGAAATGTTTCGAGGAAGTTGCGACTGGCGGCCGCAGTACGCACCGCGGCGCCGGTCAACGGCGGGATGTCCGCGCCATCCCGATTGCTGGCGTTCCAGCGCACGCCGCGCTGTGCCGTCGCGAACGCGGCGGCCACGCCGATGTGGACGAGGCCGAGGACGATCGCCCAGCCGAGCATCTGCAGTTCGATCGTCATCGTCCGGTCTCCTTGCGTGGTGTCAGCCGGCGACCGCCTTGGCGATCGCCTCGTTGAACGCCGGAATGTCGTCCGGCTTGCGGCTGGTGATGAGGTTGCCGTCGACGACGACTTCCGAATCTTCCCAGTGTGCGCCGGCGTTGACGAGGTCGGTCTTCACCGATGGCCACGAGGTGACCTTGCGGCCCTTCGCCAGGCCGCTTTCGACCAGCAGCCACGGGCCGTGACAGATCGCCGCGACCGGCTTGCCGGCATCGCCGAACGCGCGCACGAAAGCCACCGCATCCTTGTCGGCACGCAGCACGTCGGGGTTCATCTGGCCGCCGGGCAGCACCAGGGCGTCGTAGCTGCCGGGGTCGGCTTTGGACAGCGCGACGTCGACATCGACGCCGCGGCCCCAGTCCTTCTTGTCCCAGCCCTTGATCGAGCCGGCGTCGCCGGGCGAGACGACGTCGACATGCGCGCCGGCGTCCTTGAGCGCCTGAAGCGGCTTTTCGAGCTCGGACTGTTCGAAACCGTCGGTGGCGAGGATGGCGATCTTCTTGCCGTCGAGATTCTGCATCGGGATATCTCCGGGGGAGTGGAGCAACCGATGCTGGGCGACGCGAAGTCCCCCGGCCGTGAAGCAGCCGTTTGCCGCGTATGCGCCTGCAGTCTCGCCGGGTGAGACGCGCGGCGGCCACGCTTGCGCCCCGTCATCGAACGCGCCGGAGCAGGCAGTGAACGCGATCCTCAAACCTGTCCAGGCACTGGCGACCACGGGCGATGCCGTCTCCGGCAGCGCGCTGGCCACGAAGCTGGCGGCGAAGTATCCCGGTCGCGTGACCGGCACGCTGCTGCTGCCGGGACAGGCCGGCGACTACGCGCCCTTGCCCGACGATGTGCCCGAAGCCCTGGCGCGCGCGTTGCGCAGCCGCGGCATCGACAGGCTGTATCGCCATCAGGCGGAAGCCTGGAAGGCGACCCAGGCGGGCCGCCATCTCGTGGTCGCGACGCCGACCGCCTCGGGCAAATCGCTGTGCTACACGCTGCCGGTGCTGTCGGCGGCGATCACCGCGCGCAGCAAGGCGCTGTACCTGTTCCCGACCAAGGCGCTGGCGCAGGACCAGGTGGCGGAACTTCTGGAGCTCAACGCGGCCGGCGAACTCGGCCTGCGCGCAGCGACCTTCGACGGCGACACACCCGGCGACGCACGCCAGGCGATCCGCATCAACGGCGACATCGTGGTCAGCAATCCCGACATGCTGCACCAGGCGATCCTGCCGCATCACACCAAGTGGGCGCAGTTCTTCGAGAATCTGCGCTATGTGGTGATCGACGAGATCCATACCTATCGCGGCGTGTTCGGCTCGCACGTCGCCAATGTCATCCGCCGGCTCAAGCGTGTCTGTGCGTTCTACGGCGTGACCCCGCAGTTCATCCTGTGCTCGGCGACGATCGGCAATGCGCGCGAGCACGGCCGCGCGCTGGTGGAGGTGGACGATGCGGCGCTGGAATCGATCCTCGAATCCGGTGCACCGCGCGGCGACAAACATGTGCTGCTGTGGAATCCGCCGGTGATCAATCCCGATCTCGGTCTACGCGCATCCGCGCGTTCGCAATCCAACCGCATCGCGCGCACGGCGATCCGCGCCGGGCTCAAGACGCTGGTGTTCTGCCAGACGCGGTTGATGGTCGAGGTGCTGACCAAGTACCTCAAGGAAGTCTTCGACCATGACCCGCGCAAGCCCAAGCGCATCCGCGCCTACCGGGGCGGCTATCTGCCGACCGAGCGCCGCGCAGCCGAGCGCGAAATGCGCGCGGGCAATATCGACGGCATCGTCAGCACCTCGGCGCTGGAGCTCGGCGTCGACATCGGCAGTCTCGATGTCGTGGTGCTCAACGGCTATCCGGGCAGCATTTCGGCGACGTGGCAGCGTTTCGGCCGCGCCGGGCGCCGGCAGCAGCCGTCGGTCGGCGTGCTGGTCGCGAGTTCCGAACCGATGGACCAGTACGTGGTGCGGCATCCGGAGTTCTTCGCCGACGCCAATCCCGAGCACGCGCGCATCGAGCCTGACCAGCCGCTGATCCTGCTCGACCACATCCGCTGCGCCGCGTTCGAACTGCCGTTCGTCGATGGCGACATGTTCGGACCGGTCGCGCCCTTGCCGTGGCTCGAGGTGCTGGCCGAATCCGGCGTGCTGCACCACGAGGGTGATCGCTGGGAGTGGATCGCCGACAGCTATCCGGCGCAGGCGGTGAACCTGCGCTCGGTCGCCGACGGCAACTTCGTCGTCGTCGACCGCACCGATGGCCGGCAGACGATCATCGCCGAGGTCGACTACTCGGCCGCGGCGCTCACGCTGTACGAAGGCGCGATCCACATGATCCAGTCGGAGCCCTTCCAGGTCGAACGCCTCGACTGGGAAGGCCGCAAGGCCTACGTCACGCGGACGAACGTGGACTACTACACCGACGCGATCGACTACACGAAGCTGAAAGTTCTGGACGATGAGGAGCAGGCCGACGCGGGGCAGGGCAGTGCGCACCTCGGCGAGGTGCACGTGGTGCGCCGCGTGTCGGGCTACAAGAAGATCCGCTTCCACACCCACGAGAACATCGGCTACGGACCGGTCAACCTGCCCGACCAGGAACTGCATACGAGTGCGGTGTGGTGGCAGCTGCCGCAGCAGGCACTGGATCGCGCATTCGATGCACGCCACGAAGCGCTCGATGGCTTCCTCGGTGCGTCGTATGCGCTGCATCTGGTCGCGCAGGTCGCGGTGATGGCCGAGAGCCGCGATCTGCAGAAGGCGGTGGGCAGCGGCGATGGCACCTGGTTCGCGACCGCCGACCAGCGCGGTCGCGGCCAGTTACGCGATGGCGATGGCGCAGCGCTGGACTTCGAAGGCATCGGCCGGTTCACGCCGACGCTGTATCTCTACGACAACTACCCGGGCGGTGTGGGGCTGTCGTCGCCGTTGTACGAGCGGCGCGACGAACTGCTGGCGCAGGCGGCGGCGCTGGTCGCGTCCTGCAGCTGCCGCGCAGGCTGCCCGGCCTGTGTCGGGCCGATCCTCGCCTCGGAAGAAGATGCCGAACGCACGCCGCGCCATCTGGCGGCGCGCGTGATCGAACTGCTCGTCCAAGCGCTACAGCTGCCGGCATGAGTGCACTCGCCAAACGCCTCGGCCTGTTGCGCAGTCAAGCCGGCACCGCCTTGCCGTCGGTGACCCCGACGCCACCGATGCCGACCACCGCGCCGCGCGCGCAGTGGCCGCGCGCCGACGGCGCGCGCTCGCCGGAACAGGTCGTCGCGCAGCTGCGCAAGCTGATGAAGCTGCGCGTGCCGACGCCGGTCGCGCGCCCGACCGGACCGATCGATCGCGCGCTGCCCGGCGAGGAGATCGCGCCCGGCCTGCGCTATCTCGAACAGACCGCGCCGTGGCCACACCACGATGCCGAACTCGCGCTCTACGACATCCGCCACGAGCCGGCGCAACGTTCGGATCTGCTGGCCTTCGACACCGAGACCACCGGACTCGCCGGCGGTACCGGCACGCGTGCCTTCATGATCGGCGCCGCCGATTTCATCGATGGACGCATGCGCATCCGCCAGCTGTGCATCACCACGCTCGGCGGCGAGCGCGAGATGCTGAAGACGTTTTCGAAATGGCTGCGGCCGTCGACTGTGCTCGTCAGCTACAACGGCCGCAGCTACGACCGGCCGCTGCTGACCACGCGCTATCGCCTAGCGCGGCTGCGCGATCCGCTGATCGAACTGCGTCATGTCGATCTGCTGCATCCGGTGCGGCGTCGCTATCGCGGCGTCTGGGCGAACTGCAAGCTGGCGACGGTCGAGCGCGAACTGCTCGGCGTATTGCGCGAGGACGATCTGCCCGGCAGCGAAGCGCCTGCCGCGTGGCTGGATTACCTGCGCGGCGGCAGCGCGGACAAGCTGCGGCGTGTGGGCCTGCACAACGCGCAGGACCTGCGCAGCCTGTTCGGCGTGCTGGAGGCAATGCGCGACGAGGCCGTCGTCGATACGGTGGTCGTGCGCGACGATGTGGACCCTGCAATGGCAGATACCGACTTCGACTGAGCCGGATGGCACGTGCCGGCGAAGCGATACCGTCGCACGCCCACGCTCCATCGCGTCGCATCGCGTTCACGTGATCTGAATCGCGACGATGTTTGAATCGGGCGGCCCAGCAGTCCCGAATCGCCATCCACCGGCGAGCAGTCCGCGCCACTCTGGAGCCTCATGGAACTACGCGAACGCCGGCCAGTGACGGCCGACCCTGTGCCACCGCGCGCCACACTCCGTGCGCGCGATGCGTTCGCGATCACCATCGGAATCGTCGTCGGTGCCGGCATTTTCCGGACCCCGTCGTTGATTGCCGGTGCCTCCGGCAGCGAATTCGTGATGCTCGCGGCCTGGGTCGTCGGCGGCCTCCTGTCGATCGTCGGTGCGCTCTGCTACGCCGAACTCGCGACCACCTATCCGCAGGCCGGCGGCGACTACACCTATCTGCGCCGTGCCTACGGACCACGTCTCGCATTCCTGTTCGCCTGGGCGCGCGTGTCGGTGATCCAGACCGGCTCGATCGCGCTGCTGTGCTTCATCGTCGGCGATTACATGGGCCAGCTGTTCGATCTCGGGCCGTGGTCGTCAGCGCTCTATGCCGGTGCGGCGGTCGTGCTGCTGACCCTCGTCAACTGGATCGGCACGCGCCAGGGCGCGGCGGTGCAGACCTGGCTGACGATCGCCGAGATCATCGGCGTGCTGGTCATCGTCGTGGCCGGTCTGATGTTCGCGCCGACCGACATCGCGCCGGTTCCCGGCAGCGGCGGCGACAGCGCGATCGGTCTGATTCTGGTGTTCGTGCTGCTGACCTATGGCGGCTGGAACGAAGCCGTCTACGTGACCTCCGAAGTGCGCGACGCGAAGAAGTGGATGCCGCGCGTGCTGATCCTGAGTCTGATCGCCGTCGCGTCGCTGTACGTGCTGGTGAATCTCGCCTACCTGAAAGTGCTGGGCCTCGGCGGCATGGCCGAGCACAACGCCGTTGCCGCAGAGGTGATGGGGCGCGTGTTCGGACCGACCGGTGCGGTGCTGATGAGCGTGATCGTCGTGGCCGCGGCGCTGACGTCGGCGAACGCGACGCTGATCACCGGCGCGCGCAGCGTCTATGCGGTCGGGCGCGATTTTCCGGCGCTCGGATTCATCGGTCGCTGGGATGCGCGCAGCGGTACGCCACGCGCCGCGATCGTGACCCAGGGCGTGCTCGCACTCGCACTGGTCGGTCTCGGCGCGTTCGCGCGCGACGGCTTCGAGGTCGCGGTGGAATACACCGCGCCGGTGTTCTGGCTGTTCTTCCTGCTCGTCGGCGTTGCGCTGTTCGTGTTGCGCCGGCGCGATCCCGATCTGCCGCGTCCGTTCCGCGTGCCGCTGTATCCGGTGCTGCCGCTGCTGTTCTGCGCGACCAGCGCCTACCTGCTGTATTCCAGCCTGGCCTACACCGGACGCGGGGCGCTCGTCGGCGTCGTCGTCCTCGCGGTCGGCGGCCTGCTGCTGTTGCTGTTCAAACCGACCCCGCATCCCGAGGAGACGCCGCCATGAAGTCGAAGAAGACCCTGATCGCACTCGCCATCTGCACGCCCTTCCTGCTGGCCTGTGCCGACAAGGCGGTCAACGCCTACGAGCCGGCGAACGGTGCTGCGACCAGCGCGGTGACCGGCGAAGACCCCGCGATGCACACCACGGACGCCGTGACCGCCGAGATCGGTCCCGACTCGCCGCACGCCGAGGGCGCGCCGCCGCCGTCGCGCGAACCGGATGTCATCTACGTGCCGACGCCCGAGCCGGTGGTCGACGCGATGCTCAACCTGGCCGGCGTCAAGGCGGGCGATGTGCTCTACGACCTGGGTTCGGGTGACGGCCGCATCCCGATCGCCGCCGCGCAGCGCTTCGGCGTGCGCGGCGTCGGCATCGACATCAATCCCGTGCGCGTGCGCGAAGCGAATGCGAACGCTCAGACGGCCGGCGTGACCGATCTGGTGACGTTCAAGGAAGCCGACCTGTTCGAGGAAGACATCAGCGAGGCCAGCGTGGTCACGCTGTATCTGCTGCAGAGCCTCAACGTGAAGCTGCGGCCCAAGCTGCTGGCCGAACTCAAGCCCGGCACGCGCATCGTCAGCCATGCATTCGACATGGCCGACCAGTGGGAACCCGAGCAGACCCAGGAGGTCGACGGCACGCGCATCTATCTGTGGACCGTGCCCGAGCGCTGAGACGTGTCTCACCGCGTCGAACAGGTTTCGAGCACGCGCGCCGCCGGTCGTCCGCCGACGGCGCGATGGCATCATCGTCGCCCCGCAAGAGAACACCCCGCCATGACCCGCATCGCTCCGCTCGTCCTGTCGCTCGCCGCACTTTCGGCTGCCTCCGTGTCCGCGTCGCCGTATGGCGGTGAACTGCAGGGCTTCGACTATCCGCATCCGCGGCAGGCGTACGCGCTCGCGTCGCAGGGGCAGTCGCTGTCGATGGCCTACATGGACGTGCGCCCCGAAGGCGCGGGCAACGGTCGCACGGCGGTGCTGCTGCACGGCAAGAATTTCTGCGGGCCGACCTGGGACGACACGATCACCGTGCTGGTCGATGCCGGCTGGCGGGTGATCGCGCCGGACCAGATCGGCTTCTGCGGATCGACCAAGCCGCGCGGCTACCAGTTCTCGTTCGCGCAGCTCGCGGTGAATACGCATGGCCTGCTCGACTCACTGGGCGTCGAGCGCGCCGTGCTGATCGGGCATTCGATGGGCGGCATGCTGGCCACGCGCTACGCGCTGCAGTATCCCGACGCGGTCGAGCAGCTGGTGCTGGTCAACCCGATCGGACTCGAGGACTGGCAGGCCGAAGGCGTGCCGTACGCGAGCATCGACACGATGGCCGAGGGCGAGCGCAAGACCACCTTCGACAGCATCAAGGCGTACCAGCTGAAGTTCTATTACGACGGCCAGTGGGCGCCGCGCTACGACCGCTGGGTCGACATGCTGGCCGGCATGTACGCCGGGCCCGATCGCGAGATCGTCGCCTGGAACCAGGCCCAGACCTCGGAGATGGTGTTCACCCAGCCGGTGGTCCACGAGTTTCCGAAGCTGCGCGTGCCCACGTTGCTGATGATCGGCGGCAAGGACCGCACCGCGCCGGGCGCGAACCGCGCGCCGGCGGACGTCGCGGCGCGGCTGGGCGACTACCCGGCGCTGGGCCGTCGGGCCGCCGAAGCGATTCCCGACGCGCAACTGGTCGAGTTTCCCGCGCTCGGCCATTCGCCGCAGGTCGAGGCGCCGGACGAATTCCACGCTGCGCTGCTGCGCGGGCTGGCGCCGCGCTGACGCGCCGCGCAGGTCGACGAAGCAGGACGTGGCGGTCGCCGTGATGCGGCCCACATTCATTCCGCATTCGTCCGGCGCGGGGCGCACCCCCTAGACTGTCGGGCATCGTCGCGCCCCGCGCGTGCCCGCCCACAGGACCTGTCTTCCGATGTCGATCCGGCGCCTGCCACTGCCGCTGTTGTTGACCGCCTGCATCGCACTGGCGGCCTGTCAGCGCAGTGCGGAGGACACCGCGCCGCCGGTCGAAACGGTCGAGGTCGCGAGCCCGGAAGAAGGGGGCGCGGTCAGCAGCGCGCCGGTCGATGTCGACGCGGTGCCGGCCGTGCTGGTGGCCGAGCCCGACACCGGCGGCGTGGACTGGTCGCCGATGACGCTGCCCGCGGGCACGGCCTCGATCAGCTGCGAGCTCGACTACGCCAACGCCGGCGACGGCACGCCGTTGACCGCATTCGACCACGACGCGCTGCGCGAGGCGATGGCGGACTGCGCCGAGCGCGGCGTGTTCCGGCTGCGCTTCAAGGGCCGGGTGACCGAAGACTTCACCCGTCTGATGAAGCGGCTGGCGGTGGTGGCCGACGAACTGTCGATCAACAAGCGCGTGCTCGACATCGACTCCAGCGGCGGCATGGTCGAAGAGGCCATCCGCGCCGGCGACGTGATCGCCGAGACGCGTTGGACGATCTGGGTGCGCGAGGGCGCGGTCTGCCACAGCTCCTGCGTGTTCCTGCTCGCCGGCGGCGACACCCGCCTGATCGGCGGACGCGTCGGCATCCACCGCATCATCCGCATGAGCTCCACGGCCTCCACCCGCGCCGAGCTCAATCGCGAACTGCGCGCGGTCTACGGCCGCGTGCGCGACTACCTCGAGCGCAACGGCGCCGCGGTCGCGGTGGCCGACCTGATGATGGCCGTACCCAACCGCAGCTTGCGCATCCTCACCCCGGATGAACTCAAGCTCTACGGCCTCGACGGCGTGAACCCGGCCCAGGACGATCTCGATCGCCTGCGCCTGATGCGCAAGTGCGGTCAGGATTTCGTCGCCCGCCGTGACGCATATGCACGCGCGTTCGACACCACCTGCAACGCGCCGGATCGCGATGTCGAGCAGATGGCGAACTGCGGCCTCGAACTGCGCGGCAAGTTCGGTTTCCCGGACGAGCAGTGCCCGACCGAGAGCCCGTTGTCGGAATTCGATCTGGTCGGCGCGCTGACCGCCGCGGCCGGCAATGCCAGTCGTTTGCGCATCCTCGGCGTGCCGGTCGGCGAGCCGCGACCCGCTGCACGTCCCACGACGCCGGCGCGTGCGACACCGGCGCCTGCACCCGCGGCCGTCTCTGCCGAATCGCGCGCTGCGAGCGAGCCTGCGGACGAGGGCGATGCGGCGGCGGATGAAGAGGCGGAAGCGCCGGTTCCGTAATCGGCTCAGGGGTTTTGCGCTGAGCAGTCGTTGCTGTGGCGCCAAGCATCAGGACCGGCATCCGGCCACCAGGAATTGCTCGAAGCCTGCAAGTTCAAGGGCTGACCGCCCGCCATGAACCGAGCACCTCTCCCTTTGGGAGAGGTCGACGTGCGCAGCGCGTCGGGTGAGGGCAGGGCTCCCAAGCTATTTCTGAAAACCGGTGTTTATTCTCGAGCGCCGTAGATTTGCGACCCTTCGCCCTCACCCCAACCCCCGCTCCGCGCCCCGGCCCTCGCGTTGCCGCGATGGCATTCGTCGGCACGCGAGCCAGCGGCTCGCAAGCGTGCCATCTCACCCCAGAGGGAGAGGGGCTCTAGTTCAAGACTCGGATCCTGTACTCGGAACCGTTCGCGCTGTATGCCGACAAGCGCAGTCGCGACGCTTCACCCCTCCGCCAAGAAGCCACCCGACTGCCGCTTCCACAGCTGCGCATACACGCCATCGCCAGCGACCAGCACCTCGTGCGTGCCCTGTTCGACGATGCGGCCGCGGTCCATGACGATCAGGCGGTCCATGGCCGCGATCGTCGACAGGCGATGCGCGATCGCGATGACCGTCTTGCCCTGCATCAGGCGGTAGAGGTTTTCCTGGATCGCGGCTTCGGCCTCCGAATCCAGCGCCGATGTGGCTTCGTCGAGCACGAGGATCGGCGCGTTCTTCAGCAGCACGCGGGCGATGGCGATGCGCTGGCGCTGGCCGCCGGAGAGTTTGACGCCGCGCTCGCCTACGTGCGCGTCGTAGCCGGTGCGGCCCTTGGCGTCGCTCAGCGTCAGGATGAAGTCGTGCGCCTCGGCCCGCTTGGCGGCTTCGATCATCTCGGCTTCGCTCGCATCCGGGCGGCCGTAGAGGATGTTCTCGCGGACCGAGCGGTGCAGCAGCGAGGTGTCCTGGGTGACCATGCCGATCTGCGCGCGCAGCGAATCCTGTTCGATCGTCGCGATGTCGGTGCCGTCGATGCGGATCGTGCCGGCCTCGCGGTCGTAAAAGCGCAGCAGCAGGTTGACCAGCGTCGACTTGCCGGCGCCGGAACGGCCGACCAGGCCGATCTTCTCGCCGGGCCGCACGTGCAGGTCCAGACCTTCGATGACGCTGCGGTCGTTCTGGCCGTAGTGGAAATCCACGTGCTCGAAGCGGATGTCGCCGGCGATCTTCGCCAGCGGCTTGGCGTCGTCGGCGTCCTCGACGGTCGGCGCCAGCGAGATCGAGTTGATGCCGTCGCGCACGGTGCCGATGTTCTCGAACAGCGCCGACAGTTCCCACATGATCCACTGCGACATGCCCAGCATGCGCAGCGCCAGCGCGATGGCGACGGCGATCGCGCCGGTGCTGATCGCGCCCTGCTGCCAGAGCCACAGGCCGAGCCCGGTGACCGATCCGACCAGCAGCATGTTGAGCATGTAGTTCGCGGCGTTGACGATCGTCACCAGCCGCATCTGCCCGTGCACGGTATGCAGGAAGCCGTCCATCGCTTCGCGCGCGTACGCCTGTTCGCGCTGCGAATGCGAGAAGAGTTTGACCGTCGCGATGTTGGTGTAGCTGTCGACGATGCGACCGGTCATCACCGAGCGCGCGTCGGCCTGGCGTTCCGAGATCCGGCTCAGCCGCGGCACGAAGCGCCACATCAGCGCGGCGTAGAGCAGCAGCCAGCCGACGAAGGGCAGCATCATCCGCCAGTCGGCCGCGGCGGCGACGATGATCGCGCCGGTGAAATAGACGATCACGTAGTTTCCGACATCGAGCAGCTTGATCACCGTCTCGCGCACGGCCAGCGAGGTCTGCATCAGCTTGGTGGCGATGCGGCCGGCGAACTCTTCTTGGAAGTAGCTCATCGACTGCCGCAGCAGGTAACGGTGCACGTTCCAGCGGATCCGCATCGGGAAATTCCCGAGCAGGGTCTGGTGGATGACCATCGCGTTGAACCAGGTCAGCAGCGGCAGGCCGATCAGCACCAGCACCGCCATCAACGCCAGACGCCCGCCCTCGGCCGCCATGAACGTGGCGGGCGTGTGCGAGGTCAACCGGTCGACCAGCGAGCCGACGTAGGCATAGAGCACGACCTCGGCCACCGCGATCAGCGCGGTGAACGCCGCCATCAACAGCAGCCAGCGGCCGCTGCCGCGCACGTAGTGCATGCAGAACGCGAACAGAGTGGTCGGCGGCTGCGTCGGGATCGACGGCGGGAAGGGATCGATGCGGTTTTCGAACCAGCGGAGCATGGGCAATCCAGGGGCGGCGCGACGTGCGCGCGGGACAGGCGGTCTATTGTCGGCGATGGCGGTCGCCGATGGCGCGACGCGAGGCGAACGCTGCGTGTGGTCAGGGCACGTCGAGCACGATGCGGCCCAGATGATGACGTCCGATCGCGTGCGCGGCCGCAGCGGCATCGGCCAGCGGGAAGCGTGCGTCGATGTGCAGATGGAACGGTCCGCGCGCCGCGGCGCGGCAGGCCGCGTGCACCTGGCGCGCACCGGCGCCGGCACCGAACGTCGAGGCAGCGATGTCGTCGCGCACGGGGGGCGCCGTGACGCCGCGCGGCCAGGCGATACGCCCGCCGGAGCGAAGCGCATCGACGATCACGCCCGCATCGGGCGTCTGCGCGGTCAGCAGCGCGGCATCCAGGCCGTCCGGCGCGAAGATCCGCAGAGCCGGTGCCAGCGCGTGGCGTCGACCGTCGATGGCCATGTCGGCGCCGAGGCGTTCGGCCAGCGCCACACCGTCGGCGCCGGATGCGACCGCCAGCACGCGCGCGCCGCGCTGACGTGCGAACTGCAGTGCCATGTGACCGATGCCGCCGCTGGCGCCGAACACCAGTGCGGTATCGCCGGGGCCGAGTGCCAGCGCCACCGCGACCGCGTGCATCGCCAGGCCGCCATCCACCGGCAGCGCGGCCGCCTGCGGCAGGGTCAGCCGCGGCGGCACCGGCCACAGATGGTCCACATCGACGACGACGAACTGCGCGTGGAAGCCGTGCTTGGGACTGCGCAGCGGCAGCAGGCCGCAGACCCGGTCGCCCTCGCGCAGCCGCTGCACGCCGCCGCCGACGTCCACCACCGTGCCCGCACCCTCCGCGCCGGGCACGTACGGAAACACCGGCGCGCCGGCAGCGAACGGCGCCAGCGCGCCTTCGCGCTCCAGCACGTCCCAGGGGCCGAAGCCCGCAGACAGCACGCGCACCAGGGCCTGGCCGGGGCCGGGCAGGGGAATCGGACGTTCGACTAGCGACAGCACCTCGGGCCCGCCGAAGCGTTCGAACGCGAGGGCGAGCATGGTCTCGTCGTCGATCCCGTCTGGAATGCCGGCATCGTCGGAACCGGGCATGGGAAGCGGCATGCAATCGTCGAAGGTCATCGGGCGGCCGTGGACAGCAGGAGGAATGGCGCGCAGGCTATGACCTCAACCAATGTTGAGGTCAAGTGATGGAGACACGTGCACGGCGTGCGGATGAGGTGCTCTCGGTCGGCGAACTGGCCGCGCGCAGCGGCGTGGCGGTCTCGGCGCTGCATTTCTACGAACGGCAGGGCCTGATCCACGGCGGCCGCAACGCCGGCAACCAGCGACGCTATGGCCGCGAGGTACTGCGGCGCGTGGCGATCATCAAGGTCGCGCAGCGTGCCGGCATTCCACTCGCGTCGATCCGCGAAGCCCTGGACACCTTGCCCGACGGGCGCACGCCGACCACCGCCGACTGGACGCGGCTGTCGCGCCGCTGGCGCGCGGAACTCGATGCGCGCATCGACCAGCTCACGCGTCTGCGCGACCAGCTCGACGGCTGCATCGGCTGCGGCTGTCTGTCGTTGAAGGCCTGCCCGCTGCGCAACCCCGAGGATGTCGCCGGCGCACGCGGGCCGGGCGCGCGCTATCTGGAAGGCTGAGGCGGCTCGGCCGGCGGAGGCGCGGCTGCGGCTTTCTTCTTCTTCGGAGTGGTCACCGCCGCGATCCGCGCAGCGAGGCTGTCGCCCATCGAGCGGCTGAAGCGCGCCAGATCGGTCACCGCGAGGCCGCGATACCAGGCGATCCCGGCGACCGCTTCGATCGCCCGGTCGTCGCCGACCGTCGCGGCGAACGCTTTCGTCCACGCATCTTCGACATCGAGCGCCACCGCGTACGGCAGCAGCCGCACGTAGCGCGCGGCATCGAGCGTGGGCCCCGTGTGCGCATCGCCGTGCCGGCGTCCCGCCTTCACCGCGCCGGCCAGATGACGGCGCAGACCTTCAGCCTCCGCGAGCAGCTGCCGCCCTTCGCGCGTAGGCGCACGCACCAGCAGTGCGAACGCCAGCAGCATCGGCGCCATCAGTACAACCACCAGCACCGTCGACGGCAGCGAAGGCGCGTGCCAGGCCAGCCACAGCGCCGGTACAGCGGCTGCGAGCGCGATCGCCAGCGCACCGAGGATGCTGCCGCCGTGGGCGCGGAACAGTGCGGGCACGAAGCGTTTGCGCAGGGCGAGTTCATGCGCCTTGCAGGCCTGCGCGACCCGCGCCTGCTCGCGGCTGCGCAGGTCCACCGCGTCATCGGGCGCCGGCAGCAACGCGGTGAGCTGCGCGCGCTGTTCCATCGTCGGCAGGGTGTGCGCGCCCTCGCGCGTGCGTTCGATCCGCCAGCCGGTACGCGCGCCCTGTGGTGTGCGATGGAGGCATAGGTGCGCGTCGACCGCACTGGCCAGCAGGTCGGACGCGAAGCTGCGCGCGTCGTAGCGCATGCGGCGCAGGTAACGCAGGCCCGCGGGCGAAAAACCCGCGGGTGGTTCGAGGCGCTCGGGCACGGCGCCCAGCGCCTGCGGATGGCGGACACGGCGCCAGCGCAACACGCAGTACGCCGCAAGCACCAGCAGTCCGGCCAGCGCGACCAGCAGTCCGGCGTTGTCCTGCAGCCACCACAGGGCGCGCTGGCGCGGCGCCGGCGCCGCGATCACGTCCTTGGGGAATGACAGCCGCACGTGCAGGCCCGTGTGCGGCGGCAGCGCCTGCGTCAGCGTCCAGCGTGCGGTGCCCGCGGCAGACAGCGCCACGTGGAAATCGCGACCGGCCGTACCGGTGATGCCCTCGGCGCGCAGCGTGTCGACCGCGACTGGCCGCGGCAGAGTCACCATGACCGAGCCCTGTTCGACCGGCACGGACTGGTCACTGCCGATCGCCTCGAGCGACAGCGCATCACGCGTGTCGCCGAACAACGGTTGTCGCGTGGTGCGGTAGTGCAGCGTGTACACCGGCTGCGACGGCACTTTCAGATGCCCGGCATCGCCGGTGCGCAGGCGCAGGACGCGGCCGACCCGTTCGATCCGCCACGGCTCGGCGCGACCGTCGCGCAGCACGTCCCGCATCTCCAGATCGGTCACCACGACGTCGCCATGCGGATCGCGATCACGCACCGGGAAATCGCGGACGAGGCCGTGACGGAACGCGCGGCCTTCCGCGCGCAGTTCGATCCGTTCGGTGACGTCGAGGCGGCCGTCAGCGAGTACGCGCACGTCGACGTCGTGACGCAGGATCCGCTCCTGCGCCCACGCCGGCAGCGCGGCGAGGCAGGCGAGCAGCAGCAGCGCGCACCGCATCAGCGCGCCAGCTCCACGGGCACCGGCTGCCGGCTGCCGTCGTCGGCCTGGAAGAAACCGGCCGCGCCGATGCCCGTCAACCGCGCGACGACGGTGTCGGGTAGGCGCTGGACCGCATCGTTGAGATCGCGCACGGCGCCGTTGTAGAAGCGTCGCGCGTACTGCAGCTGCGCTTCGACGTCGACGAGGTCGGCCTGCAGCTGCGCGAAACCGTCGCTGGCGGCGAGCGCCGGATAGGCCTCCTGCAACGCGATCAGGCGCTGGATGCCGGCGCCGAGGGACTGCTCGAGATCCGACAGCGTCGCGGCATCGGACGTGTCCATCGCCCGCGTGCGCAACGCGGTCACCGCATCGAGCGTGGCGCGTTCGTGATCCGCATAGGCCTGTACCGCGCTGACGAGCTGCGGCACCAGGTCGTGACGGCGCATCAGCTGCACGTCGATGTCGGCCCACGCGGTCCGCACCTGGTTGCGCAACCGCACCAGCCGGTTGAACACCACGACCGCCCACGCCAGCAGCGCCGCGATCAGCAACGCGCCGATGACGGTGGCCGTCATCGACGATCGCCTGCGATGTCCGGAGCTCGATCCATGGATCACACGGCAGCAGAGAAGCGGCTGAGCATACCTGCTGCACGTGACCCGTCGACCCCGGGAGAACCCTGCGTGCGGGACGCTTGCCGGCCGCGATGCAATGCGTACACTCGGTCCACTTCAAGCAGTTCTGCGAGGAACGTCACGATTATGAACACCCTACGCCTGTCGCTGTCGGCTGCCCTGCTGGTCGCCTTTGCCTCCGCTGCACACGCACAACAGCCTGCCGCCCAGCCCGCAGCGCAGCCCGGCGCCGCCGCGCAGCAGCAGCTCACGCCCGAGCAGCAGGCGCAGGTCGCGCGCCAGGATGCCGAGATGGGCGCTGCCGCGGTGCAGGTCATGCAGATGATCGACGGCAACCGCGCCGGCGAAGTCTGGGACGGCGCCTCGGCGACGATGAAGCGCGCGGTGACCCGCGACGAATTCGTGCGTCAGCTCAACATCGACCGCAACCGCCTCGGCGCGCCGACCAAGCGCGACCAGCCCGTCGTCAGCCGTTCGCAGTTCCGCGCCGGCGAAGCGGTGCCGGAAGGCATCTACATCAACGTCGCGTCGCCGACCACGTTCGCCAGCCAGCCGCAGGCCGTGCGCGAACTGGTGTCGTTCCGTCTCGACGAGGACCGTACCTGGCGCGTGTCGGGCTACAGCGTCCGCTGAGCCGACAGTCGGTGATGTGTTGCCGAACGGCGCCTGCGGGCGCCGTTCGTGTATCCGCGCCTCAGTGCGCGGCGACGACGCGGATCACCTGGCCGTCGAGTTCGACGGTCTGGTCCGCGCGGATCTTGCAGGTCTTGCGCAGTTCGACCACGCCATCGACGAACACCGCGCCGCTGGCCACGATGGCCTTGCCGGCCCCGCCGCTGTCGCACAGGCCTGCAAGCTTGAGCAGCTGGTTGAGTTCGACGTGGTCGCGTTCCAGCGGAAATTCGATTGGCGCGGGCATGGTCGATCTCGTAATGCGGGCCGGCATTATCGGTGATCGCGAGATCGAAACGTCCGGTGTGCGCCGTGTCACATGGATCGCACCGTACGCGGTCACAGGCTGGGCGCAGTCAGCATGTGTGCGTTACCGTACACGCTGACCATTCAGGATCACTGCAATGGCTGCAAGCCGATCACACCTTCCAGGTGTCTGCCGTCCATGATGCGTGCACCGCTGCCGTCCGACGAAGTCGCGCGCCAGGCCACGCTGGACGCTTACCGCATCCTCGACACGCCGCGCGAGGCCGCCTATGACGATCTCGTCGCGATCGCCGCGGTGATCTGCGATGTGCCCATGGCAGTCATCACCTTGATCGACCACGACCGGCAATGGTTCAAGTCGGCGCACGGTGTCGAAGGGGACGGCACGTCGCGCGAGATCGCGTTCTGTGCGCATGCGATTCTCGATCCGTCGGAGACGATGATCGTCACCGATGCCCGCAAGGACCCGCGCTTCAGCGGCAATCCGATGGTCACCGGCGGGCCGCACGTCCGCTTCTATGCGGGTGCCCCGATGCGCGCCGCCGATGGCCAGCCGATGGGCACGTTCTGCGTCATCGACGACAAGCCGCGCGAACTCGAACCCGAACAGCGCAGCGCGCTGGAAGCCTTGTCGCGGCAGGCCTCGCGGCTCATGGAGCTGCATCGCATCAGCCAGGAGCTGCGCCTGCAGCTCGAAGAGCGCGGCTGGTACGAGCAGCAGCTGCTGCATTACCAGCAGGAGCTCGAGAACCAGAATGCGGATCTGGAGGAGCAGTCGTCGACCGATCCGCTGACAGGTCTTGCGAACCGTCGCGCGTTCTCGCGCACGCTGGACCAGGCGATCACCCAGGCGCATGCGCTCGGCACGCCGCTGTCGGTGGCGATCGTCGACATCGACCACTTCAAGTCGATCAACGATCTGCACGGCCATGCGGAAGGCGACCGCGTGCTGCAGACGCTGGGCGCGATGCTGTTGTCGACCGAGGCCGCACGCGGGCGCGTGGCGCGATTCGGCGGCGAGGAATTCGTGCGGTTGTTGCCGGATCGCGCCCTGGCCGATGCCGCGCGCGAATCGGAATATTTGCGCGAAGCGGTCTCCGCGATGCCGACCGGATTGCCGGTGACGATCAGTATCGGTGTGGCGGCGTTGCAGCCTGAAGAGGATGCGTCCTCGTTGCTCGCCCGCGCTGACCAGGCGCTGTACAAGGCGAAGCACGAAGGGCGCGACCGCGTCTGCGCTTTGGCCTGAAGCCGCGCAACCCGACCAAACCCGCCCGTGGGCTGGTGGACCGCAGCGAACCGGATTTCAGTCCGCGATCTGCTTCGCTTCGCCGGCGGCGAGATTCTCCGGATGCACGATGCGCCGTGGACGCGACAGCAGCGGATACGCCAGCACCGCGGCCAGGATGATCGCCACGCCCGCATAGAAGCGCGGCGTCAGCTCGTGCTGTTCGCCGAGCAGCACGACGGCGAGCGCGATCGCATAGACCGGTTCCAGATTGACCGCGAGCTGCGCGGCGAACGCGCTCATGTGCCGCAGCGCGACCAGCGACAGCGCGAACGGCAGCAGCGTGCAGGCGAAGGCGAGCAGCAGCAGATAGGCGCCGTCGTGCAGGCTCGGCAGGGTCAGCAGGCTGCCGGCGAAGGCCGGGAACAGCAGCGGCATCAGCGGCGCGAGCAGGGTCAGGGTCAGCGTGCCGGCGCCGAGCTCGAGCGCGGTCACCGTGAGCGGATCGGCGCGTTCGACGAGGCGCTTGTTCAAGGATCCGAAGCAGGCGACGAACAGCGCCGACAGCGCACCGACCGCGACGCCGACGCGCATGCCGTCGGGAATGCCGCCGACCACCAGCGCCACGCCCGGCAGCACCGCGATGCCCAGCGCGAGTTCGCGCCACGAGAAGCGGCTGCGCGCGACCAGCGGTTCGATCAGCGCGATGAACACCGTCGCCAGCGCCATGCAGGTCGCCGCGACCGAGGCGTTGGCGAGCTTCACCGCGCCGTAGAAGGTCAGCCAGTGCAGCGCGACCAGTGCGCCGACGCCGGCGTAGGCCAGCAGCAGTCGCGGCGGCAACGCGCGCACGCCGCGCCAGACCCGCGGCAGCAGCATCAGCGTGCCGGCGACCAGCAACATCCGCCACCACACCAGCGGCAACGCGGGCAGGGTGATCAGCTTGCCGAGGATGGCGGTAAAGCCCCACAGCAGGACGCAGAAGTGGATCTGCCAGTGGGCTTTCGTCGTGGGCTGCATCGGGAGGGCGCCGGCAAGGGCGCGCATTATCCATCGCCGATGTCCGCCGCGGGTGGGCGCCGGTCAACGCGGGGCGGCGTCCCGGTTCGAGTGCAGGGATTCCGCATCGGCCTGCCGCTGTTGCGCCCGACCCAGCCAGATGCCCAGCGCCGCCCAGACCAGCGCCAAAGGCACGACCACACTCACCAGCCCGCCGAGCGCCAGGCCCAGACGTCCTAGCACGCCCTCGGTCTGCGCACCGACCACATCGCCCACGCGGTAGACGAAGGTGTCGATGAAGGCCTTGGCCTTGTATTTGTCCTCGCGGCCGACAACGGTGAACAGCGTCTCGCGCGCGGGGCGGGTCAGGCCACGCTGGATCGCGCGGTTGGTGGCTTCAAGCAGGATCAGCACCAGGAACGAGCCGTAGATCGCCAGACCGATGAAGCCGACCGCCATCGCGATCGGCAGCAGCGCCAGCGCGAAGGCCAGTCCGAGTCGGCGGATGATGTGACCGGTCAGCGTGACCTGCAGCACCAGCACCGCGACCTGGGTCCACATGTCGATATTGCCGAGCAGCCCGGTACGCGCATCGAGATCGGTTTCGGCTGCGGCCACCATCTGCAAACGGGTGAAGTAGATGAAGGTTGCGACGATGGTCATGATCACCACGTAGCCAGCGATGCCCATCAGATAGCGTGACGCGAACACCGCGCGGATGCCGGCCAGTGCGCTGCCACCGATGCGGACCGCCTCCGGGTCCTGCATCGGCGCATCGCGTGGCCCGTCGGACCGCAGCCGCACCAGCCACCAGGCCAGCCCGATCGAGGCCGCGAGGAATCCTGCGGCGACCAGCAGCAGCGCCGGCGTGCCCAGCGGTTCGGCCAGTCGCGCGGCGAGCCAGGGGCCGAAGATCGCGCCGAGCGTGCCGCCGACCGCGATCAGCGCGAACAGCCGCTTGCCCTGATCGCTGCTGAAGCGATCGGCCAGCAGCGCCCAGAAGACCATCGTCACGAACAGGTTGAAGACACTGAACCAGACGTAGAACACCTGCCCGCTGCGCGCGCCGACGGCGCCCGGTGCGAACACGAGCAACGCCCAGAACCCGACCAGGCTCAGGGCGAAGAACGCATACGTCGCCGAGATGAAATGCAGCCGCCGCAGGCGCGCGACCAGCCAGCCGAACACCGGATTGACCAGCAGCGTCACGACCGCGGTGCCGATGAACAGCCAGCGCACGCTGTCGAGTCCGCGCTCCATGCCCAGCGCGTCGCGCGCCGGTCGCAACATCATCAATGCAGTCAGGATGCAGAAGAAGAACAGCCCCGCGACCAGCACCGGCGCGGCCTCGCCGCGTCGGAGATTGAACAGGTCGGCGATCCTGCCTTCGGACATCGCGGGCCGTGCCTCAGGCGAACTGCGCGACGAGTTCGGCCTGCTGCGCCGCGCTCAGCAAAGGCCCGGTGCCGGCGCGCAGCTGGTCGGCCTGGCGGTCGGGCCGACCCGTCGCCGGGATCACCGCGGTCACCGCCGGGTGGCTGATCGCGAATTTCAGGAACAGCTGCGACCAGGACGTCACGCCGACGTCGTCCGCCCAGCCCGGCAGCGTCAGATCCTGCACCCGCGCAAACAGCTTGCCGTCGTCGAAGGCGCGGTTGATCAGCACGGCGATACCCAGTTCCTGCGCGACCGGGAGCACGGTCTGCGCGGCCTGCGGTGCATTGACCGAGTAGTTGACCTGCACGAAATCCGGGCGGCGCGCACGCATCGCCGCGACCAGCGGGGCATGGCCGCTTTCGAGATAGTGGGTCAGGCCGATGTAGCGCGTCGCGCCGGAAGCTTTCAGCTGCTGCGCGTAGGGCCAGGCGACGTCGAGCGCGCGCAGGTTGTGGACCTGCAGCAGCTCGACGCGATCGGTCTGCAGGCGGCGCTGGCTTTCGGCCCATTGCCGTTCCATCGCGGCGCGGTCGTCGGCGGCGATCTTGGTCGCCAGGAAGCAGCGGTCACGCCAGCCACCGGCGGCCAGCAGAGCGCCAAGTACCGCGTCCGCGTTGCTGTAATTGGGTGACGTGTCGAACAGCGTGGCGCCGCCGTCGAAGAAGACGCGGACGGTGTCCTGCAGGCGCGCGAAGTCAGGTGAGTCCAGCGCGATCTCGTAGCTGCCGGACGTGCCCGCGCCGATGGCAGGCACGGTTTCGCCGGTGGATGGAATCGTGCGGCTGATCAGCGGGCCAGGGTGGGCGGCGTGCGGCGGCGCGGCGCCCGCACCTGCAGACGGCGCGGCGGACTCGCGGCTGCAGGCCGCGATCGGAGCCAGTGCCAGGCCGGCGGCGGCAAGCGAGGCTGCACTGAGGAAACGGCGACGGGACGGCATGGCGAACGCTCCTGCATCGGGTCGGCTCCCGATCATAGGCGGTTCGACACCACGAAGTCGGTCGCCCGATGTGCGTTTGACGTTTCCGGTCTGCATCGCGGAATCCGCCGGCCACCACGCGGCATCGACGGCCGCAGACTGTAGGCTGTGCATCCGGCCGGACCTGACCCGTCGCGCCGGTTCGCCGTTTCGCGCGTTGCCGCCCCAGGCGCGACCGGAAGGGTGAAGCCGAGGGGGTGGCCGGGTCGATGGCCGGGAGGGCCGACGCAATAATGACGCTGGACGAACGCAGGCTCGCGGTGCGCGAGCTGAAGGTGGGCATGTATGTCTGCCGCCTGGACCGGCCGTGGGAAGGCACGCCGTTCCTGCTGCAGGGTGTGTTGATCGAGTCTGAGGACGACATCCGGACGCTGGATGGTCTGTGCGCGCATGTCTTCGTCGATGTCGAACGCGGCCTTGCGCCGGTCGGCCCGGCGCTGCAAGTGCTGGATGCTGCACCGCCAAAGACCGCCGCGCCGCCGAAACCGCGCTGGCGCGCCTACGGCAACGACGAGATCTCGGCCCTGCAGGGCGCGGCGACCTATCCCGAACAGATCGAGTTCGAGCAGGAACTGCCGCAGGCGCGCGAAGCGCATGCGCAGGCCGCGGCATTCGCCGAACGCGTGCTCGACGACGTGCGCGAGGGCCGCGCGATCGCGGTCGAGGAGGTGCGCGGTGCGGTCGAGCCGATGGTCCGCAGCCTGGTGCGCAACGCCGACGCCTTTCTGTGGCTCGACGCGCTGCGCGCGCGCGGTGCCTACGAATACCGGCACGCGCTGTCGTGCAGCGCGCTGGCCGCGGCATTCGGTCGCCACGTCGGCCTGCCGCAGGAACTGCTGATCGACATGGCCAGCGGCGCGCTGCTGCTCGATGTCGGCAAGTTGCGGCTCGATCCCGATCTGCTCGGCAGCAACACCGCGTACGACGACGATGCGCGCCTGCGGATGCAGGCGCACGTCGAACAGGGCCTGGCGATCGTCGATGCCGGCGGCGCGGTGCCCGAACACGTTCGCGACATGATCCGCACCCACCACGAATGGATCGACGGCAGCGGGTATCCGCGCCGGCTCGAGGGCGACGCGATTCCGCTGCTGGGCCGGGTCGCCGCGGTCGTCGACGCCTACGACGCGATGACCAGCGAACGTCCGCATCAGCCGGCAGCTGCGCAGCACGTCGCGTTGCAGGCGTTGTACCGCGGCCGTGGCAGCCAGTTCGCAGCCGAGATCGTCGAGCAGTTCATGCAGTGCATGAGCGTCTATCCGATCGGCGCACTGGTGGAGCTGAGCAGCGGCGAAGTCGCGATCGTCACCGCCCAGAACGCGGCGCGACGCCTGCAGCCGCGGGTGATGGTGCTGACCGATCCGGACAAACAGGTGCTGTCGCAGTTCCACTCGCTCGATCTCATGGTGCGCGCCAACAGCGACGACCCCGTGCGGATCGCGAGCGCGCTCGCGCCGGGCGCCTACGGCCTCGATCCGGTCGATCTGTTCCTGTGACGCGGATGGGGCCCGTTCCGTGCTGAACCACACCGCAGCATTGGCCGACGTGGCCGAATGCCTGCAGACGGCCCGGGCCGATGCGCCACTGGGCGTGGTCGTGCTGCGCGCGCAGCGCGTGCGCGAGATCGAGCTCGCACTGGGCTACGCGGCGGGCGAAGCGCTGGGCCATGCGATGCAGACCGCACTGGAGGCCGCGGTGCGGCCCGGCGATCGCGTGCTGCGGATCGGCGAGCACGATTTCCTGGTGCTGTTGCCTGCGTTGCGCGGCCGCGCGCACGCTGCACTCGGCGCGGCCAAGTTCGTGCGCGCCCTGCAGCAACCGCTCGACTTCGGCGGCCAGCGGGCGCAGGCCACAGTTGTGGCGGGCATCGCGATCGCGCCGGAGGACGGCGACGACGCGGAACTGCTGTGCCGGCGCGCCGATCGTGCCTGCGACGATGCCGTGGACGGCGTGGAGCGGCACGCGTTCTGGAAGGCGCCGCCGATTCCACTCGATACCCTGCACGACGATCTGCGCGCGGCGATCGCCGACAATCAGCTGGTCGTGCATCTGCAGCCGATCGCGGGACTGCCCGATCGCCGCATCCGGAGCTACGAAGCGCTGTCGCGCTGGACGCATCCGCAGCTCGGCAATATTCCGCCCGACGTCTTCATCGACGTCGCCGAACGCGGCGGCATGATCGGCGAGCTCACGCGCTGGAACGTCAATGTCGCGCTGCGTCACCTGGCGACATTGCGCAGGGCGGGGCAGGCCACGCGGATTGCGGTGAATCTGTCGGTGGATGCCTTGCAACTGCCGGGATTCGTCGACCAGGTCCTCGATCTGTTGCGGCTGTGGGACGTGCCCGGCGAGTCGCTGGTGTTCGAGATCACCGAAAGCGCGTTGATGCGCGACATCGTGCGCTGCAGTCATCTGCTGGGCCAGCTGCGCGCGGGCGGCATCCGCATCGCGATCGACGATTTCGGCACCGGCTATTCGTCACTGGCGTATCTGCGCCGGTTGCCGATCGACGCGCTCAAGATCGATCGCAGCTTCGTCCGCGACATGGTCGAGGATGTGCGGGCACGCCGGATCGTCGGGACGATGATCGAGCTGGCGCACGATCTCGATCTGACCGTCGTGGCCGAAGGCATCGAAGACGAGGCCACGCTCGCGCTGCTGCACGACGCGCATTGCGACTTTGTGCAGGGCTATCTGATCGGGCGACCTGCGCCCGCCGATGCGGTGGTGGGCGACGCTCTGGCTCCGTCAGCGGCACCGGTCGCGTCGTTGTAGAGCGCGTCGCCTTGGACACGCAGCGTCAACGCAGACGCGCGGCCACCGCGTCCCAGTTCACCAGCTGCCAGAACGCATCGAGATACTTCTGCCGGTTGTCGCGGTAGTCCAGATACCAGGCGTGTTCCCATAGCGAGATCGCGAGCAGCGGCGTGTCCTGCCCGGTGATCGGCGTGGCCGCGTTCGCGGTCGCCGCCAGCGCGAGGCGGCCGTCGGGCCGCTGCAGCAGCCAGACCCAGCCTGCGCCGAACGTCGCCAGGGCCAGTGCGTCGAAACGCGAACGGAAGCCGGCGAAGTCGCCGAACTGGCGCGCGATCGCCTCGGCGAGACGGCTCTTGGGCTCGCCCCCGCCACCAGCGGCGGCAGGCTTGAGCGAGTGCCAGTAGAAGCTGTTGTTCCAGATCTGCGCCGCATGATCGAAGGCCGCGCCCTGTGCCTTGCGCACGATGGTCTCCAGCGGCGCATCGGCGAGTTCGTCACCTGCGAGCAGGGCGTTGAGCCGCTCGATATGCCCACGTTGCAGATGTCCGTGATGCTGGTCGAGCGTGTCGCCCGACAGATGCGGCTCCAGCGCGGTGCGGTCGTAGGGCAGGGCGGCGAGTTCGAGGGGCATGGACGGCGGTCCGTTGGTCGATGGCGGCGACGCGATAGAATGCACCAATTCCAAAACCCGATCCCCGCCGGCGCCGCGCCCGCGGTGTGGTCCACAGGGAGCGTCACCGTGTCGATCCTCGAACACATCCAGGCCGAAATCGACGGCCATGCCATCGTGTTGTTCATGAAGGGCACACCGCGTTTTCCGATGTGCGGATTTTCCAGTCGCACCGTGGCCGCGCTGCACGAAGCCGGCGCGAAGGACTACCGCACGATCAACGTCCTCGAGGCGCCCGAGATCCGCGCCAACTTGCCGCGGTTCTCGAACTGGCCGACATTCCCGCAGCTCTTCATCCACGGAGAGCTGATCGGCGGCTGCGACATCACCCTCGAACTGCACGAGTCCGGCGAGCTGTCGCGCATGGTGGCCGAGGTGCTGGCGGCGTGAGCACGGCCGCTTCCGACGTCCTGCCGGGCGCCCTGGCCGGACGCGTCGTGCTGGTCGTCGGCGCTGCCGGCGGCCTCGGTGAAGCGGCCTCGCTGGCGTGCGCCGAGGCCGGTGCGTCGCTGGTGCTGCTCGGTCGACGCGTGCCCAAGCTCAATCGTCTGCACGATCGCCTGCAAAAGGCAGGCGCGGCGCCCGCGCTGTATCCGCTCGATCTCGAAGGCGCCAGCCCGGACGATCATGCCGAACTCGCCGCGCGGATCGAAGCGGAATTCGGCCGGCTCGACGGCATCCTGCATGTCGCCGCGTCCTTCGATGGATTGACCCCGCTCGAACTGACCGATCCGGCGGCGTTCGCGCGTGCGCTGCACGTCAACCTCACCGCACGCTGGTGGCTGACCCAGGCCTGCCTGCCTGTGTTGCGCCGCGCCGGTGACGCCTCGGTCGTCTTCGCGATCGACGATCCCGCGCGTACGAGCGCTGCCTACTGGGGCGGCTACGGATTGGCACAAGCCGGGCTGTCGGCGCTGGTCGGCATGCTGCAGGCTGAACTCGGCGATGCACCCGTGCGCGTCAGTGGTCTGCTGCCGCCGCCGATGCGCACGCCGTTGCGGGCCAGGGCCCACGTCGAGGCGGAGGACCTCATCGCCCGGTCGCCGGCCGAAGTCGCGGCCCATTGCGTCGCGTTGCTGTCGCCCGCGGGCGCGTCGCATCGCGGGCAGCTTTGGTCCCCTGATTCGGCGCGCTTCGCATGACCATCGCCTCGGCCGCGCTGCTGCTGTTCCTGATCCTGGATCCGCTGGGCAACATCCCGGTGTTCCTGAGCATGCTGCGGCGGCTCACCCCGCAGCGCCAGCGCATCGTGCTGGCCCGGGAACTGCTGATCGCATTGATCGTGCTGATGGCGTTCCTGTGGGCGGGCAAGTACGCGCTGGAAGTCATGCACCTGCGGCAGGAGTCGGTGGCGATCGCCGGCGGCATCGTGCTGTTCCTGATCGGCATCCGCATGATCTTCCCGCCGCCGGAAGGATTGATGGGCGAGATTCCGGACGGCGAGCCTTTCATCGTGCCGATGGCGATCCCGCTGGTCGCCGGCCCGTCCGGCATGGCCGCCGTGATGCTGATGGGCAGCAACGAGCCCGACCGGCTCGGCGAATGGAGCCTCGCGCTGCTGATCGCGTGGGGTGCGACGGCCGCGATCCTGTTCTCGGCCACCTATCTCTACAAGCTGCTCGGTGCGCGGGCGCTGACCGCGATCGAGCGGCTGATGGGCATGCTGCTCGTCGCGATCTCGGTGCAGATGCTGCTCGACGGTCTCGTCAGCTACCTCCGGGCCGGCCTCGCGCCCATGTGAGTGCGGCGTGACCACACTGCGACAAGGACTTACGCGTCTTTGTTCCAGCTGGTCATAAAAGTCAATGCGGTCAGTGGTTTGCGCCTGTCCGCTGCTGTCATGGCACTGTCACTTCGTTTGTTTACCGTGTTAACCTGTTGTTAACCGCGGCGCTTCGCCCGCACGCCGTGGTGGGGCCCCCATTCTTGTTTCAAGACCTGACCGTCGCTCGCCATCCGGCTTGCGCCGCAATCCACGCATCGAGGCTATACAACCCATGAACCACTCGCATCGCGCCCGACTCTCCAAGCTGTCGCTCGGCCTGATCGTCGCCCTTGCAGCCGCTCCCGCGTTCGCGCAGAGCACCTCCGCCGGTGTCGGCGGCCAGGTGACCGGCGCTGGCGGCGCCCCGGTGACCGGCGCAGACGTGACCATCGTGCACACCGAGTCCGGCACCGTCAGCCGCGCCACGACCGATGCGAGCGGCCGCTACAACGCCCGCGGCCTGCGCGTCGGCGGCCCGTACACGATCACCGTGACCAAGCCGGGCGAGGGAACGCGGACCGAAGACAACGTCTATCTGACGCTGAACCAGATCAGCACCGTCAATGCCGCGCTCACCGGCGACATGACCACGCTGGCCACGGTGACCGCGACGGCAGTCGGCGGCTCCGAGGTGTTCAGCACGACCAAGATGGGTTCGGGTACCGCGGTCAACCAGCGCACGATCGAATCGCTGCCGTCGATGGGCGGCAACATCCAGGACTACATGCGCCTCGACCCGCGCGTGGCCTTCACCGATCGCGCCTCGGGCAGCATCAGCGCCGGCGGCCAGAATCCGCGCTTCAACAAGATCACCATCGACGGCGTGTCGGCCAGCGACACCTTCGGTCTGGAAGGCAACAACATGCCGACCCAGCGCCAGCCGGTTTCGATGGAAGCCATCGAAGCGCTCGACATCGACCTGTCCAGCTATGACGTGACCATCGCCGGCGCCGCCGGTGCCAACATCAACGCCGTGACCAAGTCGGGTACCAACGAAGTTCACGGCTCGGTCTACGGCTACATGCGTGACGGCGACTGGTTCGGTTCGCACCCGCTGACCCGCGCCCCGTTCTCCGAGTACGACAAGGAAGAGACCTACGGCTTCACCGTCGGCGGCCCGATCATCAAGGATCGCCTGTTCTTCTTCGCGAACTACGAGAAGTTCGAGCGTTCCAAGCCGGGTCCGGACCTGAGCAGCACGCCGCTGTTCAACTCGACGGCCGACTTCAACGCCGCCGACCTGCAGCGCGTCGTCGATCTTGCCCGCAACAATCTCGGTTTCGATCCGGGCTGGTACGAGGGTGCGACCGGCAATACCGATCTCGAGGAATACGCGGTCAAGATCGACTGGAACATCAACGACAACCACCGCGCCAACATCCGCTACAGCAAGCTCGAGCAGAACCGCCTGCGCGCGGATGGCAACAGCGCGTCCGCGCTGGTGCTGAGCTCGTCCTGGTTCAACCACGCCAAGACCGTCGAGAGCTACGTCGGTCAGGTCTTCAGCGACTGGTCGGACAACTTCTCCACCGAGTTCAAGGTCTCCTACCGCGACTATTCGGCCATCCGCCAGACCCCGACCAACGCGCCGCTGGTCACCGTCTACTTCGACGACGGCATCGCCGGCAACCAGATCACCTCGGGCGACTACATCCGCTTCGGCACCGAGCGCAGCTCGATGGGCAACGTGCTGACGACCGAGACCTGGAACTACTTCGGTTCGGCCACCTGGACCGTCGGCGACCACGACATCAAGTTCGGCTTCGAATACGCCGACAACGACATCTACAACCAGTTCCTGCAGGACGCGTGGGGCAACTACAGCTTCTACGTGCCCGGCACTGGCGCTGCGAAGGACTTCGGCAACATTGAGCGTCGCCAGTACTTCGATTACGACCTCAACACGAACGTTGCCAACCCGAACGCGATCCCGGCGATCTTCAGCAACAAGAACCTGGGCTTCTTCGTCCAGGACACCTGGTATGCCACCCCGAACCTGACGCTGACGCTCGGCGTGCGCGGCGATCGCCCGAGCACCGGCAACGATCCGCAGTTCAACGCGTGCTTCGCGGCGGCCCCGGGTGCGGCCAACGTCGCCCAGTGCGGCGCCGGCCACACCGGCGGCTTCGGTCTGGACAACAGCTTCACCTTCAACAACAAGTTCATCATCCAGCCGCGCTTCGGCTTCAACTACACCTTCGACACCGACCTGCAGACGCAGCTGCGCGGTGGCGTGGGCATGTTCCAGGGTGATGCGCCGACCGTCTGGGTGAGCAACGCCTACCAGAGCACCGGCCTGAACTACACCTCGTACCAGAACCTGACCGATTGGCAGGGCGTGCCCTACAGTGCGGACGGCTTCAACCAGAACGTGCCCAACACCCCGGGCGCCGCGGTGCGCAACGTCAACGTCATCGACAAGGACTTCGAACTCCCGTCGGTGTGGAAGGCGAACATCGCGTTCGACAAGGAGACGCCGTGGTGGGGCGTCGTCGCGTCGGCGGAACTGCTGGTCACCGAGACCCGTAACGGCCTGTTCTACAACAGCCTCAACATCGGTCCCGGCTTCGAGGGCTACGACGGCCGTCGCCTGTTCTGGAATCCGAGCGTCTACAACTTCAGCAACACCAACAACGGTCGTTTCGGTCGCAACGCCTACTTCGGTGACGTCTTCCTGCTGCGCAACACCGACAAGGGCCGCAGCCGCCAGATGACCCTGTCGCTGGCCAAGCCGTGGACGCCGGACAGCGACTGGTCCTGGAGCGTGGGCTACACCTACACCGACACCAAGGAAGTGGGCGCGCTGACCAGCTCGACCGCCGGCTCGGGCTTCGGCAGCCAGTACAACTTCACCACCAACGAAGAAGCGCTGCACCGCGCGCGTTACGAGATCCGTGACCGGTTCTCGGGTGCGATCAACTGGGAGCACGCGTTCTTTGGTGACTACAAGACCCAGGTCGGCCTGTTCTACGAAGGCCGCAGCGGCCGTCCGTACAGCTACATCTTCGCCGGCGACGCCAACGGCGACGGCCGTACCTTCAACGACCTGTTCTACGTGCCCTCGGGCCCGGGCGACGTGCTGTTCGGTACCGTCAACAACGCGGGCGTGTTCACCGCCAACCCGGCGATGGAGCGCGCGTTCTTCGACTGGCTCGCCACGCAGGAAGATCTGTCGAAGTTCAAGGGCACCTACGCGCCGGAGAACGAGTTCCGCGCCGGTTGGGTCAACACCTTCGACGTGCGTATCAGCCAGGAACTGCCGGGCTTCATGAAGGGTCACAAGTCGAAGGTCTGGATCGACATCCAGAACGTCGGCAACCTGATCAACAACGACTGGGGCCACGTCCTCGACTGGGGCTTCAACGCCAACCAGGCGGCCGCCACGCTGGTCGGTATCGACCGTGCGACCGGCAAGTACGTCTACGGCTACCGCAGCGGCACCTCGTTCGGTCAGCCGGGCAACCTCGCCGTCCCGACCGACGCCGACAGCAACACCAACGGCATCTCGCAGTGGTCGGTGCAGGTGGGTCTGCGTTACGACTTCTGATCGTGATCTGATGTCGTGAAATCGAAAACGGCCGAGGAAACCCGGCCGTTTTCTTATGTGTGGGGTCCTGCGCTACAGTGCCGCACCCCTAAGAGAAGCGAAGCACGAATGAGCAACGAGATTGGGGCGGCGACGGCGCTGCCCACGGTGAATGCCTACGTCTACCCCCGCGGCGGCCTGGACGTCTTGTCCCGCGACGAGGTGGCCCGTCTGAAGGATGCTTCAACCGGCGGCATGCACGACCTGCTGCGCCGCTGTGCGCTCGCAGTGCTGACCAGCGGCAGCGCGTCCGACGATCCGCGCGCTGCGCAGGAGCTGTATCCCGATTTCGACATCCAGGTGCTGCAGCAGGATCGCGGCATCCGCATCGAGCTGGCGAACGCACCGGCAATGGCCTTCGTCGACGGCCAAATCATCCGCGGTGTCGCGGAGCTGCTGTTCGCAGTCGTGCGCGACCTCGCCTACACCGCGATCGAGCTGGGCCCCGAATACGCCACCGACCTGGAATCCTCGGCCGGCATCACGAACGCCGTCTTCGGCCTGCTGCGCAATGCGCGCCTGCTGCAGCCGGGCGATCCGAACATGGTGGTCTGCTGGGGCGGCCACTCGATCAACCGCGTCGAATACGACTACACCAAGCTCGTCGGCTACGAGCTGGGCCTGCGCGGCATGGACATCTGCACCGGCTGCGGCCCGGGTGCGATGAAGGGGCCGATGAAAGGCGCCAACGTGGCCCATGCCAAGCAGCGCCAGTACCCGGCGCGCTACATCGGCATCACCGAGCCGGGCATCATCGCCGCCGAATCGCCGAACCCGATCGTCAACCAGCTGGTGATCATGCCGGACATCGAGAAACGTCTCGAATCGTTCGTGCGTCTCGGTCACGGCATCATCGTGTTCCCCGGCGGCGTCGGCACGGCGGAAGAGATCCTCTATCTGCTGGGTTTGCTGCTGCAGGAGGAGAACCGCGACATCCCGTTCCCCTTCATCCTGACCGGCCCGACCGCGTCGGCGCCGTACTTCGAGCAGATCGACCAGTTCATCCGCCTGACGCTCGGCGACGAGGCCGCCTCGCGCTACGAGATCATCGTCGCCGATCCCGAACAGGTCGCCCGCCGCATGTCGGCCGGCATCCGCAAGGTCAAGGAGTACCGGGTCGGCCACAAGGATTCGTTCTACTTCAACTGGTCGCTGTCGATCCCGCTGGACCTGCAGCAGCCCTTCGTGCCGACCCACGAAGCCATGGCCGCCCTCGACCTGCACCACGGCCGCCGCCCCCACGAACTCGCCGCCGACCTGCGCCGCGCGTTCTCCGGCATCGTCGCCGGCAACGTCAAGGAAGACGGCCTGCGCCGCGTCGAGGAATTCGGCCCGTTCCGGATCAACGGCGACCGCGACATCATGCAGTCGCTCGACGCCCTGCTGCGCGCGTTCGTGGAACAACGACGGATGAAGATCGCCGGGGAGTACATGCCCTGCTACGAGGTCGTCGCCTGAATTTCGCCGACGGTGCACCGCCTCTGTCGGAAACGCGTGTCGAATCAACCATGTACCCCTTCGAGGTGAAATAGTCGCGGGTCGCTGACCGCTTGTCAGATTGCCGGAGCCGCCCGTCTCTTTCGGGTTGCGTCCTGCTTTGGCGTACCTAGACTTGCTAAGCGCCAAAGTGGCTGACGCTTCAGGGGAATGGCATGCGACACACGCGTGCAAACGGTTTTTCGATGGTCGAGTTGATGGTTGTAATCGCGATCGTCGCGGTTCTTCTGACCATCGGACTGCCTGGATTTCAGGACACGCTGCAGCGCAACCGCGTGGCGACGATGACCAATGAGGTGATCGGTGCGCTGTCTCTCGCCCGCAGCGAGGCGATTCGTACGACGCGGGGCGGGGGAATGTGTGCCAGCAGCGATGGCGCGACTTGTGGAGGTACTTGGGATCAGGGCTGGGTGGTGTGGGCTAACCAGGGTGAGGTGAACACCACACTGGATGCCGGAGATTTGCTGATCCGGCGAGTCGATCCGCATCCCAATATGACGATCAGCGTCAGCGCAACCGCTGGCGGAGCTGCCGCTTCGAGAGTGGCGTTTGATGCACGCGGACGTGTGACCACGCCTTCTTCGATCACCCTCTCTCCTGCCTCCTGTCCGCGAGGGCGGGCCTTGGTGCGCACGATGCGCATCAATGCTTCTGGACAGGTGACAACTGCTCCAGGGAACTGTCCATGAACTCTAGACGACAGGACATGATCGCCGTGCGATCCGCGCTTCATTCGACAGGTTTCTCGTTGATAGAGGTCCTGATCGCGCTCGTTGTGCTTGCGGTGGGGCTGCTGGGCCTCGGGCTGCTGCAGACGATGAACTTGAAGTACACCCAGAGCGCCAATCAGCGCACGGTCGCTACGACGCTCGCGGGTGAATTGCTGGACACCATCCGAACCAATCGCTCGCTGGCATCTGCGTATGCGATGACTGCTTCGGACTTCACATCCACCCCAGAGAGAGGTACAGGCTGCGGTTCGATAACCAATCTGACAGCGGCTGCGAATGCTGAAAGATGGCGCTGTGAGCTGAGGGAGAAACTTGGTGATAGTGCGTCCGCCGTCGTTGATACGGGCGGATTGCCCAGGATCGTAGTAACCGTCAGTTGGGACGATTTGCCTGGAAACAATTCGAGCCCGGATCGGGCCTCGGTAGAACTGGTGACGACGCTATGAATAGGAGCGGTGTTCGCGGCGTCTCTTTGATCGAGCTGATGGTTGCGCTCGCAATCGGCATGCTGCTCATCATGGGGCTGGTGCAGGTCTTCGGCGCCTCGAGAACTGCGTACCAGCTTTCGAGTGGTCTCAGCCGTGTGCAGGAAAACGGGAGATTCGCACTGGATATTCTGCAGCGTGACATCCGAATGGCCGGACACATGGGATGCGTGAACGACCAAGCCCGGTTTTTGCCGGCGAACATTACCGCATCACGTCCCGCTTTAATCTCCACATTCCTGACGGCTGACCAGCAATTCGGGACAGCGGCTGCGCCTACTTCCGATTATTCTGCGGCTCCATTTCCGTTGCGTTTCAATCGTTCCATTCAAGGCTACAATGCGGCAGGCACGGCGTCCGGCGACACACTGACGCTGCCGTCGGCACCTGTCGTCGCCACCTCCAATACATGGCAGCCGCAGATTGAATCCGGATTGTTTTCGACTCTGACATCAGGTGCGGCTGCAGGACGGCTCGTGGAAGGCAGCGATGTTCTGGTGTTGCGCTACTTCGCGCCCACTGGTGCTCAGGTTTCGTCGTTCGTGCCTGGAAATCCTTCGACAATTACAGTTCCTGTCGGCCAAGTCGCACTGTTGCAGGACGGTGGAGATGGGCGATTGTTCGGCATCGCAGATTGCATGCAGGCAGGCGTGTTCGCGGCCAACGTCGCACCGTCTACCGGCACCCTGTCGGTCGCGACGACTGCGCTCAACAAAACAACATTCGATACTACGCCCCAGTTCACCATCGGGCAGGCCATGGTTTACCGCGCGGAAAGCGTCGCGTACTACGTGGGATTGAACGCCGCAGGGAATCCGGCGCTCTATCGCTTGCGCTACAACGCGAATGCAGCTTTGAACGCCGTGGTCAGCAATGCACCTGAGGAGCTCGTCGAAGGCATCGAATCCATGCAGTTCCAGTTTGGGCAGGACAGTCAGACCAATCCCGCGGCGCGTCCAACAGGAAACATCGGGCAGTCGGTGCTGCCAGCCGCGCTGCAGCCTTCCGGTAATCTCGATCATGCGTGGCGCACCGTCGGTCTGGTGCAGGTAGGGCTGTTGGCGCGAAGCCCGGAATCCGCGGCCGCCGAGCAGCGGATAACCTCGGACAACGTCACGCGATTGTCGGCATTGGGTGTCGTCATGGCCCCGGCAAATGATCGTCGCTATCGCACTGTCTACGAGGATTCCATCGCTCTGCGTAATCGGCTGTTCGGAAACTGAACATGCACAAGTACATGCCTATGTCTTCACACGGAAATTTTCGACGCGCTCAGTCTGGTGCGGTGCTTTATGTGGCACTTGTGATCCTGATTCTGATGGCGCTGCTGGGGATTGTGGCTCTGCAGGTCGCCAGCCTGCAGGAGAGGATGTCCGCAAACTACACCGCCACAAACGTCGCTTTCCAGCTAGCCGAGTCGAAGGCACGACTCATGGAGATACAGCTCAAGAGCGACGTCTTGGCGGGCGTTACGCCGGCGACGAATCTTTCTCCCAATGATTGCTCGCCGTCTGCGACGCCTGGAACTTGGACTCAGAGTGCGCAGCACGTGCGACGTCTTGATCTTTGCTTCGCGTGGGGCGCGCTTGACGTGCCCGCAGACGAAGCGGAGCGCACAGATCAGATCTACCAAATCACTGCGTATTCCAAAGACCGCCCTGTCCTGCCGACATCCGAGTCGACGGTGGACACGGTGTTCATTCCCTGATCGAGGCGGGACAGCCAGATGAAGTCAGACACGCTCCTTCGATATGGGACAGCCGGCCTGCTGCTGTTGGGCGTCGGCCTATTCAGCCTTTCGCTCAGGTCCGATCCGGCGTTTTTCGCCGGGGCGCCGCCGCCGATCGCGCAGTCGCCGCTCTACATGCGCGATGCGGTGCCGCCCCTGAACATGCTGGTGATGGGCAAGGATCACAAGATCTATTACGAGGCCTACAACGATGCATCGGACCTCGACGGCGATGGAGTCATCGATGTCGGATACAAGGGGTGGGAACGCAAGCAGCCCGCGCCGACTGAGGATGGCATTTCGCGGTTCAAAATCGACTATTACGGTTACTTCAACTCCTACGCCTGTTACACGTGGCAGTCGACCCGTTTCGTTGCCGTCGCCGCGGCGGCCGACAAAACCTGCAACGGGCAGCAGTGGAGTGGCGATTTCCTCAACTATCTTTCCACCTCCCGCATGGACGCGCTGCGCCGCGTGCTGTACGGCGGTTTCCGTCAGGTAGACGATAACGAAACCGTCTTGCAGGGCGCGTTCTTTCCGCAGGATGCGCACAGCTGGGGCAAGGAATACCAGAGCCTCGAGCGTGACGGCTACAACATCGCGAACTACGCGCCGTTGAGTGCGCCGCCGGCCGGTCGATATCATCTGTTCGCCGTCACGACCCTGACCGATAGCGCCTCGCCATTTCCGGCGTACCAGGCGCCGATGCTGCGTGTACTGAAGAACTCGCCATTCCGTGTCTGGAACTGGTTGTCGATCGAGGGTCCTGTCGCGGGCAACCGGTGTTTCACCGAGAGCAATCAGCGCGTCGACTGTGTCGGCGCCGGTGGCAGCACGGCGGGTCATCCCGGGCATCCCGCGAATCGCAGCCAGTTCGACGCCATGGAAACGTCTCGCGCGGTGCCCGCGAATCTTCTGGGCAGCGGCAGCGTCAATCAGATCGACTGCAACGGCAACAACTGCAATCCGTATGGCAGTCAGGACAACTTCCTGACCATTTTCACGGGTGTCCTGCGAACGGTCGGCGGTGGCGGAATGGCAGCCGCTTACCAGTTCAAGGTCGATGGTGACGACGCGATCGATTTCGCTCTCTACAGCCCGAACGGCAATCTGGTGCCGGGAAGCCAGATCGGTTGTTACAACGGCCGCGGGTTCGGCGCTGCATGTGCGGGCACGCAGATCAGCCCGAACATCATTCTGTCCTCGAATACGGAATACACGTTCAAGTTCCGGCACGAGGAAGCGAACGGTAGCGAGGGCTACCAGTTGCAGGTGCGCGACTGCACGCTGCTGATCGTCTGTGGCGCGTGGCGCACGATCAGCACCAGCAATGTCAGCAATATGCGCCTTCAGGATGTCACGAGAACGGTCTACAACCTGGCGCAATCCGTCGGCGGGGCCACCCGCGACGACTACTACGTTCGTGTTCTGGCGTGTCCGCCCGACCGCCCCCAGCTTCAGGATACGAGCTGCAAGGTGTATCCCGATGGCAGTGTCAAGCCGACGGGCATCCTGCATGACTACGGCGAGTCGAACAAGATGTACTTCGGGCTGATCACCGGCTCGCAACGAAACAATCTTGAAGGCGGTCTTTTACGCCGGAACATTTCCAGCTTTGCTGATGAGGTCGATCCTCGCTCTGGTCGCTTCCGGTCTGTGAACGGGCAGCCCGGCATTGCGCGAAGCATCGATCGGTTGCGCATGATCGGCGGTGGATACGACAGCAGTGTCCAGGACAATTCGGGTGGTGATTCGAACTGGAACTGGGCCAACCGGTCATGGATCGGAACCAACATCGGGCAGAACTGTCCCTCGCAAGGCGATCGCGATCTGGCAAACGGCGAATGCCGTATGTGGGGTAATCCGATCGGTGAAATGCTGTTCGAAAGCATGCGTTACTTCGCCGGCGCAAATGAAGGCACCGCGCGATTCACCGCGCGCGGCAATACGAACGGCAATGCCGAGGACGAGTTCCTGGGCTTGCCCGAACCCCAGTGGCGCGATCCTTACTCGACGTCCCAGTCGCGCGGGCTCGGGTATCCGGCGTGCTCACGTCCGTACCAGACCGTCATCAGCGACATCAACCCGAGCTACGACGGCCAGATGCCGGGCAGCGCATTCGGCACCTTCCCGGCAGATGCCGCGGTGCCCGGTTTCAGTGCATCAGCCGAGGGGCAGACGATCTGGAACGCGGAGTACGGCGGTCAGCGCGATGTCTTCATCGGGCAGGTAGGAACCGCTGTAGTTGACGGCGCGCCGACCGCAAAGTCGGTGTCGAGCATGGGGAACATCCGCGGCCTTTCGCCGGAAGAGCCGAGCAAGGGCGGCACTTACTACTCCGCCAGCGTCGCGCGCTTCGGTCGCAACAACTCGCTCAACGCAGCAGCCGATCCGGACGTGCGCTTGAGTACTTACTCGATCGCGCTGGCGTCTCCGCTGCCACGCATCGAGTTCCCGGTCGGCGGTCGGACGGTCACGCTGCTGCCTTTCGCAAAAACCGCGAGCGGCACGTTTGGTGGTGGCGCGCGTAAGCCGACCAACACGATCGTGGATTTCTACGTCGAGACGATCGAGAACTTCCCCGGTACCCCGGTCAACACCACGGTGAACGGCGGGCGGCCCTATGCCGTATTCCGTATCAACTACGAGGACGTCGAGCAGGGCAATGACCACGACATGGACGCGATCGTCCGGTACGAGGTCGCCGCGAACGCCAACAACACGATATCGGTCAATCTGACATCCGAGTACGCCGCAGGCAGCGCGGACCAGAACATGGGGTACGTGCTCTCCGGCACGACGCAGGATGGCATCTATCTGGTGGTGCGTGACTCGGACTCGACGGCCGGCTCGTTCCGGCCGTACGACCTCAACACGCCGCCCGGTGTCGCTCCTGGCGGTTGCCGGGGCGTGTCGACTGGTGCCTGTAACCAGCAGCTGCCGCTTCGTTCCGAACGCACGTTCACACCCTCTTCTTCCGGCGCGAGCGCAATCCAGCTGCGCGATCCGCTCTGGTATGCCGCAAAGTACGGCGCGCCCGATCCGGCCAACTGGGACACCAGCGCACCCGGCACACCGGGTGCGGGCAATCCGGACAATTACTTCCTGGTCACCAACCCGCTGAATCTGCGCAACCAGTTGGCCAAGGCGTTCGACGACATCGCGAGCCGAGGACTCGACGCGGGTAGCCGCACGATTGTCGGCGCGCGCATCGGTGCGGAGTCTTTCACGCTGCAGCCGACTTTCCAGCGCGACCGCAATGGCAAGGATTGGACCGGCAATCTGACTGCAATCGCGTTGCGTGCGGACGGGACGCTTGGCAGCTCGCTGTGGAACGCACGCGCACAATTGCCGGCAGCTGCTTCGCGCAATGTGCGCACGATCACCAACGTGCGTGACGGCACCAGTACGGCAAGTACTGGTGTGACGAAGGCGGAATTCCAGGCAGCGAACCTGGGCACCACGAATGCCGACCAGCTTGGCAAGCTGGGCATCACCGCTGCGCGTCTTTCCAATGGCGACTACGGCAGCGGCGCTTACACGGCAGACGATTTCGTTGCCTACCTGCGTGGTGATCAGAGTCGTGAACTGGGGCGTGGTACAGGCGCTACGCTGCGTGCCCGCAGCTCTGTGATCGGGAGCATCGTCAACTCAGAGCCGGTGGTTGCAGCCCCGCGCTCCGATCTCGGTTATGGAAACGTCTTCCGTCAGACCTCGGACGCGATGTTTGCCGGCTATGCAAGCAATACGGATGGCACCGGGTATCTGGACATAAAGCGGACTCGCCCGGCGGTTGCCTATGTCGGCGCGAATGACGGCATGCTGCATGCGTTCAATGCTGCGACGACGCCGTGCGCGCTCGACCCGACCCAGACCTGTGCGGGTGCGAATGCAGGGCGCGAGGCTTTCGCCTTCATCCCGAACGCCGTACTGGGCAATCTCGGGCAGATTCCCGTGCAGGATGCGCGTTACGAACACCGTTATTTTGTCGATGGGCAGATCAGCATCGGTGACGTCAAGAGCGGCAGCGGTGCAGCGGGTTCGGCGTGGAAAACCGTACTCGTGGGGTCGACCGGCGGCGGTGCGCGCTCGATCTTCGCGCTGGATATCTCGTCGTTCTCCACCGATCCCACGTCTGCGACACGCTTTTCGGACGCGAACGTCCTGTGGGAGCGGAACGACAGTGTCGATGGCGACCTCGGCCACATCTATGGCAAGCCACTGATCGTGCCCCTGGAAAACGGGCAGTGGGGCGTGATCTTCGGCAACGGATATGGTGGGCGTCGCAGTGATCCCTCGCTGTACGTGCTCAACGCTATGACCGGCGCCGTCATCGCCAAGCTCACCGCCGACGACGGGCAGCCGGCACGCCAAGGCGGCCTGCTGAGCGGATTGGTGTGCGGCTTGCGCGACCTGCTCAACCTGGGGACGTGCAACGCGCTCGGGACTTCGCCTTACAACGGTCTGGGCCAGGTGACCGCGATCGACAGGTCGGGCAACGGCAAGGTCGATACGATCTATGGCGGCGATCTGCAGGGCAACCTCTGGAAGTTCGACCTCAGCAGTGGTGACGCATCTGCGTGGAACGTCTCGAACAGCGGGCGTCCGCTGTTCACAGCCGAGTTGCCGAGCGGCGAGCGCCAGCCGATCACCGGCGGCATGCGCATCACTGCGGGGCCGGGCACGGGCGTGATGGTCTACTTCGGCACGGGCCGTTATCTGTTCGGTGGTCCGTCCGGCGACAACAACGTGCCTGCGAATCCGACTGTGCAGTCGCTCTACGCCGTGTTCGACAACGGAACGCGGGTTGCGAACGGACGCAGCGATCTCCAGGTGCAGACCATCACCGGAACGACCGATTCGGGGGGGAATACGACGCGCAGCATCAGCCGGACCCGTGTGATCTATAACGGTACGGGCGCAAAACGCGGCTGGTATCTCGACCTGCAGGTCAACACGGCGCAGGCCGGCCAGCCGGCCAGCTACTCCGCGGTCGGCGAGCGGTTCATCGCGACGCCGCGCATCCAGAGCGGGCGCGTCTTCTTCACGACGTTCACGCCGTCGGAAGACAGTTGTAATCCCGGTGGTGACAACTTCGTGTATGCGCTTGACCTCCTGTCGGGCTCGGGTGCGCTCTCGAATGTGCAAGTCCTGCCGTCGCAGACACCGGCGTGCACGGGTGCCGATTGCGGTGCAATCCGCATCAACCAGGGCGGCGCTCCGGTCACGAGCAACTCGGTGGCCGCGATCAATCCGGTCGTTCCGATCACAACGCCGACGCCGGGATCCTGCACGCCAGGCGTCGACTGCCCCACATTCGAGCAGTGCCAAGTCGTCGTGTATCCGGGCGCGTTCGTCCTTCCCCGTCCTTGCGGACGTCAATCCTGGCGGCAGATCCGATGAAGAATACCCATTCCTCGCCACAACCCATTGGACGGGTGACACCCCCTCCGGCCAGCGGATTCACGCTCATCGAATTGATGATCGTCGTGGCGGTGATTGCGATTCTGGCCGCAATTGCGATGCCGGCTTACCAAGATGCGATTCGCAAGGGTCATCGTGGGCAGGCGAAGGCGGACCTTCTCGATATTGCGCAGAGGGCCGAACGCTTCAGGACGATCAATGGCTCATATCAGGACTTCACATTGAGTTCTTTAGATGAGAAATCTCCAAGGCAAGGTGTGGCTAGGTATGAGATCGGGTTGGTCACAGATTCGACTTCGTTCACGTTGAAAGCGGTGCCCACGGGTGCTCAGACTAAAGACACTCGTTGCAAGACGCTGGTGCTCAACCATGCGGGCACCAAATCTATCGAAGGATCTCCCGCGCCCACTGGTACCGCGGCAGATTGCTGGTAAAGACTCGGCGAGACATCTTCATGTCTAGCGGCATCGAGTGACCGAACACGAGCGCTTGACCATCGTCGCGAACCGTTTAGAATACGGCTCCCCGCCCGAATAGCTCAGCCGGTTAGAGCACTTGACTGTTAATCAGGGGGTCGTTGGTTCGAGTCCAACTTCGGGCGCCAAACATCAGAAGGTCCGCAGAAATGCGGGCCTTTTTTGTTGCGGCTCTCATGTGGGTGTTTCGACCAGCGTGTCCGCAGCAGATCGGGCTCTGCATCATCTGATCGGGCACGGTTGCTGGCGCGCAGGCCGCGCGCTCCGCACGCGCCCGAGATTGTTGACCACCACCTGCCCGCCCAGCGCGTCACCGCGGCAGACGTTGACGGTCATGTTGGTGCCTGCGCTGCGCCCGTCGCGCTGATAGCGGACGAAGGCTCTGGTCGATGCGAGGCGGATGCTCTGCGGCGCGCCGGATGGCGCGTTGGCGACCCGGATGAGGTCGTCGTCCGTGTCGGGCTGACGGTTGCCGTCGGGATCGGTGAAGACGATCCAGCCATGGCTCCAGTCGGCGTCCGAGCGGCAGCCGAGCAGGGCATCGCCGGGGCAGGCGACGACCTGGTTCCGGCGCATGATCGCCGTGCCGCGCGCCATTGCGAGGTCCGCGCTGATCAGGTGCAGAGTGGTCTGGACCCGCTGCCGGGCCAGTGTCTCGGCAAATGCCGAGAGTCCGAACGTGCCGAGCAGCGCGAGGATGACGAGCGTGGTCATCAGCTCGATGAGGGTGAGTCCATGTTGCTGCCGCATGCGGACATCCTTGTCCTGTCGCTGGGCGGGGCCGTCGGCGTGCGGCTGCGAGCGTCCCATCATGTCCGTTCGCTGTGCCCGTCTCAGGTCCTGCACCGGGTACCTGCGATCCTGCAGGTCGTTCAGAGTCCGCCTGTTCCTGCGGCGATGCAGCCGGCCGGTGTCCCGCTTGGCGGTCGGAAACCGCCCACTGCTACGGTGAGCGATGGCATCGCGAGGATGTCCGGGCCCTGACCGCAACTGGCTGGTGGCATCGGGCCTACGTTGTCGCCATCCACTTTCGTCCCCATGTCCCGTGCTTCCCCGGATCGTCCCTCGCCATGAACGAAGTCATCCATCCCGCCGCGTTCCAGCTCGTCTCGCCCTACCAGCCGGCGGGTGATCAGCCGCAGGCGATCGAAAAGCTGGTCGAGGGGTTCGAGGCCGGGCTGGCGCACCAGACGCTGCTCGGTGTCACGGGGTCCGGCAAGACTTACACGATCGCGAACGTGATCCAGCAGGTGCAGAAGCCGACGCTGGTGATGGCGCCGAACAAGACGCTGGCGGCGCAGCTCTACGGCGAGTTCAAGTCGTTCTTTCCGCACAACGCGGTCGAGTACTTCGTCAGCTACTACGACTACTACCAGCCCGAGGCCTACGTGCCGTCGTCGGACACGTACATCGAGAAGGACAGTTCGGTGAACGAGCACATCGAGCAGATGCGGCTGTCGGCGACGAAGGCCTTGCTCGAGCGACGCGATGCGATCGTGGTGTGCTCGGTGTCGGCGATCTACGGCCTCGGCGATCCGAACGAGTATTTCCGGATGGTGCTGCACATGGTGCGCGGCGAGCGCATCGACCAGCGCGAGCTCATCCGGCGCCTGACCGAGATGCAGTACAGCCGCAACGATACCGAGCTGCGGCGCGGTACCTACAGGGTGCGCGGCGAGATCATCGACATCCATCCGGCGGAGTCCGAGATGGACGCCCTGCGCATCGAGCTGTTCGATGGCGAGATCGAGCGCATCACCCAGTTCGACCCGCTGACCGGCGAGACCAAGCGCACGCTTCCTCGCTACACGATCTACCCGAAGTCGCATTACGTCACCACGCGCCGCACGACGCTCGAAGCGGTGGAGGCGATCAAGGCCGAACTGCCGCCACGTCTGGAGCAGTTCTATGCCGAGAACAAGCTGGTCGAGGCGCAGCGGCTGCAGCAGCGCACCCAGTTCGATCTGGAAATGATGGCCGAGGTCGGCTACTGCAACGGCGTGGAGAACTATTCGCGGCACCTGACCGGGCGCATGCCCGGCGAAGCGCCGCCGTGCCTGTTCGATTACCTGCCGCCTGATGCGTTGCTGGTGATCGACGAGTCGCACGTGACCGTTCCGCAGATCGGCGCGATGTACAAGGGCGACCGCTCGCGTAAGGAAACGCTGGTGAACTTCGGCTTCCGCCTGCCGTCGGCGATGGACAACCGGCCGCTGAAGTTCGAAGAGTGGGAAGGGCGCGCGCCGCGCGCGATCTTCGTGTCGGCGACGCCCGGCAAGTACGAGCTGGATAAATCGGAAGGGCAGATCACCGAACTGGTGGTGCGACCGACCGGCCTGATCGATCCGCAGGTCGAGATCCGCCCGGTCGCCAGCCAGGTCGACGATGTGCTCGGCGAGATCCGCGAGCGGGTCGAGATGGGCGACCGCGTGCTGATCACCGTGCTGACCAAGCGCATGGCCGAGAACCTCACCGAATATCTCGGCGAGCACGACATCAAGGTGCGTTACCTGCACTCGGACATCGACACCGTCGAGCGCGTGGAGATCATCCGTGACCTGCGTCTGGGCAAGTTCGACGTGCTGGTGGGCATCAACCTGCTGCGCGAAGGTCTGGACATGCCCGAGGTGTCGCTGGTTGCGATTCTCGATGCGGACAAGGAAGGCTTCCTGCGTTCGGGTGGCTCGCTGATCCAGACCATCGGCCGCGCGGCGCGCAACCTGCGCGGCAAGGCGATCCTCTACGCCGACCGCGTCACCAACTCGATGCAGATGGCGCTCGACGAGACCGACCGTCGCCGGGCCAAGCAGGTCGAGTACAACGCCGAGCACGGCATCACGCCGACGTCGGTGGCGCGTGCGATCGACGACATCATGGAAGGCGCCCGCGCCGAGCCCGAGACGGAGAAGAAGGGGCGTGGCAAGAGCCGCAAGGTCGCCGAGCCGGCCGAGGATTACAGCGCGCTGTCGCCGGAGAAGCTGGCCGCGCGCCTGAAGACGCTGGAGCAGCAGATGTACCAGCACGCGCGCGATCTGGAGTTCGAGGCCGCCGGCCGCATCCGCGACCAGATCCGCCAGATCAAGGACGCCAGCCTGGTCCGATAAAAATTTGCGCGCGGGTATTCGACAATGCGCGAATCCGGTGTATGATTCGCACCCTTCGGGCGGTTAGCTCAGCGGTAGAGCACTACCTTGACATGGTAGGGGTCACAGGTTCGAACCCTGTACCGCCCACCACCTTGAACCCTGGATGCAACGGGTGAGGTGGAACGAAGTTCCGGCGTGGATGGAGATCGTCTCCGCGCCGATGTGACGCAGTGTTGGCCGAGCGCCCCGTCACGCCGGATCCGTTTCGAATCCAGAAGACCGATGCTTCGGTCGCATTCGCGTGTCTGGCGATCCGGCGGACCCATCGCCCGAGGTCCTTCCATTCGCGCCGCAGCGCCTGATCGTCGGCCTTCCATGCACCTGTCTTCATCACGCCGCCGCGGGCGGTCGAGGCGCAGCCTAGCGGCAAGCAGGCCGCCGGCTTGACAGGATCCTCCATGCACCCTGTTTCGAGGATGTCCCGCCGCTGGGCGCGTCTGCGCCGTCGGTTCGGACTGTTGTCGCACCCGGTCACGTCTGCTGACCTCGCATCCGAAGCGCCGATCCGCGCCCAGCTCTTCAGCGCCGAGCAGATGGAACTGCACGGCAAGGCGCTCGCGCTGACGCATCGCATCCATACCGGCCGCGTGCCGGACCGCCTGCTCGCACGACTCAGCGACAACGCCGCGCTGCTCGAAGACGCGCGCACGTTCCTGTCGCTGATGGTGCGCGACGACATCCGGATCACCCCGGCCGGCGAGTGGCTGCTCGACAACTATCACCTGATCGAAGAGCAGGTGCGTCTGGCGCGGCGCCATCTGCCCAAGGGCTACAGCCGCGAGCTGCCGGCGTTGTCGAAAGGCGCATCGGCGGGTCTGCCGCGCGTCTATGACCTCGCGATGGAAGCGGTCGCGCACGGCGACGGCCAGGTGGACGCCGTCACGCTGAGCCGCTTCGTCGCGGCCTACCAGTCGGTGACGCCACTGACGCTCGGCGAGCTGTGGGCGATTCCGATCATGCTGCGCCTCGCGGTGCTGGAGAACCTGCGGCGCATGGCGGCGGGCGTGATCCGCGACGGGCGCGACCATCGTCGCGCGCGCCGATGGGCGGAGCGTCTGAATGCCACGGCTGCCGAATCGCCGAAGGACGTCGTGCTCGTCGTCGCCGACATGGCGCGCAGCCAGCCGCCGGCCACCGGTGCGTTCGTCGCCGAACTGACGCGTGGCCTGCATGGTCGCGGCGCACTGCTGACGATGCCGCTGACGTGGATCGAGCAGTGGCTGACCGACAGCGGCCTGCGCATCGAGGCGCTGGTCCATGCCGAAAGCCAGCAGCAGGCCGCCGACCAGGTGTCGATCGGCAACAGCATCGGCAGCCTGCGCTTCCTCGCGAACATGGACTGGCGCGAATATGTCGAGACCATGAGCCTGGTCGATGCGGCGTTGCGCGAAGACCCGGGCGCGACCTACGGCCTGATGGATTTCGCCACCCGCGATCATTACCGCCATGCGGTCGAGACGCTCGCCAGGCGCTCCGGCGCCAGCGAAGTGCAGGTCGCGCAGACCACGGTGCAACTGGCGCAGGCGCATCCGGTCGACAGCATCGAAGCGCACGTCGGCTACTACCTCGTCGACGACGGCATCGACCGCACGGTCGAAACGCTCGCATCCGCGCACGGCCACCGCAAGGCGCACGTGGCACCGCGCACGGTGCCGTTGCCCGTCTATCTGACGATGATCGCGGTCGTCGTTGCCCTGGCGACGACCGGCCTCGTCGGGCAGTCGGGTGCGCATCTGGTGCCCTGGGCGCCGACGTGGGTGCTGGTCCTGCTGGGCCTGCTGGTGTTCAGCGAACTCGGGATCGCCCTGACCAACTGGCTGGCCACGGTCATCGTGGCGCCGAAGCCGCTGCCGCGACTGGATTTCTCGCTCGGCCTGCCGGCGACCGAGCGCACGCTGGTCGTCGTGCCGTGCATGTTCGGCGACATCGCCACGGTCGATGCGCTGGTCGAAGGGCTGGAGGTGCGATTCCTCGCCAATCGCGATCCGCATCTGCACTTCGCGCTGCTGAGCGACGATCTCGATGCCGATCAGCAGACATTGCCCGGCGATGCGGCGGTGCTGGCGCATGCGTCGGCGCTGATCGCCGGCCTCAACCAGCGCTATCTGGCCGACAGTCCCGCGCCCGGCGGCGACCGGTTCTTCCTGTTCCATCGACCGCGCAGCTGGAATGCGGGCGAGGGGCGCTGGATCGGCGAGGAGCGCAAGCGCGGCAAGCTGGCCGCGTTGAACGGCTTCCTGCGCGGCGCCGGCACGGGTGCATTCCAGCAGATCGTCGGCCGCACGGACGTGCTGGCCAACGTGCGCTACGTGATCACCCTCGACACCGACACGCGACTGCCGCGCGATGCCGCACGGGCCTTCGTCGGCACGCTGGCGCATCCGCTCAATCGCGCGGTGTTCGATCCCAGGCGCAATCGCGTGACCCGCGGCTACGGCATCCTGCAGCCGAGCGTCGGCAGCAGTTTCAGTGGCCGCCGCATCAGCCGCTATGCGCGCATGTACGGCAGCGAGCCGGGCATCGATCCGTACACCCGCACCGTCTCGGACGTGTACCAGGATCTGTTCGGCGAAGGCTCCTTCGTCGGCAAGGGCATCTACGACGTCGACGCGTTCGAGCGCGCGCTGCACGGACGCTTCCCCGACAACCGCATCCTCAGCCACGACCTGCTCGAAGGCTGTCATGCGCGCGCCGGTCTGGTCAGCGACGTGCGTCTGTACGAGGACTATCCAGCGCGCTACGCCGCCGACGTCAAGCGTCGTCATCGCTGGATCCGCGGCGACTGGCAGCTGCTGCCGTGGGTGATGCCCTGGGTGCCGACCGCGCGCGACGGCACCGTGCGCAATCCCCTGTCGTGGCTGTCGCGCGGCAAGCTGCTCGACAACCTGCGGCGCAGTCTGGTGCCCGCCGCGGCCCTTGTACTTCTGGTCTTCGGCTGGGCCACGCTCGCCGCGCCGCTGGCATGGACGTTCTGGCTGCTGACGGTGTTCTTCGCGCCGGTGCTGATTCCGGCCCTGCGCGATCTGCTGTCGAAGCCGGCGGACATGCGCCTGGACACGCATCTGCTGCAGGTCGGCGATGCGACCGGTCGCGGCCTCGTGCGCGCGGCGGTCAACTTCGCGTGTCTGCCGTACGAGGCGATGTTCAGCCTGTCGGCGATCGCGCTGACCCTGTGGCGCACGCTGGTGACGCGCCGACATCTGCTGCAGTGGAATCCGTCGAGCGAGGTCGAGCGTTCGCTCGGCAGCGGCATGGCCGCGGAACTGCGCGGCATGTGGGGCGCACCGGTGCTCTCGCTGCTGATCGCGCTGCTGGTCCTGCGCACGAATCCCGCAGCGCTGTGGGTCGCCGGTCCGCTGCTGGCGCTGTGGGCCGTCTCGCCGCTGCTGATGGCGTGGCTGGGTCGCGCGCCGCCGCAGCGCAGCGCGCAACTGTCGACGCTGCAGCTGGATTTCCTCGGCCGCCTGGCGCGGCGCACCTGGGCATTCTTCGAGGTCAACATCCGCGAAGAAGATCACTGGCTGCCGCCGGACAACATCCAGGAGCATCCGTCGCTGGTGGTCGCACGCCGCACGTCGCCGACCAACATCGGCCTGTCGCTGCTGGCGAATCTGGGTGCCTGGGATTTCGGTTATCTGCAGACTGCCGCCGTGGTCCAGTGCACGCAGCGCGTGTTCGCCACGCTCGATCGCATGGAGCGCCACCGCGGGCACTTCTACAACTGGTACGACACCGAGACGCTGGCACCGTTGCCGCCGCGCTACATCTCCACCGTCGACAGCGGCAATCTCGCCGGGCATCTGCTGACCCTGCGGCAGGGCCTGCTCGGCCTGATCGACGCACCGGTGCTCGCGCCGCAGACCTTTGCGGGTCTGGCGCACACGCTGGGCGTGCTGCGTGGACTGCACGACGTGCAGGACCATCCGGATCGCGCCTGGCAGGTCGCGATCGATGCCTTCGAGTCGCGGCTCGCGGTCGCGCTGGCCACGCCGCCGGACACCGTGCGCGATGCGCTGGCGACGGTAGACGCCCTGGCGGCGCTCGCATTGCCGCTGGCTGCGCTGTCGCCACCGGTCGACACTTACGATCCGCTTGAGGATGCACCGGCGCACTGGTCGGCGCGCCTGATCGAGGCCTGCGAGCATGCGCGGCAGGCGCTGGCAGCCTGTCTGCCGGCACCGACCGCGCCATCCGGCAGCCTGACCGCGGAGGACGGCGTGCCGTCCCTGCGGGCGCTGTGCGCGCCCGGCATCGCAGCGGACGTGCGCGCCCGGGCCTGCGCGCAGGTCCACGAGCTTGAACGTCTGGCGCACGTCGCAGGCCAGTTCTCGCTGATGGAGTACGGGTTCCTCTACGACCGTGCGCGGCATCTGCTGTCGATCGGTTACGACGTCGACAACCGCCGCCTCGATCAGGGCCACTACGATCTGCTCGCCTCCGAAGCCCGTCTGTGCAGCTTCGTCGCGGTCGCGCAGGGCCAGCTGCCGCAGGACACCTGGTTCGCACTCGGCCGCCTGCTGACCGAGGTCGACGGCGACGCGACACTGCTGTCGTGGAGCGGCTCGATGTTCGAGTACCTGATGCCGCAGCTGGTGATGCCCAGCTATCCGGACACGCTGCTCGACCAGACCGCGCGTCACGCGGTGCAGGCGCAGATCGCCTACGGCCGTCAGCACGATGTGCCGTGGGGCATTTCGGAATCCGGCTACAACACCGTCGACACGCGCATGAACTACCAGTACCGCGCGTTCGGCGTGCCGGGGCTCGGGCTCAAGCGTGGACTCGGCGAGGATCTGGTGATCGCGCCCTACGCGACGATGATGGCGCTGATGGTCGCGCCGGAAGCGGCGACGCAGAACCTGCAGCGGCTCGATGCGGCCGGTTTCTCCGGGCGTTTCGGCCTGTTCGAGGCGATCGATTTCACGCCCTCGCGCCTGCCGCGCGGACAGACCCATGCGGTGGTGCGCTCGTTCATGGCGCATCACCAGGGCATGGGGTTCCTCGCGCTCGATCACCTGCTGCGCGAGCAGCCGATGCAGAAGCGCTTCGTCGCCGACGCCGAGTTCCAGGCCACGTTGCTGCTGCTGCAGGAACGTGTGCCGCGTACCGGCGTGTTCCGGCCGCACGAGGTCGAATCGGTCGGCGTGCGCACCAGCAGCGCCGGCGATGAGACCCAGTTGCGCGTATTCCGCACGCCCGACACCACGCGGCCTGCCGTGCAGATGCTGTCGAACGGGCGCATGCATGCGCTGCTCACCAGTGCCGGCGGCGGCTATCTGCGCCAGCACGACATGGCCGTGGTCCGCTGGCGCGAGGACGGCACGCGCGATCACTGGGGCAGCTTCTGCTATCTGCAGGATGTCGAGAACGGCGACGTGTGGTCGGCCGCGCACCAGCCGACCTGCGTGCCGGTCGAGCATTACGAGGCGATCTTCTCCGACGCCAAGGCCGAGTTCCGCGGTCGCCGGCGCGGCATCGAGACGCATCTGGAAATCGCGATCTCGGCCGAGGACGACATCGAGCTGCGGCGTCTGCGCCTGAGCAACCGCTCGCGCCGCCCGCGCACGATCGAGATCACGACCTATGCCGAAGTGGTGCTGGCGCCGGCCATCGCCGACGAGCTGCACCCGGCCTTCAGCAACCTGTTCGTGCAGACCGAGATCGTGCGCGACAAGCAGGCGCTGCTGTGCACGCGGCGCCCGCGTGCGCACGACGAAATCCCGCCGTGGATGTTCCATCTCGTCGCCGCGCACAATGCGGACATCGAGGCGATTTCCTACGAGACCGACCGCGCGCGCTTCGTCGGCCGCGGCCGCACGCCACGCGATCCGCTGGCGATGCGCCGGAACGGGCCGCTGTCCGATACCGCGGGCTCGGTGCTCGACCCGGTGGTCGCGATCCGCGTGCGGATCACCCTGGCGCCGGAGCAGACCGCGGTTCTCGATCTCGTCACCGGCGCCGGCGGCGATCGTGATGCATGCGCGTCGCTGCTCGACAAGTATCGCGACCGGCGTCTCGCCGATCGTGTGTTCGATCTGGCCTGGACCCACAGCCAGGTCGTGCGCCGCCAGATCAATGCCACCCAGGGCGACGCGCAGCTGTACGAGCGCATCGCCGGGCTGCTGACGTTCTCGCATGCCTTCCTGCGCGCCGACAGCGCCGTGCTGCTGCAGAACCGTCGCGGACAATCGGGGCTGTGGGGCCATTCGATCTCGGGCGATCTGCCGATCGTGCTGGTGCAGATCGCCGCCGCGGAAAACATCGAGCTTGTGCGGCAGATGGTGCAGGCGCACGCGTACTGGCGCCTCAAGGGCCTGCAGGTCGATCTGGTGATCTGGAACGAGGACCAGGTCGGCTACCGGCAGGAACTGCAGGAACAGATTCTCGGCCTCGTCTCGGCGGGCCCCGAGGGCAATGTGCTCGACCGTCCCGGCGGCATTTTCGTGCGGCCGGCGCAGCAGATCTCGCAGGAAGACCGCATCCTGATCCAGTCGGTGGCGCGGGTGATCGTGGGCGACCAGTACGGCACGCTGGCCGCGCAGGTCGCGCGTCACGTGACGCCAGCGCGCAGTACGCCGTTGCTGGTCGCGAGCACGCCGCCCGTGGACGAGGGCGAGGGCGGTCCCGTCGCGCCGGTTGCCGGGTTCCATGGCCTGCCGCCGTCCCGCGACGCCGACGCGCACGACGAGGACCCGTGGCCGTTCGAAGCGGTTGCCGACGCGGTGCTGTTCGACAACGGCCTCGGCGCATTCGCCGCCGACGGCCGCGAGTACGTGATCGTGCTCGACGACGACGCGACCACGCCCGCGCCGTGGTCGAACGTCATGGCGAACGCCAAGCTCGGCAGCGTGGTCAGCGAGAGCGGGCCGGGCTACACCTGGTTCGAGAACGCGCACGAGTTCCGCCTGACGCCGTGGCACAACGATCCGGTATCCGACACCGGCGGCGAGGCGTTCTACCTGCGCGACGAGGAGAGCGGTCATGTGTGGTCGCCGATGCCGCTGCCGATGCGCGGCCGCGGTGCGTATCGCACGCGCCACGGTTTCGGCTACAGCGTCTACGAGCATGTCGAGGACGGCATCGCCAGCGAGCTGTGGATCTACGTCGGCCTGCGCGATGCGGTGAAGTTCTCGGTGCTGAAGCTGCGCAACCTGTCCGGACGTGCGCGCCGGCTGTCGGCAACCGGCTACGTGGAGTGGGTGCTCGGCGATATCCGGGTGAAATCGCAGATGCACGTGGTCACCGAGCAGGATGCCGCGACCGGCATGCTGACCGCCCGCAATCCCTACAACACCGAGTTCGGCGGACGGGTCGCGTTCTTCGATGTCGATGGCGACCGCCGCACGTTCACCGCCGACCGCGGCGAATTCCTCGGCCGCAACGGCAGCCTGCGTGATCCCGATGCGCTGCGTCGCGAGCGCCTGTCGGGCCGTCTCGGCGCGGGGCTGGACCCGTGCACCGCGATCCAGGTGCTGGTGGATCTCGCGCCCGAGCAGGCGACCGAAACCGTGTTCCGGCTCGGCATCGGCGACGACATGCACGCCGCGCTGCAACTGGCGGCTTCGCTGCGCGGCTCGATGCCGGCGCACGATGCGCTCGACGGCGTGCGTCTGCACTGGCTGCAGACGCTCGGCGCGGTGCGGGTGGAAACCCCCGAGCCGGCGACCGATTTGCTGGTCAACGGCTGGCTGCTGTACCAGACGCTGGCCTGCCGCTACGTCGCGCGCAGCGGTTACTACCAGTCCGGCGGCGCGTTCGGGTTCCGCGACCAGTTGCAGGACACGATGGCGACCGTGTATGCGATGCCGGCGCTGACCCGCGCGCATCTGCTGCTCAGCGCCGAGCACCAGTTCCCGCAGGGCGACGTGCTGCACTGGTGGCATCCGCCGGCCGATCGCGGCGTGCGCACGCGCTGCTCCGACGACTACCTGTGGCTGCCGCTCGCGGCCTGCCGCTATCTGGAAGTCACCGGCGACGCCAGCGTGCTCGACGAGCGCGTCGGTTTCATCGAGGGCCGCCTGGTCAATGCCGACGAGGAGTCGTACTACGATCTGCCGGTGACGTCGGGTCGCGTGCAGTCGTTCTACGACCACTGCGTGCTCGCGCTGGAGCGCGGCATGGCGCTGGTCGGCGAACGCGGCCTGCCGCTGATCGGCACTGGCGACTGGAACGACGGCATGAACCGGGTGGGCGAGGGCGGCCGCGGCGAAAGCGTGTGGCTGGGCTTCTTCCTCTACGACGTGCTGCAGCGCTTCATTCCGGTGGCGACGGGGCGCGGCGATGCCACGTTCGCGGCGACGTGCGTCGCGGCGGGGGAGCGCCTGCGGGCCAATCTCGAAGCCGAAGCCTGGGACGGCGGCTGGTACCGGCGCGCCTGGTTCGACGACGGCACGCCGATCGGCTCGCAGTCCAGCGACGAGTGCCGGATCGACTCGATCTCGCAGAGTTGGTCCGTGCTGTCGGGCGCTGCCGAACCGGCACGCGCGCGTCAGGCGATGACCGCGCTCGACACGCATCTGGTCAAGCGCGAGGCCGGCCTGATCCAGCTGCTCGATCCGCCGTTCGACAAGACCGCGCACGATCCGGGCTACATCCGCGGCTACGTGCCCGGTGTGCGCGAGAACGGCGGCCAGTACACGCACGCAGCGGTGTGGACGGCGATGGCGTTCGCCGCGCTCGACGATCGCGAGCGCGCCTGGGAACTGGCGCGCATGATCAATCCGGTGCACCACGCCGAAGACGCCGCCGGCACGGCGGTCTACAAGGTCGAGCCTTACGTCATGGCGGCCGATGTCTACGGCGTCGCGCCGCATGTCGGGCGTGGCGGCTGGACCTGGTACACCGGTTCGGCGGGCTGGATGTATCGGCTGCTCAGTGAATCGCTGCTGGGTCTGCAGCGTCGCGGTGACACGTTGCGGATCGAGCCGTGCGTTCCCGACGACTGGCCCGGCTACCGGATGCAGTTGCGCCACGGCGCGGCGGTGTATCGCATCGAAGTCACGCGCACGGATGCGTCGCCGAAGCTCACGCTCGACGGTCAGGCGCAGGCCGATCTGCAGATCGCGCTACACACCGACGATGCGGTGCACGAGGTCGTGCTGCACTGGCCGCGTCGACCCGCCGGCGGAGCGGACTGATGGGACTGCGCATCGAACTCGAGAGCGCACTCGATGCCCTGGCCGGCATGATCCCGGTCTGGCGCGAGAAGCTGCGCGAGCCGGACGCGTTCTGGAAGCAGTTCGACGCACTGTCGGCGAAGATCCTCGTGCGGGCTCGCGACGACGGCGAACGCGCCGCGGTGCAGGCGCGTCTGCAGGCGATGCTCGCCAACGCGGGCTGCGTACGACCCGGCGGTCGTTGAACGAAATAGGGGCGGCTTTCGGGCCGCCCCTTCTTCAATCCCGGTGTCGCGCACTCAGAACTTGTAGTTCACACCCACCAGATACGTGCGACCCCATTCGAGATTCTCGAGCGGCCGGTCGCGCGTGCCGGCGTAGGTGCGGTAGGCCTCGTTGGTCAGGTTGTTGGCCTGCAGCAGCAGGGTCAGGCCGTCGAACGACGAGCCCTCGCCGAAGCTGTAGCTGATCTGCGCATCGGTGATGTTCTCGCCGACCACGTAGCGCAGCGTCCGCGCACCGTCGAAGTTGCCGATCTCGCCGATGAAATCCGAACGCCGGCGCTGGCTCACGCGTGCCTCGAACCCGTCGCGTTCGTAATACGCCGTCAGGTTGTAGACGCGCTTGGACAGACCCGGCAGGTCGATCGGTCCGCTGCCGACGCTGTTGGCGCTTTCGGGATCGAAGATCTGGATGCTGCTGTCGTTGAAGCTCGCGCTGGCGACGATGCCGAAACCGCGCAGCGATTCGGTCCACAGATCGAACGGCAGCGAGGCCGTCAGCTCCAGGCCGCGCAACGTGCCGCCTTCGCCGTTCTGCGGCGCGGTGAAATTGCCGATGGTCTGCACCGGCGGCGAGTTCGGCGGCGGCACGTAGCTGGCGACGAACGCGGAGAAGTCGTAGTCGTCGCGCGTCTGGGTGTAGATGTAGGTGCGCAGGTCCTTGTAGAAGAACGCCGCGGCCACGTAGGCACGGTTGCCGAAGTACTTCTCCCAGGACACGTCGAACGCATAGGCGCGCCACGGATCGAGCAGCGGATTGCCGCCGCTGCCGCCGGGCCGGCCGGTCGCGGTGTCGACACCGAACTCCAGCGAGGAGCGCAGCTGGTCGACGCGCGGACGCGCCACCTGTTCCGCCAGACCCACGCGCAGCGTGTGCTCGTTCGGCAGCTGGAACGCGAGGTTCATGCTCGGCAGCACGTCGGTGTAGGTCTTGCCCGCTTCGAAGGGGCGCACGTTGCTGCCGGCCGGCTGCGTCGAATCGAAGTAGCGCGACGCCGACGACTGGTCGACGCGCTGGATCTGCACACCGACGTTGCCGGTGACCGTGGTCGCGCCCCAGTCGGTGCTGAGGTTGGCGCGGGCGAAGGCGCTGGTGATCTTCTCGCTGACCGTCCACGCCTTGGGAATCAGGTAGTTCAGGTCTTCGGTCGGCTCGAACACCATGTAGCGCGCAACCGCAGCGGGCACGTTCCAGGCCGGGATATAGCCGACACCGGCGAAGCCCAGGTCGACCAGCCCGTACTGCAGATCGCTGGCGATCGCGGTATCGCCCTGCGGCCCGAGGAGGATATTGCCCTCGGGCTGGCGCTTGGATTTCTCGCGGTCGGTGTGATTGAGGCCGAAGTCGAAATCGGCCAGCCAGGCGATCGACTCCGGCGCCGGCACGGTCAGGCCGATGCGCGCGGCCTTGAGTTCGTCCTCGACCTGCGGAGTCTTGCCGTAACCCGAGCCGTAGATCGTGTTGGTCAGGAACAGCTGCTCGGGATTCGAGTAGTCGAGGCCCGGCGCGAGCTGGGTGAAGTCGTCGCGGCGGATGTCGAGTTCGATCGTGTCGAAGGACGGATTCGGCAGACGCTGCGCGTTGTTCTCCAGGCTGATCTCCGAGCGCTTGGCCTTCGACCAGCTGACGTCGGTGAACAGGCGTGCGCGTTCGAAGTTGAACTCGTTGCTCCAGCCCACGGCCGAGATGCGGTCTTCGCGATGGTTGTACATGCCGCGCACCAGCGGATACACGCCGCTCAGCGTGCCGCCTGCGAAGCTGCCGTTCTCGCTGGTGCGCACGTTGCTGTAGACGCATGCCGGGTTGCACGGGAACGAGCCGTTGAACTGCGTGTTGACCTCGAACTGGTTCGCGGTGTCTTCCTGCTCGGCGCGCGAATGGAACATGTCCAGCGTGCTGGTCCACGCGTTCGACGGCCGGAACTGCAGCGTCGCCATCACGCCGTCGCGCTTGGTGTAGCCGGTGCGGCGCAGGGCCTTCATGCCGTCGGTGGCCCAAGTGCCGGGGGCCAGGCCGGGTCGCGCATCGGTCTTCCACGGTTCGTACAGACCGACCTGGTTCTCCTGGATCGGCGTGTCGCTGTGCGAGTAGCCGATCGAGAAGCCGAAGCGACGGTCCGCGGACTGGCCGATCCAGCTGCCGCTGATGCGGTTGCCATAGGGGTCGGTCTTCGCCGCTTCGCCCAGCGAGTTGCGCTGGTAGCGACCGTTGAGGGTGATGACCGACTCGTTGAAGTTCAGCGGCCGCACCGTCTGCATGTCCAGCGTGCCCGACAGGCCCTGCCCGAACAGGCCGGCGTCGGGCGTCTTGTACACGGTGACGCCGCTGACGAGTTCCGACGGGTACTGGTCGAACTCCACACTGCGGTTGTCGCCGGTGCTGACCATCTCGCGGCCGTTGAGCAGCGTGGTCGCGAAGTCGGGCGACAGGCCGCGCACGCTGATCACCTGCGCGCGGCCGGCGACGCGCTGCGCCGACAGGCCGGGCAGGCGCGCGATCGATTCGGCGATGCTGACGTCCGGCAGCTTGCCGATGTCTTCGGCCGATACCGCTTCGACGATCGAGGTCGCATCGCGCTTGATCGAGATCGCGCTCTCGATACCGCGGCGGATGCCGGTGACCTTGACCGCATCGAGTTCGGTGGCCTCGTCCGCGGCGGCGGTGTTCGAGGAATTCGTGGTGGTCTGTGCGTGCGCGCCAGCGGCGAGCATCAGCAGTGCCGACGACAGCGCGGCACTGAGCAGGTTGCGATCGAGCTTCGACATCTCCCCTCCCAAGGGTGTCCAGCGGACAGCAGTGTGTCTTCGTTTGTGCCGTCGACGACCGCCGTGGGGCAGGGCGTGGATCGGTTCGCAGCCATGGTAGTCGCGCGTTTGCCGGCCGGACGCGCGCTGCATACGTATTCATTGCCTCGCGCGCGCCGCACTGTCATCGCGGGTGGCGCGGGCCTGCGTCGCGTGTCGTGTCGGTGTCCATGGAAACCGTTTGCGTCGTGCGCCGCTGCCGCGCGATTGCAGCGATCGCGCATCGCCGAAGACCGGTCCGTCGCAGCGCGTCGGCTAGCATCGCGGCATGTCTTCGCCCCTGACCGCACCACTCGCCGCCGCATTGCGCCGCTGGGTGCTGGGCGTGTTTCCGCGCGGACAGAGCGGCATCGATTACGACGCGCCGGCCGGCGACCCCGGCCTGTTCGGGCCGAACAGCGCGACCTGGCGCGTGCATGCGGATTTCCCGGGCATGCTCGCCGGCGGCCTGTGCGCGCTGATGCTGCAGGCGCTGCATCCGCAGGTACTCGCGGGCGTCTGGGACCATTCGGATTTCCGCGATGATCTCGTCGGCCGGCTGCGTCGCACGACCGGCTTCGTCGCCGGCACCTCGTTCGCAGGCACCGAGCAGGCCCAGCGGCTGATCGCGCGGGTGCGCGCGATCCACATGCACGTGCGTGGGACCACCGCCGACGGCGTGCCGTACTCGGCTGACGATCCCGCGCTGCTGTCGTGGGTGCATGCCAGCGAGGCCTACGCATTCCTGCAGGGATTCCGCATGTACGCCGGCGTCGACATGCCGGCGTGGGCGCAGGACCGCTACTACGCCGAGGGTCATCGCGTGGCGGCTGCGTTGGGCGCGATCGAGATTCCGGCGAGCCGCGCGGCGATGGCGGCGTACTTCGACGCGGTGCGCCCGCAGCTGCGTTACGACGATCGCGCGCGCGAAGTGCTGCAGGTGCTGTCGCGCATCCGTCTGCCGGTGCCGGGTGCGGCGATCTCGCGCGGTCTGTTTCTCGGTGCGGGGGCGGCGCTATTGCCGCCGTGGGCGGAGCGGATGCTGGGCATCACCACGCTGCAGCGTGCGCGGCATCGCGCCTGCGCACGTGCCCTGCGCGGCCTGGCGCCGCTGTTCCACATCGCGTTGCCCGATGGTGCGGGGACGCGCGCGTGCAGGCGGGTGGGCGTGTCGCCGTCGATCCTGCGCACGTGGCCGGACAGCGCGGCGCGCGACGGTTGATGTCGCTCAGCTGGCAGCGTCCAGCGTTGCGACGCAGATGCCGTGCGCAGGCAGCTGCAGCGTGCCGTCGTGCAGTTCGCCCATCGGCAGACCATGCCCGTCCAGCGGATGCGCGGCCTGTGTCGTACGCCATTCGACAGGCGATGCAGACAGATTGAACACGACGAGCACGCGCGCCGTGTCCTGCTCGCGTACGAAGGCCAGCACCGGTTCCGGCGCGTCGAGGAACGTGATGCTGCCGGTACGCAGCGCGGGCTGCGTGCGCCGCCACTGCAGGAAGCGGCGCGCATGCGCCAGCACCGAATCGGCGTCGGCGTCCTGCGCGGCCACGTTCTGCGTGCGATGCGCGTCGGGAATCGGGAGCCACGGCGTGCCGGTCGAGAAACCGGCGTCCGCTTCGCCGGTCCACGGCATCGGCGTGCGGCAACCGTCGCGGCCCTTGAAGTTCGGCCAGAAGGTGATGCCGTAGGGGTCGCGCAGCGCCTCATAGGGCACGTCCGCTTCCGCCAGACCGAGTTCCTCGCCCTGGTAGAGGCATACCGAGCCGCGCAACGTGCACACCAGCGCGATCATCTGGATCGCGAACGCCGCGCCCGCGGTGCCGCCGCCCCAGCGCGTGACCGCGCGGACCACGTCGTGGTTGGAGATCGCCCAGCACGGCCAGCCGTCCATCGCGGCTTCGAGGCGCTGCACGGTGTCGCGGATATAGCCGGCACTGAAATCGTCGACCAGCAGCTCGAAGCTATAGCCCATGTGCAGGCGGCCGGGGCTGGTGTATTCGGCCGTCGTCGCCAGTGAATCCTCCGACGAGATCTCGCCCAGCGCAGCGACATCGGTGTAGCCGTCCATCAGCACGCGCAGGCGCTCGATGAAGCCGATGTTCTCCGGCTGCGTGTTGTTGTACCAGTGGTACTGGAACGCGTAGGGATTGTCGGGCGAGAAGCCGCGACCGATGCGCAGCGCCTCGGGCTTGGGCGGGTTGTCGCGCAGCTGCGCGTCGTGGAAACAGAAGTTGATCGAATCGAGGCGGAAGCCGTCGACGCCGCGATCGAGCCAGAAGCGCACGTAGTCGAGCGTCGCCTGCTGCACTTCGGGATTGTGGAAGTTGAGGTCCGGCTGGCTCGACAGGAAATTGTGCAGGTAGTACTGGCGGCGCCGCGGCTCCCACTTCCATGCCGGGCCGCCAAAGATCGACAGCCAGTTGTTCGGCGGCGTGCCGTCGGGATTCGCGTCGGCCCAGACGTACCAGTCGGCCTTGGGGTTGTCGCGCGATTCGCGGCTTTCTCGGAACCAGTCGTGCGCGTTCGAGGTGTGGCTGAAGACCTGGTCGATCATGACCTTCAGGCCCAGCGCGTGCGCCTTGGCCAGCAGCGCGTCGAAATCGGCCAGGGTGCCGAACATCGGATCGACGTCGCACTGGTCGGCGATGTCGTAACCGAAGTCGTCCATCGGCGAGCGGAAGAACGGCGACACCCAGATCGCATCGACGCCGAGCGAGGCCACGTGATCCAGCCGCGCGATGATGCCGGGCAGGTCGCCCACGCCATCGCCATCACTGTCCATGAAGCTGCGCGGATAGATCTGGTAGATCACCGCACCGCGCCACCAGGGACTCTCGCTCATCGCCGCTCTCGTCTCGCGCCGGCCGGGCGCGCAGCGAAAGTAGTGCATCGCACGGCGCCGGTGAAAGCACGCGAGGCGCCTGCATGCGATGAATACGTATGCAACTCGCGGCGCGTCGCGACGTGCTCGTTACCATGCAGCCATGCACGCACCGGCGTTGGTGCGATGCAGCGGTCCTTGGGAGGGGAGTCGCAGCACATGCGCAACGCGAAACCGCAGCTGTCGTTCTGGCAGATCTGGAACATGTGTTTCGGCTTTCTGGGCATCCAGTTCGGATTCGCCCTGCAGAACGCCAATGTCAGCCGCATCTTCCAGACGCTCGGCGCGGACATGGAACAGGTGCCCGGCCTGTGGATCGCGGCCCCGCTGACGGGGCTGCTGGTGCAGCCGGTGATCGGCTACTTCTCCGACCGCACCTGGACACGTCTCGGCCGTCGCCGTCCGTACTTCCTGTGGGGCGCGGTGTTCTCGACCGCCGCCCTGCTGGTGATGCCGAACTCGCCCGAACTGTGGATCGCGGCCGGCACGCTGTGGATCCTCGATGCGTCGCTCAACGTGTCGATGGAACCGTTCCGCGCCTTCGTCGGCGACCAGCTCGCGCCGAGGCAGCGTCCGACCGGTTACGCGATGCAGAGCTTCTTCATCGGCGTCGGTTCCGTGGTCGCCAGTGCGCTCCCGTTCGTGCTGGCGAAATTCGGCGTCGCCAATACCGCGGGGCCGGGCGAAGTACCCGACACCGTGCGCTACGCGTTCTACTTCGGTGGCGCGGTGTTGATCGGCGCGGTGGCGTGGACGGTGCTGCGCACGCGCGAGTATCCGCCCGAAGCGCTGGCCGCGTTCGACGACGCGCATCCGCCCGGCACGGTGGCAGGCGGTGACGTGCCGGTGCCGGCCGCGATCGGCGGAGTGCCGTGGCTACTGGCCGGTATCGCCGGCGTGGCGCTGGTCTGGGCGATGGGCTGGGACCGCATGCTCTACGTGCTCGCTGCGCTGCCGCTGGGCTACGGCCTGTTGCGGCTGCTGGCCGTGGCGCTGGGCGGCGGCATGATCGCCGCGATCGCCGGCGACCTGCATGCGATGCCGACCACGATGCGCCAGCTCGCGGTCGTGCAGTTCTTCTCGTGGTTCGGCCTGTTCGCGATGTGGATCTACACCACCGCCGCGGTCGCGCAGACCCACTACGGCACCACCGATCCGCAATCGGCCGCCTACAACGAGGGCGCGAACTGGGTCGGCGTGCTGTTCGCCGCCTACAACGGCTTCGCCGCGATTGCGGCCGTCGCGATTCCGTGGATGGCGCGCCGCCTCGGCCTGCGCATGACCCATCTGGTGAACCTGTGGCTGGGCGGCGCGGGTCTCGTGTCGATCGCCTTCATCCGCGATCCGCAATGGCTGCTGCTGTCGATGGCCGGCGTCGGCTTCGCCTGGGCCTCGATCCTGTCGCTGCCGTACGCGCTGCTGTCCGACAGCCTGCCCGCGCACAAGATGGGCGTGTACATGGGCATCTTCAATTTCTTCATCGTCATCCCGCAGCTGGTCGCGGTGAGCACGCTGGGCTTCCTGCTTGGCCACGTGTTCGGCGGCGCGCCGATGCGCGTGCTGATGCTCGGCGGCGCGAGTCTGGCGATCGCCGGGCTGTGCGCGCTGCGCGTCTCACGGCCACTGCCGGAGCAGGCGGTGCGATGACATCGAAACCGAGGAGTGACCGCATGACCCGAGCGTCGACCGTCGCCATCGCCGCGCTGTTGAGCGCCTGCAGCCATGCCGGAGACGTCCGCGCCAGCGACACCCCGGCCGGCGACGCGCTCTACGGCACGCGCGAGCCCTTCGCCGCGCATGCGGTCTACTTCGTCGTCACCGACCGCTTCGTCAACGGCGACACGTCGAACGACCAGCGCGAGCAGGGCGGTGCGCATCGCACCTTCGACATCCCGGTGCGTTGCCCGGACGGCATCGACGGCAACATCGGCTATCTCGGCGGCGACTTCCGCGGCGTGCTCGACAACGCCGGCTACATCCGCGACATGGGCTTCGGCGCGGTGTGGATTACGCCGATCGTCGACAACCCGGACGAGGCCTTCACCGGTGGCGATCCGGTCGCCTGCGGGAGCTCGCTGACCGATCGCGGCAAGACCGGTTACCACGGCTACTGGGGCACGAATTTCTATCGCGTCGACGAGCATCTGCCGAGCGCCGGTCTCGATTTCCGCGGCTTTACCGACGGCATGCGCGCGGCGGGGCTCAAGACCGTGCTCGACATCGTCGGCAATCATGGATCGCCTGCGTGGACGATGCCGACGCAGCAGCCCGGCTTCGGCCAGATCTTCGATGCGCAAGGCCGCCTGATCGCCGATCACCAGAACCTGCCGCCGCAACAGCTCGACCCCAAGGGCAATCCGCTGCACGCGTTCTACAACGCGACCGGCGTGGTCGATGCCAAGGACGGTTCGATCTTCGACGGCAACCTCGCCCAGCTGTCGGACTTCGATGCCGCCAATCCGGCGGTGTTCGAATATCTGGCCGGCGCCTACGAGCAGTGGATCGGGCAGGGCGCCGACGCGTTCCGCATCGACACCATCGCCTGGATGCCGCACGCGTTCTGGAAGCGCTTCGCCGACCGCATCCGCGGCGAGCATCCGGACTTCTTCATGTTCGGCGAGGCCTTCGACTACAACGCCGACAAGATCGCCGAGCACACCTGGGCCTCGAACGGCGGCATCAGCGTGCTCGACTTCCCGATGAAGCAGGCGATGGACGCGGTCTTCGCCGGCGACGCCGGCTTCGAGCGCCTCGCGCCGGCGCTGCATCTCGAACGCGGGCCGTATGCCAATCCCTACGATCTGGCGACCTTCTACGACAACCACGATATGCCGCGCATGGCGGCCACCGACACCGGCTTCATCGACGCGCACAACTGGCTGTTCACCGCGCGCGGCATTCCGGTCGTCTACTACGGCTCGGAAACCGGCTTCATGCGCGGCCGCGCCGAGCACGCCGGCAACCGCGCGTACTACGGACAGGATCGCGTCGATGCCGGCGCGCAGAGCCCGATCCACGCCGCGCTGACCCGCATCGCGAATCTGCGCCGCGACACGCCGGCGCTGCAGCGCGGGCTGCAGCTGGTGCTCGATCTCGAGGGCGACCACGCCGCGTTCTATCGCGTGCTTGGCGATGGCGATGCCCACCAGACCGCGCTCGTGCTGCTCAACAAGGGTGACGTGCCGTGGCAGGCGCGGCTGGAAGCGGCGCAGATCGCCGACGGCGTGTGGCGCGATGCGATGGACGCCGGGAGCGTGACGGCCGAGCGCGGCGTGTCGCTGAACGTGCCGGCGCACGGCGTAAGCGTGCTGGTGCGCGACGAAGTCGCGATGCCGGATGCGCTGCGCGCTCGCCTGCACAAGACGATGGACCGGCGCCTGGGCGGGCCCGACGCCGCCACCGACTGACCGGGCGCCCGACCCGGCAGGCGATCAACGCCGCGCCGTCGACTCCCGCACGACCAGCGACGTCGGCATCCGCAGACTCTCCGCCGGCTCGCCGATGACCAGTTTCATCAGGGTGTCGACCAGCAGCTCGCCCGCGGTCAGCGTGTCCTGCACCACGGTCGTCAGCGCCGGCGTGGTCATGCGCGCGGCGGGGATGTCGTCGAAGCCGGCGATGGCGACGTCGTCGGGCATCCGAAGTCCATGCTCGGCGAATGCGCGCATCGCGCCGATCGCGATCAGGTCGCTCGCCGCGAACACCGCGTCGAACGGCAGCCCGCGCCGCAGCAGCTCGCGCGCCGCCGCGTAGCCCGAATCCTCCGCGCTTTCGGCATCGACCTGCAGCGCACGCTCCATCGGCAGGCCGCGCGTCTGCAGCGCCGACTCGCACCCCAGCCAGCGATCCAGGAATTCCGGATAGCGACTGGACGCATCGCCGAGAAACGCGATGCGGCGATGCCCCAGGTCGGCGAGATGCGCGCCGACCTGCGCACCGCCGCCGGCGTTGTCGCAACCGATCGAGATGCCCGGCTGTCCCGGCAGCACCGCGCCCCAGCGCACGAACTGCGTGCCCTGTTCGACCAACGTGCGCAGCTTGCCCTGGTAAGCGAGATAGTCGCCGTAGCCGAGCAGGATCAGCCCGTCGGCCTTGTGGCTGTCGCCGTAATCGGCGTGCCAGTCGTCCGAGAGCTGCTGGAACGAGATCAGCAGGTCCTGCCCGTGCCGCGCGCAGGCGCGGGTGATGGAGCCGAGCATCGGCAGGAAGAACGGGTTGATGTGCGACTGGTCGCTGGTCGGATCCTCGAACAGCAGCAGCGCCAGCGTGCCCGACTGCTGCCGCCGCAGGTTGGACGCGTTCTTGTCGACCTTGTAGTTCAGCTCCCGCGCGATCCCGATGATGCGCTCACGGGTTTCGCGGTTCACCGACGGATGCCCCCGCAGCGCACGCGACACGGTCGGCTGCGACACGCCGGCGAGGTGCGCGATGTCCAGCGAGGTCGGCTTGCCCTTGATCGTCATCGCGCAGGTACGGAAAAAACCGCCCCGATGATGCCACGCGGGGCGAAGCCGGCGTCCGGAGCAGGATCTTCAGGCGGGGCTGCGGCGGCTCGCGTGCCGGCTCCACGCACCCCGAGGCCGTGCGCGCCGCCGGGCAGGCGCCAGGCCGCGGCGATCCCGCCCGAAGCGCGCCACGGCCGCATTCTGCGTTACCATCGACGTCCGTTCTCCCGCATACAGGTGGCCCGCGGCAACGCCGGCCGAGCGTGCGACATGCGCACTACCACCGCCCAGCGCTGACTGCCCCGAGGCCTCCTGCACAAGGCGCCCTCCGGCGCTTTTTTTGTGGCCGCCACGCGGCTCGCGGACCGCCACCGGCCCGCTCCCGACACCTTCAGATCCCGGTTCCCATGATCACGATCACGCTCCCCGACGGCAGCCGCCGCGAATTCGAACAGCCCGTTTCCGTCCTCGAGGTCGCCCAGTCGATCGGCCCGGGCCTGGCCAAGGCCACCGTCGCCGGCAAGGTCGATGGTCGCCAGGTCGACGCGTCCGACGTCATCGATCACGACGCGACGCTGCAGATCCTGACGCCGAAGGACGCGGAGGGCGTGGAGATCATCCGCCACTCCTGCGCGCATCTCGTCGGCCACGCGGTCAAGCAGCTGTACCCGGACGCGAAGATGGTCATCGGCCCGGTGATCGACGACGGCTTCTACTACGACATCTACAGCGAGCGGCCGTTCACCCCCGAAGACATGACGGCGATCGAGACGCGCATGGCCGAGCTGATCGACACCGAGTACGACGTCTTCAAGAAGATGACGCCGCGCGCCGAAGTCATCGAAACCTTCAAGGCCCGCGGCGAGGACTACAAGCTGCGCCTGATCGAGGACATGTCCGCCGACATCACCGAAATGGGCCTGTACCACCACCAGGAATACGTCGACATGTGCCGCGGCCCGCACGTGCCGAACACGCGGTTCCTCAAGGCGTTCAAGCTCACGCGCATCTCCGGTGCGTACTGGCGCGGCGATTCCAAGAACGAGCAGCTGCAGCGCATCTACGGCACCGCGTGGGCGGATGCCAAGCAGCTCAAGGCCTATATCCAGCGCATCGAGGAAGCCGAGAAGCGCGACCACCGCCGCATCGGCAAGCAGCAGGAACTCTTCCATCTGCAGGAAGAGGCGCCGGGCCTGGTGTTCTGGCATCCGAAGGGCTGGGCGCTGTGGCAGGTCGTCGAGCAGCACATGCGCGGCGTCTACCGCGACAGCGGCTATGGCGAAGTGCGCTGCCCGCAGATCCTCGACGTGTCGCTGTGGCAGAAGTCCGGCCACTGGGACAACTACAAGGACAACATGTTCTTCACCGAGTCGGAGAAGCGCACCTACGCCGTCAAGCCGATGAACTGCCCGGGCCACGTGCAGATCTTCAACCAAGGCCTGCACAGCTACCGCGATCTGCCGATCCGCTACGGCGAGTTCGGCAGCTGCCATCGCAACGAGCCCTCGGGCGCGCTGCATGGCATCCTGCGCGTGCGCGGTTTCACCCAGGATGACGGCCACGTGTTCTGCACCGAATCGCAGATCGAATCGGAAGTCACCGCGTTCCACCAGCAGGCGCTGGCGGTCTATACGCACTTCGGCTTCGACGACATCCAGATCAAGATCGCGCTGCGTCCCGAATCGCGTCTCGGCGATGATGCCACCTGGGACAAGGCCGAAGCCGCGCTGCGCAATGCGCTGTCGGCCTGTGGCGTGGCGTGGGAAGAACTGCCGGGCGAGGGCGCGTTCTACGGCCCGAAGATCGAGTACCACCTCAAGGATGCGATCGGCCGCACCTGGCAGCTTGGCACGATGCAGGTCGATTTCATGATGCCCGGCCGCCTCGGCGCCGAGTACGTCGACGAGCACAGCCAGAAGCAGGTGCCGGTGATGCTGCACCGGGCGATCGTCGGCTCGATGGAGCGTTTCATCGGCATCCTGATCGAGCACCACGCCGGCGCATTCCCGGCCTGGCTGTCGCCTGTGCAGGCGGTTGTGATGAACATCACCGACGCCCAGGCGGATTTCGTGGAGACGGTTCGGAAATCCCTTGCAAATCAAGGGGTCCGCATCGAGGCCGATTTGCGGAACGAAAAGATCGGCTATAAGATTCGCGAGCACACGCTGCAACGGGTACCGTATCTGCTCGTGATCGGGGATCGCGAGAAGGAAACCGGTACCATCGCCGTTCGGACGCGTTCCGGTGAAGATCTGGGCTCGATGCCGATCGACGACTTCGTTGCCCGCCTTCGCGCGGCGCCCGTTCCAGCATGAGTCCTTCACCGGCGCCGGTCCAACATGGACGCGCCGGTCGCCCCGTTGGTTGACGAGCCGGCGGTATGTTCCATTTCGGAGATCGCAGTATTAGCACCCCTGACAACAAGCAGAATCGGCGCAATCAGGACATCCGCGTACCGCGGGTGCGCGTGATTGGTTCCGACGGAGAGATGATCGGCGTCCTGTCGCGCGACGATGCGCTCAAGGCTGCCGAGGAGGAGGGGCTCGACCTCGTCGAGATCCAGCCCAACGCGGATCCGCCGGTCTGCAAGATCATGGACTTCGGCAAGTTCAAGTTCGACCTCCAGAAGAAGGCGAATGAGGCCAAGAAGAAGACCAAACAGCAGGAAATCAAGGAACTCAAGTTCCGGCCGGTCACCGACGAAGGCGACTACCAGATCAAGCTGCGCAAAATGCGCGGGTTCCTTGAGGACGGCGACAAGATCAAGGTCAACATCCGCTTCCGTGGCCGCGAGATGAGCCACCAGGAGCTGGGCCGCGAGATGGCGTCGCGCATCGAGGCCGACCTGGGCGAGGACATCGTCATCGAATCGCGTCCGCGCCTCGAAGGCCGGCAGATGGTGATGATGATCGCGCCGAAGAAGAAGTAATCCGCGCTTCGTGCGGATTCCCTCGGCCGCTTCCCCGGAAGTCCGCCGAAGGTGGAGGAGGCGCCGCGAGGCGCCTCTTTCCGTTCCAGATCGGGCGGGAGAGGATTCGGCGTCCCCGTTGCCGGATCACGCCAAGGGCGCGATCACAGCCGGGCAACTGGTAGTACCGGCGCCTTCCGCCAAGCCGATGATTTGCAAGCCGAATCCCCGCACGGCATAATGCGCGGCTCCCCGGTCCGCCGGGGTGGCAGATTCATCCAGGACCCGCCTGGATTCCCTCGTGGGATCAAAGGCTTAACACCGGCATGGGCAGGACGGAAAGCGTGGCATCGGCCACCGCCCAGTCAGTACTCGTATCCCACAAGGACTCTCGCAATGCCCAAGATCAAGACGCACCGGGGCGCCGCCAAGCGGTTCCGGAAGACGGCGTCCGGCAAGTTCAAGGCCGGTCACGCAAACCGCAGCCACATCCTCACGAAGAAGACGACCAAGCGGAAGCGCGGTCTTCGTCAGACGAACATCATTCCGGCATGCGACAGCGCTCGCGTCGCCCGCATGCTGCCGTATCTCTGAGGAGGACTGAACCATGGCTCGAGTCAAGCGGGGCGTCCAGGCACGCCGTCGTCACAAGAAGGTTCTCGGCCGCGCGAAGGGCTATTACAACGCCCGTCGCAAGGTCTTCCGCGTCGCCAAGCAGGCCGTCATCAAGGCCGGCCAGTACGCGTATATCGGTCGCAAGCTCAAGAAGCGCGATTTCCGTTCGCTGTGGATCACGCGTATCAACGCGGCCGCACGTCTGAACGGCATCAGCTACAGCCGCTTCATGAACGGTCTGCTGAAAGCCGGCATCACCCTGGATCGCAAGATCCTGGCCGACCTCGCGGTCAACGATGCCACCGGCTTTGCCGCGCTCGCCGAGAAGGCGAAGGGCGCGCTGGCGGCCTGAGGCCGTCGTCTCCACCGTAAAGCGGTATTGCCGCCGGATCCGTCCGGCGGTCACGTGGGGAAGGGCGCAAGTCCTTCCCCATTGTTGTTTGTGGCGCCGGATATTCGCGGCGCCACATTCCCCCATCAGCGACGGGCCAGCAGTGCGATGAGCGAAATCGACTCCCTTTCGAACCAGGCGCTTGCCGATATCGAGGCGGCCGCGACGCCCGAGGCGCTCGAAGCGCTGCGCGTCGGACTGCTCGGCAAGAGCGGCAGCATCACGTCGCAGCTCAAGGCGCTTGGCGCATTGCCGGGCGACCAGCGGAAAGCGGCAGGCGAGGCGATCAATCGCGCGCGCGACGTGATCGGCACCGCGCTGTCGACGCGCAAGATCGCGCTCGACGATATCGCCCTCGACGCGAAGCTGTCGTCGCAGACCATCGACGTCACCTTGCCGGGCCGCAACGGCGCCCGCGGCGGCGTGCATCCGATCAGCCGTACGCTCGAGCGCATCGCCGACATCTTCGGGCGTCTGGGCTACGAGCTGGCCGACGGTCCAGAGATCGAGGACGACTGGCACAACTTCGAGGCCTTGAACTTCCCGCCGCACCATCCTGCGCGCGCGATGCACGACACGTTCTATTTCGGCGATGGCCGTCTGCTGCGCACGCACACCTCGGGCGTGCAGGTGCGCTACATGGGCGAGCACGCGCCGCCGCTGCGCATGATCGCGGCCGGCAAGGTCTACCGCTCCGACAGCGACCAGACGCATTCGCCGATGTTCCACCAGGTCGAAGGCCTGTTGGTCGATGAGCACGCGACGTTCGCCGATCTCAAGGGCACGCTGAGCGAATTCGTGCGCGCGTTCTTCGAACGCGATTTCGAGATGCGTTTCCGCCCGAGCTACTTCCCGTTCGTCGAACCCGGCGCCGAAGTCGACATCGCCTGGCAGCAGGCCGATGGCAGCACGCGCTGGCTCGAAGTGCTGGGCTGCGGCATGGTCCATCCGAACGTGCTGAAAGCCGTCGGCATCGATCCCGAGCGCTATACCGGCTTCGCCTTCGGCCTCGGCGTCGAGCGCTTCGCGATGCTGCGCTATGGCGTCGACGATCTGCGCGCGTTCTTCGACAACGACGTGCGCTTCCTGCGCCAGTTCGCGTAAGTCCAGCCGCAGCGCGTCTGCATCTTCTCCGCGTCATCCGTCGCGACAGGTCCCGCAGTGCCGGGACGACGATTCCAAGAGATCGCCATGAAATTTTCCGAGAACTGGCTACGCCAGCACGTCAAGACCGATGCCACCCGTGATCAGCTGGCGGCGACGCTGACCGCGATCGGCCTGGAAGTCGAAGAGATCACGCCGCTGGGCGAGGCGCTCGATGGCGTTGTCGTCGCGCGCATCGTCTCGGCCGAGAAGCATCCCGAAGCCGACCGTCTGCAGGTCTGCCAGGTCGATGCCGGTGGTCAGATGCTGCAGATCGTCTGCGGTGCGCCGAACGCGCGTCCCGGCCTGGTCGCGCCGCTGGCACTGATCGGGACGACCGTCGGCACGTTGACGATCAAGGCTGCGCAGCTGCGCGGCGTCGATTCCAACGGCATGTTGTGCTCGGCCAAGGAGCTCGGCATCGACGCCGATGCATCCGGTCTGCTCGAACTGCCCGACGATGCGCCGATCGGCGCGCCGCTGGCCGAGTATCTCGGACTGCCCGACGCGAGCATCGAGCTCAAGCTCACGCCGAATCGCGCCGACTGCTTCGGCATCCGCGGCATCGCGTTCGACGTGGCCGCCGCCTGCGGCAGTGAAGTCACGCCACTCGATGCACCGGCCGTGCCGGTTGCCTCGGATGCATCGCTGCAGGTCGCGCTCGACGCGGGCGCCGATGCGCCGCGCTATCTCGGCCGGGTGATCGAAGGCATCGACGCGACGCGTCCGACGCCGTCGTGGATGGCCGAGCGCCTGCGTCGCAGCGGTGTGCGTCCGGTCAGCTTCCTCGTCGACGTCACCCAGTACGTGATGCTCGAACTCGGTCAGCCGATGCACGCTTTCGACCGCGACCTGCTCAAAGGCCCGGTCGGCGTGCGCCGCGCGCACACGGGCGAAACGCTCAAACTGCTCGACGGTCGCGACGTGACGCTGGATGACCAGTTCCTCGCGGTCACCGACGCCGACCGCGTCGTCGCGCTGGCCGGTGTCATGGGCGGTTTCGATACGCGCGTGACCGACGGCACCCGCAACGTGTTCCTCGAATCCGCGCACTTCGCGCCGGACGCGATCATCGGCCGCAGCCGCCGTCTGGGCCTGCACACCGATGCCGCGCACCGCTTCGAGCGTGGCGTGGATCCCGAGCTGCCGCGAACCGCGATCGAGTATGCGACGCGCCTGATTCTCGATGTCGCCGGCGGCAGCGCCGGTCCGGTGACCACCGCCGAACTCGACGCGCACCTCGCTCAGCCGCGCACGATCGCGCTGCGTCGCGCGCGCCTGACGCGCGTGCTCGGCCTGACCGTCGACGATGCCGAGATCGAACGCATCCTGCGCGCGCTGGGACTCACCGTCGTCGCGAACAGCGAAGGCTGGCAGGTCACCGCGCCGACGCGTCGCTTCGATCTGGCGATCGAGGAAGATCTGATCGAAGAGGTCGTGCGCATTCACGGCTACGACCGCGTGCCGACCACGCTGCCCGGCGGCGCGACGCGCATTGCTGCGCCCAGCGAAACCCGTGTCGCCGAGGCCGAGCTGCGTCGGCAGATGGTCGCGCGTGATTGCCTGGAAACGGTCAACTTCGCGTTCGTCGATGCATCGCTGCTCGCGACCTGGCAGGCGGATGCAGGCAGCGTGCCGCTGGCCAATCCGCTGAGCGCCGAACTCGGCGTCATGCGCACCGCGTTGCTGCCGGGCCTGGTGTCCACGCTCGGCCGCAACCTCGCCCGCCAGCAGGACCGCGTGCGCCTGTTCGAACTCGGCAAGGTGTTCGCGCAGGCGAACGCTGCCGGTGCTGCACCGGTCGAGACCTTGCGCGTCGCTGCCGCGGTCGCCGGCGATGCCGGCACCGAACAGTGGGGCGACGCGACGCGTCCGGTCGACTACTTCGACCTCAAGGGCGATCTCGAAGCGCTGGCCGCAGTCGCGGGCGCGACGCTCACCTTCGCGCGTTCGACCACGGCGCACGGCCATCCCGGCCGCTCGGCCGACGTGCTGCGCGATGGCGCGCGCGTGGGCTGGATCGGCGAGCTGCACCCGCGCCTGCTGCGCGCACTCGACATCGACGTGCCGGTGGTGGCGTTCGAACTCGACGCGTCCGCGCTGCAGGCACGTCCGCTGCCGCGCGTGACCGGGCTGTCGAAGTTCCCGTCCGTGCGTCGCGATCTGGCGATCGTCGCGCCGGACTCGGTCGACTGGGCGGCGCTGGAAAACACCGCGCGCGCATCCGCCGGGCCACTGCTGGCCGACGTGCGCCTGTTCGACCGTTATGCCGGGCAGGGGGTCGAAACGGGGTTCAGGAGTCTCGCCATGGGCTTGATTCTGCAGGAAAGTTCACGCACTCTGACCGATCGCGATGTCGATGCTGTCGTTGCGGACGTGGTGGCCGCGCTCGCGCGCGAACACGACGCGAAGATCCGGGGCTGAGGCCTCACAGGGGGATTGCTGCGTGGCACTGACGAAGGCGGACATGGCCGAGAAACTCTACGAGGAAGTCGGCTTGAACAAGCGCGAGGCGAAGGAATTCGTCGACGCCTTCTTCGACGTGCTGCGCGATGCGCTGCAGCAGGGCCGTCAGGTCAAGCTGTCGGGCTTCGGCAATTTCGACCTGCGCCGCAAGAACGAGCGCCCGGGCCGTAATCCCAAGACCGGCGAGGAGATTCCGATCTCCGCGCGCACGGTCGTGACCTTCCGTCCGGGCCAGAAGCTCAAGGAACGCGTCGAGGCCTATACCGGCTCGGTAGGCGCCGCACATGCTTGACCCGGGCAGCAACCGCGAACTGCCGCCGATTCCGGCGAAGCGCTACTTCACCATCGGTGAGGTCAGCGAGTTGTGCGACGTCAAGCCGCATGTGCTGCGTTACTGGGAGACGGAGTTTCCGAGCCTGAGTCCGGTCAAGCGTCGCGGCAACCGTCGTTATTACCAGCGACACGACGTGCTGATGGTCCGCCAGATCCGCGGCCTGCTGTACGAACAGGGCTACACGATCGGCGGTGCGCGTCTGCGTCTGGAAGGCGAGGGCGCCAAGCAGGAGTCCGCGCTGAGCAGCCAGATCGTGCGTCAGGTGCGCATGGAACTCGAGGACGTGCTGCAGTTGCTGAAGCGCTGAGCGCACCGCGTCACATGGATGGGCGAAACGTCCGCCAGACGGTATAATTTCCAGATTCCGGGGTATAGCGCAGCCTGGTAGCGCACTTGTCTGGGGGACAAGTGGTCGTCGGTTCAAATCCGGCTACCCCGACCAACACATGCGACATCCGAACGGCCCGTGCGCAAGCGCGGGCCGTTCTTTTTTTGGCGGATCATTGGTGTACGTCAGCTCGCATCGAGCAGCGCGCGACCTTCGCTCGTGAGATCGATATCGCCGTCTTCGGCGAGCACGGCATACCCCGCATTGACGGCCCAGCCGGTCTCGGATTCGGTAATGGGCGTCGTCGTCTCGATATCGCGCAGGATGCGGCGTTGGTCACTGGTGATCGTCATGGCGGTCTTCCGGTACGGGACATCACCACGGTAGCGATGCGGGTGTCGGTAGGGCGTGCGCGCTTTGCGAACGCGCCAGTCGTCTGCACTCGCGAACATGCTGAATGGAAAGCCAGAGATGCGTCTGACTTCGTGCGCATTCACGACGCCGGCTTCGTATGCTCAGTCTTCATTTTCTTGAACGGATCAGGCTTATGGACAAGCGGTTCGGTGGTGTGGTCCTCGCGTTCGCGATGGCATCGATCCCGGCGGTCCCCAACGTGCACGCGCAGGACGCGGCGGCGCGCCTGTCTACACCCGTTGCACAGTCCGATCCCTCAGATGTCCGCGACATGGAGACCGTTGTGGTCACCGGTGTGCAGCCCGGCCCTGGCCTGTGGCGGGTGCGGCGCGGCGAACACACGCTCTACATTCTCGGCACCCAATCGCCCTTGCCCAAGTCCATGACCTGGCGTTCGGACGAGGTCCGTGAGGTGCTTGCCGAGGCAGGCGTGGTGCTCGGACCGCCGGGCGTACGAGTGGGCTCGGACATCGGTATCTTCCGGGGCCTGACGATGCTGCCGGCAGCGATGCGCGCAGCGAGAAATCCCGACGGTGCCACGCTGGACGAACTGTTGCCGGCGGATGTCTACCAGCGCTGGTCGGCGCTCAAGCAGCGCTACATCGGGCGCGATCGGGGAATCGAACGCAAGCGGCCGCAGATCGCGGTGTACGAGCTGTATCGCGCCGCGCTCGATGCCAACGGACTGCGCGAGGGCGGCGTCATCACGCCGGTGCTCGACGATGTCCTCAAGGCGCGCGGCATGAAGCTGACGCCCACGACGCTCGAGGTCAAGATCGACGATCCGCGCGCGGCGCTCGCCGAGTTCCGCAAGGAAGGCTTGAAGCCCGAGGACGTGTCCTGCTTGCGCGAGACACTCGACGTCATCGAGCGGGGGTTGCCGCAGGTCGCCGCGCGTGCGAACGCATGGGCCGTCGGCGATCTCCACGTACTGCGGGCGACGGCCGGACAGGGCAGCCAGCTGCAGGCCTGCATGTCGTCCTTTCTACAGACCGACACCGCACGCAAGCGCGGTCTCGATGATCTCGAAGCGCGGGTCCGGGCGCACTGGCTGGCCGCGGCCGATCAGGCGCTCGACGCGCATCCCGTGTCGTTTGCAACGCTGTCGGTCAACGATCTGCTGGGGACTGCGGGCTATCTCGCCGCATTGCGGCCCCGCGTGGATGCGGTGCTCGCGCCGGACGAGGCGGACGCGATCGAGGACGTCGATGCAGAGGGCATCGACGCCGCTACGCCCTGATCCGCGTGCGCCGGACAGCTTCGAAGCTGTCCAGCGCTTCGCTTCGGTACCTCAGCCTGCCACGGCCTGCACACCGGCGGCGGGACGCGCTGCCAGATCCGGCCAACGTGCGAGCACGGCGGCGCGGATGCCTGCGGGATCGAGCCCTGCTTCGGCGAGCAGATCCTCGCGACTGGCGTGATGCTGGAACGCATCCGGCAGGCCGAGGTGCAGGATCGGCATCGTGACGCCTTCGGCATTGAGCAGTTCGGCCACGCCCGAACCGGCGCCGCCGGCGACCACGTTGTCCTCCAGGGTCACGAAGCCCTCGTGGGTCTTCGCCAGCTCGAGCAGCAACGTGCGGTCGAGCGGACGCACGAAACGCATGTTGACGACGGTTAGATCGAGCGCCTCGCCGACCTGTCCGGCGGCCGGCACGATCGCGCCGAACGCCAGCAGGGCGATGCGCGCACCGCGGCGTCGCAGATCGGCCTTGCCGATCGGAAGCGTGTCGAGCGGCGTGTCGATCGCGACGCCGGGACCGGTGCCGCGCGGGTACCTTACGGCGGCCGGGCCTTCGTGGCGGAAGCCCGTCGTCAGCATCGCGCGGCATTCGTTCTCGTCGGCAGGCGCCATGATCACCATGTGCGGCACGCAGCGCAGGAAACTCAGATCGAGGTTGCCGGCATGCGTGGCGCCGTCCGGACCGACGACGCCGCCGCGGTCGATCGCGAACAGCACGTCGAGCTTCTGCACCGCGACGTCGTGGACCAGCTGGTCGTAGGCGCGCTGCAGGAAGGTCGAATAGATTGCGACGACCGGTTTGGCGCCTTCGCAGGCCATGCCCGCCGCCAGCGTGACCGCATGCTGTTCAGCGATGGCGGTATCGAAGTAGCGCGCCGGGTACTCCTTGCTGAAGCGCACCAGGCCCGAGCCTTCCCGCATCGCCGGCGTGATGCCGAGCAACAACGGATCGGCCGCGGCCATGTCGCAGATCCAGTCGCCGAACACGTCGGTGTAGGTCGGCTTCTTGACGCCGGACTTGGCGACGAGACCCTTGTCGGGATCGAAGGGCGAGACGGCGTGGTAGCCGATCTGGTCGCCTTCGGCCAGCTCGTAACCCTTGCCCTTGGTCGTGATCACGTGCAGCAACTGCGGACCCTTGAGACCCTTGAGCGTCTTGAGCGTCTCGACCAGCGCCTTGACGTCGTGGCCGTCGATCGGGCCGGAGTAGTGGAAGCCCATTTCCTCGAACAGCGTGGACGGCACGAACATGCCCTTCCAGTGTTCTTCCCAGCGACGCACGAACTTCGCCGTCGGGTTGTTCTTGTCGCCGAGCAGCTTCTTGCCGCCTTCGCGCAGCGCGTTGAGCGTGCGGTTGCCGGTCGCCCGGCCGAGCATCTTGGTCAGCCCGCCGACGGCTTCGCTGATCGACATGCGGTTGTCATTGAGCACCACCAGCACGTCGGGCTCGGGCTCCATGCCGCCGGCGTGATTGAGCGCCTCGTAGACCATGCCGGCGGTCATCGCGCCGTCGCCGATCACCGCGACCACGCGGCGGTCGTTGCCGGCCTGCGCGTTGGCGATCGCCATGCCCAGTGCGGCCGAGATCGAGGTCGACGAATGACCGACGCCGAAGGTGTCGTACTCCGACTCCTCGCGCTTGGGGAACGGCGCCACGCCGCCCTTCTGCTTGACCGTGTGGATGCGGTCGCGGCGGCCGGTCAGGATCTTGTGCGGGTACGTCTGGTGACCCACGTCCCAGACGACGCGGTCGTGCGGCGTGTCGTACAGGTAATGCAGGACCGTCGTCAGTTCGATCACGCCGAGGCCGGCGCCGAAATGGCCGCCGCTCTTGCCGACGGATTCAATGAGATAGGCGCGCAGTTCGTCGGCGATCGCGGGCAGTTCGGCTTCGTCGAACTGGCGGAGGTCGGACGGCGCGTCGATGCGCGCGAGGCGCGGATAGCGCGTGGAGTCGATCATCCTCCAATTGTACGCCGCGGCCTCCCGCCTGGCGTCACCGGCCTGTCATGGAAACCCGGCGTTCAGGGCCTTCAGCGACGCCGCAGGCGGGAGAAGAAACCGCCCGGGCGCGCGGGTTCGTCGACCGCCTCGGTCGCTTCGACCAGCGGTTCGGCATAGCCCGTGGCGAGGTTGGCATTCACGAACCGGACTACTTCGTCCGCCGGCAGGCCGCTGGCCTTGATGATCTCGTCGAGCGTGGCCGGGCCTTTCATCATCGCGGTCGCGATGCGGAAATGACGCGGATACTCGCGCTCGGTCTGCGGCCACTTGTTCAGCTGGTAGCGCGCATCCGGGTCGTGTTCCGGCGCGAGCGTGCCGCTGCCGGCCAGCAGGCCGCCCAGCCAGACCAGACGCAGCAGCGGCTGCGGCGCCCCTGATGCCTGCGCCTCGCGCGACCAGGTCGCGTCGTCGACGGGCTCGATCGCATCGCGCTCGATCGGGCCGTCGAAGTACTGGCTCAGCGGTTTGAGCGTCGTGGGGCCGTGGTACTGCTGCGCGTCGAAATCGAGCCACAGCGTGGGACCGGTCTCCCGGCGATAGCGACGGCGGCCGCGCAGCACGCCTGCGTCGATCCACGTCGCAAAGGGCAGGGCGCGTTCGGGTTCCGGTTCGGGTACCGGTACCGGCTCGGGCTCGGGCTCCGGCTCCGTGGCGGCAGATGCCACGTGTTCGGGCGCGACCGGTACTTCCGGCACCGCGGCGGGTGCCGTTTCCACGACGTCGCCTGGCTCGGGAATCGTGACCTCGGGCTCGACGAGCGCGACCGCCGGCAATGTCCCGGTCGCGGGGTCTGCTTCGCGGGCATCGGGCGCGGGCGCCGCAGCCGCTGCCGGCACGGGCGTCGCAGACGCCTGTGCGCCCAGCACGATGTCCTGCATCGCCGCGATCTCGCGGAGCAGTGCGGCCATCGCGTTGTCGTCGAACGGACGCCCGAGCCGGAAATGGGTCTGCACGCGCGGTGCCGAGGTCAGGCCGACGATCTGTTTGCCCGCCGCGTGCAGGCGCAGCCAGCTCATCGGGCCGTACATGCTGTCCATGTCGACGATGACGTGTTCGGCATCGGATTCGGCGACCAGCAGGAACGGTTCGCCGAGCTGGGCATTGGCACCGGCGAAGGCCGCGCGCAACGCGGTTTCGGTGGCGGTGTCCATTCCGCTCAGGGCGATGGTCAGGGTCATGCAGGAAATACCGGGCGACGCGGCGCGAGGCGCGCTATCCATGAAGTGTAGCCAGTGCCACGCATGCTGTGCAGCGCACGCGACACGTGGCGCGCGGTCATCCGCCGCGATCGCGTTTTGGCAGATGGGTGCTGAGGAACGCCATCTGGTCGGCGAGGATGTTGCGGTTGCTGAGGATCAGATGCTCGATCCAGCTCGGCCGGAACGGTACCGCCAGCAGCGGCATCGACGCCTCCTGCGGCGTGCGCGCGCCCTTGCGGGAATTGCATTGGAAGCAAGCGGTGACCACGTTCTCCCAGATGTCGAGACCGCCGCGCGACAGCGGTTCGACGTGATCGCGGGTCAGCGTCTGCCGGCCGGCACGCCGGCCGCAGTACAGACACAACTGGTAGTCGCGGGCGAACAGGGCGGTGTTGGTCAGCGCGGGCGTCGGGTCGATCGCACTCGGGCGCACGTGGCTGCGGCCGGCGATGATCGGATGGAGATCCATGCGGCTCTGCTGGCCGGTCGCGCGGCACATGCCGCCGTGCACGGTCATGCAGGGATCGCCGAGCGTCCAGGCGACCGCGCCGCGCGCGTACAGACATGCCGCGTCCTGCCAGCTGATCCAGTTGAGCGCACGACCATGCGCGTCGAGGGCGAGCAGGCGGACTGCATCGCGACGCGGGGCGTGATCAGAAAGTGCGGGGGAGACTCCGGAATCCAGCGCGTTTGCAGCGCCGGTGGGGATCAGGCGTGTGATCGCGCTGTCTGCCTCCATTGCGTCCGAGCATATACCCGATCGATGACACTTTGTGCAATCGATCGCACACACGTCGCGACGCCTGGTGGCGGTCGCGACGTGTGCGCAGGACTTCAGCTGTCGAAGGCCTCGTCGGCGATCGACAGCAGCGAGGCCGGGCCACTCGCGATCGCCGCGGCGTGACTCAGCGTGCGCGGCAGGATGCGGGTGAAGTAGAAGCGTGCGGTCTCGCGCTTGCCGGCCTTGAAGCTCTCCGGGCGCGACGAGGCATCGGCCACCGCCACGCTGCGTGCCCACCAGTAGGCCAGCGCCACGTAGCCGGAGAAGAACAGATAGTCGTACGCGGCCGCGCCGATTTCCTCGGGATCGGCCGCAGCGCGCCCGGCGATCGCACGCGTCAGCGCCTGCCACTCGCCGGCCTTCGCCCGCAACGGTTCGATGAACTCGGCCAGCGCCGCGTCGTTCGCGTGCTCGGCGCAGAAGCGCTCGATCATGCCGAGGAACACGCGCAGACCCGCGCCCTGCAACTGCAGGGTCTTGCGGCCCATCAGGTCCAGCGCCTGGATGCCGGTCGTGCCCTCATAGAGCGTCGTGATGCGGGCATCGCGCGCCAGCTGCTCGATGCCGTGCTCGGCGATGTAGCCGTGGCCGCCGAAGCATTGCAGGGCGTGGTAGGTGCACTCGTTGCCCCATTCGGTCAGACAGCCCTTGACGATCGGCGTCAGGAAGCCGAGCAGATCGTCGGCCTCCTTGCGCGCGGCATCGTCGGTTGCGAGCTCGGCGCTGTCGACCAGCGAACCGGCGTGGTACGCCAGCAGTCGGCCGCCTTCAGTCAGCGACTTGCAGGTCAGCAGCATGCGGCGCACGTCGGGTTGGACGAGAATCGGATCAGCCGGCTTCGATGGCAGCTTCGGGCCCGACAGCGCACGCGACTGCAGACGCTCGCGCGCGTAGCGCAGCGCGTTCTCGTAGGCGCGCGTGGCGAGGCCCAGACCCTGCACACCGACGCCGAGGCGCGCGGTGTTCATCATCGTAAACATCGCCATCAGGCCCTTGTGCGGCTGGCCGATGAGATAGCCCTGCGCGCCATCGAAATTCATCACGCAGGTCGCCGAGCCGTGGATGCCCATCTTGTGTTCGACCGCGCCGCAGCGCACGGCGTTGCGCTCGCCCACGCTCCCGTCGCGTGCAACTTGGACCTTCGGCACGATGAACAGCGAGATGCCCTTGCTGCCTGCGGGGGCGTCGGGCAGGCGCGCGAGCACCAGGTGGATGATGTTGTCGGTGAGGTCGTGCTCGCCTGCGGTGATGAAGATCTTGGTGCCGGTAATCGCGTAGCTGCCGTCGGCGACCGGCTCGGCGCGCGTCTTCAGCAGGCCGAGGTCGGTGCCGCACTGCGGCTCGGTCAGGCACATGGTGCCGGTCCAGGTGCCGGTGATCAGCGGCTTGAGGAAGACTTCCTTCTGCCAGTCCTCGCCGTGGTGGCGCAGCGCGTTGACCGCGCCGTGCGAGAGCAGCGGGAAGTTGCTCCACGCGAGGTTGGCGGCATCGATCATTTCCTCGAGGCAGATGCCGATCGCATGCGGCATGTTCATGCCGCCGAATTCGGTCGGCGCGCTCATGCCGGTCCAGCCGCCCTCGGCGAACTGGTCGTAGGCGGCCTTGAACCCGTCGGGTGTGGTGACTGCGCCGGTGGCCTTGTCGAACCGCACGCCCTGTTCGTCGCCGATGCGGTTCAGCGGCGCGAGCACGGTCTCGCACATGCGCGCGCACTCATCGAGCACGGCGTCGACGGTTTCGCGGTTCGCATCGTCGAAGCCGAGGGTGGAGAACAGGGACTCGACCTGCAGCACGTCGTGCAGCGCGAAACGGATGTCGGTCAACGGGGCGTGGTAGGTGCTCATACGTCTGTCTAGCTCGCTTGCGTGTTCGTATCGGTGAAAGGAGGTGGCGGCGTCAGCGCATCACGCCGGGCAGGCCCGGCACGGGATTGAGGGTGCTGTCGCGGCGCACGGTGTAATCCCTGGCGCTGTTGCGGTCATCGGGCGCGGCGCGGATGCTGCCGTCGATCCGGTAGTTCAGCGAGCGCCCCGCGGCCAGCGCATCGGCAGCGTGCAACCGGCCTTCGGCAGACGGCGCCAAGCGCAAGCTCAGGATGTCGGCCGATTCGGGACCGATCGTCAGCGTGGTGGCGTCTTCGAGCGTGCCCGCGGACACGCCGTCGACCGACACTGCGAAGCGGATGGATTCGAAGCGCATCGGAATGCTGCTGTAGTTCTGCAGGCGCAGATCGACCGACCAGTTGCCGTCGGCCCCGACGCTCAGCTGCTGGATGCTCGCGGTGGGTTCCGACACGCGACGCTGCCCGGTTACGCAGGCGGCGAGGGCGCCGGCCAGCAGCACGATCGTCAACAGTTTCCACGGTTTCATGCGCGGCACTCCGGTTGCGGGTGGAGGCCGATGTTAACGCGTCGCCGGTCGCGAGCCGCTGCGCGGAATGGCCTCGAATGCGGCGCTCGACACGAGTTTTCGAAAAACGGTTGCCGTTCGCGAGCCTGCCCCGTATCATGCGCCTCCCGCAGTGGCCGGGTAGCTCAGTTGGTAGAGCAGGGGATTGAAAATCCCCGTGTCGGGGGTTCGATTCCCTCCCCGGCCACCATTGCAGGATCGTCGAAAGCCCGCCATGTGCGGGCTTTTTGCGTTCCGGGCTGCGGAAATCCGTTTACCCGCGCGTCGCAGCAGCGCATCATCGCCGCGCGCCGCCACGGCGCTGGAGCTCTTTCGATGCCGACCGCCCAGTTGTCCGTTTTCTTCTTCCTGCAGGCCGCGGTGATTCTGCTGGTCTGTCGTCTGGTCGGCCGCCTGGCCCAGCGCCTCGGGCAGCCGCAGGTGGTGGGCGAGATGATCGCCGGCGTCACCCTCGGTCCGTCGCTGCTGGGCTGGATGCTGCCCGATCTGCAGGCAGCGCTGTTTCCCGCGCAGACGCTCGACACGCTGTACGTGTTCGCGCAGTTCGGCGTGGGTCTCTACATGTTCCTGGTCGGCACCGAATTCCGCGGCGACCATTTCCGGTCGCGCTTCCGCGGCGCGTTCGCGGTCTCCATCGCCGGCATCGTGGTGCCGTTCGCGCTGGCGTTCCTGATCGCCCCCTGGCTGCTCGGCATTCCGAATCTGTTCGCCGAGAACGTGCGCGTGTCGGACGCTTCGCTGTTCCTCGGCGCGGCGATCGCGATCACCGCCTTCCCGATGCTGGCGCGGATCATCCACGAACGCGGCCTGGCCGGCAGTCCGTTGGGCACGCTGGCGCTGACCGCAGGCGCGGTCGATGACGCAGCGGCCTGGTGCATTCTCGCGATCGTGCTCGCCAGCTTCGGTGGCAGTTGGGACAGCGCGTGGTGGGCGATCGGTGGCGGCATCGCCTATGCGGTCTTCATGCTGCTGATCGGGCGCAAGCTGCTGCGCAGGCTCGCCGATGCGGTGCGTCCCGATGCGCCGCTCAGCGCGACGATGCTCGCGGTCATGCTGATCCTGTTCTGCCTCAGCGCGTGGCTGATGGACGCGATCGGCATCCACGCGGTGTTCGGCGGCTTCCTGCTCGGCGCGTGCATGCCCAAGGGCGCGTTGGTGGAAAAGGTCCGTGACACGCTGCAACCTTTCGTCGTCGTGTTCTTCCTGCCGATGTTCTTCACCTTTTCGGGGCTGAAGACGGATCTGGGCATGGTGCTGGAGCCGCAGCTGCTGCTCGCCGCAGGCGCGATCCTGCTCGTCTCGTTCGCCGGCAAGGGACTGGCCTGCTGGGCGGCCGCGCGCATGGCCGGCGAGAGCCCGCGCGATGCGCAGGCGATCGGCGCGCTGATGAACGCGCGCGGCCTGATGGAACTGATCCTGATCAACATCGGCCTGCAGGCCGGGGTGATCAAACAGGGGCTGTTCTCGATCCTGGTGCTGATGGCCATCGTCACCACGTTGATGGCGACGCCGCTGTTCAACTGGATCATGCGTCGCCGCGGTGGCGAACTGCCGGCCACCCCGGCGCAGGACGCGCCCTGACGTTCAGCGCGTCGGCGCGGCGCGGATGCGGTCGTACAGGCCGCCATCGGCGAAGTGCGTGGCCTGCGCTTTTGACCAGCCGCCGAACGCCTCGTCGACGGTGACCATGGGCAGCGATCGGAAACGCGCGAGCTGCGAAGGCGGCACGCCGTCGCGCAGGATCGGGCGGAAATGGTGCTGCGCGACCAGGCGCTGCGCCGCCGGTGTGTACAGCGTCTCGACATATGCCTCCGCGACCGCTCGCACGCCGTGGGTGTCGGCGTTGCGATCGACCACCGCGACCACCGGTTCGGCGCGGATGCTGATGCTCGGATAGACGATCTCGAAGGCCTGGCTGGTCTGCGGATCGGCCAGCACGCGCAGCGCTTCGTTCTCCCATGCCAGCAGCACATCGCCGATGCCGCGGTCGACGAAAGTGTCGCGGGCCCCGCGCGCGCCGCGGTCGAGCACCGGCACCTTGCCGTAGAGCCCGCGCATGTAGTCCAGCACACGCCCGCCATCGCGATACGTCCGCGCGGCCCAGCTCCACGCCGCCAGATAGCTCCAGCGCGCGACGCCGGACGTCTTCGGGTCAGCGGTCACCACTTCGACATCGCTGACGAGATCGCCCCAGTCGGCGATGTGTTTCGGATTGCCCTTGCGGACGAGAAAGACGATGGTCGAGGTGTAGGGCACGCTGCCGTGCGGCATCTGCCTGCGCCAGTCCGCATCCAGCAGTCCCGCAGACGCGATCCGGTCCACATCCGCCGAAAGCGCCAGCGTCACGACATCCGCAGGCTCGCCCGCGATCACCGCATCGGCCTGCGCGCCCGAGCCGCCATGCGTCTGCAGCACCTCGACATCGCCGCCGCCATTCTGCCGCCAGCTGGCAGCGAACATGCGGTTGTAATCGACATAGAACTCGCGCGTCGGGTCATAGGACGCGTTGCGGAGGACGAGGTCCTCGGCCGACACGAGTGTCGGCAGCGCAAGGCACAGTAGCAGGGCAACAAGACGCATCGTCATCGCCAGACTCCGTGGGGGCGGCGTCGGCGCCACATTACCCGGTCGTCGGGGAAAGGCATGAGCACACTGGGCCGGCGCTGCCGCCGGCCCTCCCGAACCTCAGCAGCAGCCGTGATCGCCGTGCCGCGTGCCGCTGTCGGCGACCACGGCGGCCCCTGTCGTCTCGCCACGCTGGCCGGCGTGGTGGTGCTCGACGATTACGCGTGCGACGCAGCTGGTCACACGCTTGCCCATCTCGATGTGCAGGAACTCGTTGGGACCATGTGCGTTGGAATGCGGGCCGAGCACGCCGGTGATCATGAACTGCGCGCCGGGGAATTTCTCGCCCAGCATGCCCATGAACGGGATCGAGCCGCCTTCGCCCATGTACATCGCCGGCTTGTCGAAGAACGCCTGGCTGGCGTCGTCGATCGCCTTCGTGAGCCACGGCGACATCGCCGGCGCATTCCACCCGGTGGCGGCCTTTTCGAGAACCAGCGTCACGGTCGCGCCGTTCGGCGGATCGGCCAGCAGGACCTCCTGCAACAGTTCGCCGGCGCGCTTGCCGTCCACGGTCGGCGGCAGGCGCAGCGACAGCTTCACCGCGGTGTGCGGGCGCAGCACGTTGCCGGCCGACTGCAACGATGGAATGCCGTCGACGCCGGTCACCGACAGCGCCGGGCGCCAGGTGCGGTTGAGCACCAGCTCCGACAGGTCTTCCGACACCTGACCCTGCGCGTCTTTCGGGAACATCGGCTGGAGCGCGCCGGTCAGCGGGAACTTGTCGTAGATCGCAGTGTCGAGCACTTCGGCCGCGCGGCGTGCCTGTTCCAGGCGTTCGGCCGGAATGTCGGCGTGCAGGCCCTCGACCAGAATGCGGCCCGTCACTTCGTCCTCGATACGCGACAGCAGCTGGCGCAGCAGACGGAAGCTCGACGGCACGACTCCGGACGCATCGCCCGAATGCACACCCTCGTCGAGCACCTTGACGGTCAGATTGCCACCGGCGAGGCCGCGGAGCGACGTCGTGCACCAGAGCTGGTCGTAGTTGCCGCAACCCGAGTCCAGGCAGACCACCAGCGACGGCTTGCCGATGCGCCCGGCGAGATGGTCGACGTAGGCGGGCAGGTCGTAGCTGCCCGACTCCTCGCAGGCTTCGATCAGCACCACGCAACGCGCATGCGGCAGGCCCTGCTCGTGCAGCGCCAGGATCGCGGTCAGCGAGCCGTAGATCGCGTAGCCGTCATCGGCACCGCCGCGGCCGTAGAGCTTGCCGTCGCGCAGCACCGGCTTCCACGGGCCGAGATCGTCGTCCCAGCCGGTCATTTCCGGCTGCTTGTCGAGATGACCGTAGAGCAGCACGCAGTCGTCGTCGCTGCCGCCGTTCGCCGCCGGAATCTCGATGAAGATCAGTGGCGTGCGGCCTTCGAGGCGGACCACGTCCAGCACCATGCCGGGAATCGACTGGGCCTTGGCCCAGCCCGACATCAGTTCGACTGCGCGTTCCATATGGCCGTTGGCGACCCAGTCGGCGTCGAACATTGGCGACTTGTTGGGGATCCGGATGTATTCGACGAGCTGGGGGACGATTTCGTCGTCCCACTTGGCGCCGACAAAACGGTCGGTCTGGCTGCTGTCCATTCGGGTTTCCAGTGTGCGTAAAACCCCGATTCTATCGCGGACCCGCGTGTAGGAATTTTCCTACAACTGCTCGGGCGTTCGGCTGGCTACGGCCCAGCAGTGCCGCGGATATTCTGGCTGCCTGGTGTTGGGAAGACTGGCTGTACCGGCAAGGACGAATGAATCGCCAGTCGGGAATGGAATCCCCCCAATACCAAGGAGTTCAGGACATGAAGTCGATCCGAGCCGTGCTTGCGTCGCTGTGCCTCTCACTGCTGTTGGCAGGCACCGCTTTCGCAAACGAAAGCGTGGAAAAGGTCAACATCAACACCGCGGATGCAGCCACGCTGGCACGCGTGCTGCACAACGTGGGGCAGGCCAAGGCGGAAGCCATCGTGGCCTTCAGGGATGAAAACGGGCCGTTCCGAAGCGCCGAGCAACTGGCGCAGGTGAAAGGCATCGGGTTGCGGACCGTCGAGCACAACGTCGATCGCATCGAGATCGGTGCAGCCGGATCGCAGGCTGGCGCGACGCGGGCACCGAGCCCGCCCGCTGCAGCCGGGACCAAGGGGGCAGCGCAACTGCGCTGACTTTGACCCATCGCTGACGTCGGCACAGGGAGTGCCGGCGTCAGGCGAGGAGCAGGACGCTCCACGGGACCGGCAGGATGCCGCTACAGGGACGTAACCGTCGCCCGCCTCGCATTGGATGCGAAGCGGGCGACCCTGTTTTGGGCGACGGTATCCGGAGTGCGCTCTGAGACGGCCCCGTCTTCCGCCATTCGGTGTGTACCGATTGGATCGGAAGCGCGTGGCTGGCCAAGCGGTTTCTATCCAAGTTCGATGGGTAGCCTGAACAGTCCTAGTCGCAGTCGCAGTCACGGCGGCGCGCGGGCATGTCTGTCCGCGCCACCATTCGGCCTCAGCCTTTAAATCGTGCGTTTTGCGGCTCAGGGCTTGCGCTTTACGCCTTTGGCTTGAATCTGGCTCCCGAGGCCTGCCGCCTTGGGCACCGGCGGGCGAGGTGCGCTGGCGGGACGCGAAGTGCTCGTCTCAAGAAGTCTGCGCGGCCCCGCACTTCGCCAGCCCTTGCGTGTGGCATCGAGCGCGGGGGCATATCGGAAGCGCGCGGATTTCGCGGTTCCGGGGTTCTAGACTGGTGTCATGCACGAAACGACTTCAGGCGAGCTGTCTTGTGTCCAGCGGATCGATGCGCACGAGGCGCAGCGCGCGCGCTGGCGCAATGGTCTGGGATGGACCAGGGAGATCCATGCCGAGCCCGGCGCGGGTGCGGAGGCTTGGATCTGGCGGTTGTCGATCGCGGAGATCGAACAGACCGCGGCGTTCTCCCGGTTCGAGGGTGTCGAGCGGGAGCTGATGTTGCTGACCGGCGATGGACTGACGCTGCACTTCGAGGATGGGCAGGTCTCGGATCTGCAACCGCCGCATGCGCGGCTGCGTTTTTCCGGCGAGCGGGTGCTTCGGGGCGAGCCGGCAGGGCCCGGCGTCAGTGCCCTGAATCTGATGTGGCGTCCGGACCGGATCGAGGCATCGACCTGGCATCGGCCGCTGGTGGGAACGATGGTGGTGTTCGTCGATCCCGGCGCCTGCTGGCTGTTGCACGTGCTGGCGGGTCATGCGCGACTCGCTGCGGGCGATACGCGAGTGCTCGAACGTGGCGACACGCTTGTGCTGCGCGCGCCGGACAGACGGTGCCGCTACGTGCTGGACGGGGGTGGGGAAGTGGTGTTGACCCGGTTCCAGCCTGTACCGCTTTCGCCGATTCGATCTCCGGATCTGCAGGTATAGACGCGTTGCCCAGCTGCGCGTCGAGGGCGGGCGGCCGTTGTGGCTATGAAGATGCATCCGAGCTGCAGCCCTTATCGAGCTCATGGCTGCGGCAGATCTGCGATCTTCGGCCCTCACCCAACCCCTCTCCCGGAGGGAGAGGGGCTCTGAATTATTGTATCGACTGCTGCCGCGACGAAAGCCCCGGACGTTCCAGGGAAGGTCCGCTAGCTGCGGAAAGTCAGGCAACTGCGTCTTGAGTCCTTTGAGCTGTAATCAGATATCCGCGGGAGTCACAGCGTAGCCGTCGCGAAGAAGACGCTTGTCGGTAACGCGATCGCTCGCAGTGCCGAAGCGAAGAAGATTCACATCGGCGACGCAGGCGCTGAAATGGCGCGAAGCGAAGAAGACGCATACCGGCAACGCGCGCGCTCGCAGTGGTTCTCCACGACGCGATCGCTGCTCGGCTTGCGGGATGCGTTTTGCTCGGAACCAATTCGAGCGACGTTGTGCAGGGGAACGACTGTTGCGGTCCAAGAGGGCGGGCGTCTGCTCCGCTTATTGAACCGAACTGCCCATAGTCGCCACGACTTCCCGTAGTAGCTCCACGGCGTGCGAGACGAAAACGCCCGCTCCGGATCGACGGAGCGGGCGCGTGTTGTTCGATACAACAAACCCGGCGGTGCAACAAACTCGGCGCCCGTGCAGAGCGCCGTGACTTGGGATCACTCAAAAGCGGACGTTGACGCTCAGCCAGAGGCCGCGCGCTTTGTCCTTGTTGTTGTAGTGGTCGAAGTACAGGATCTCGTTGGTGCCGTCGAAGCCCGGCGCATCGTCGAGATCGCGGAACTCGGTGTCATAGGTCGTGAAGTCGCGATCGAGCAGGTTGTTGATGCGCCCGTTGAAGGTGACCGACTCGTTGAGTTTGAACGAGGCACCAAGGTGCAGCACTTCGTAATCCTTGTAGTACAGCGGTTCGCGCGTGATCACGTGCAGGTCGCGGTAGCGCTTGGATCGCGCTTCGGCGGTCAGGAACAGGTTGAAGCGTTCGCTGGCCTGCCAGTCGAGCGTGGCGTTGGCCATGTGGCGCGCGCTGTTGCCGAGCGGGAGGCCCGCAGCACTGCCGCTCTTCTGCTCGCTGTCGGTGAAGGTGTAGTTCGCGCGGAAGCCGAATGCCTCGCTGATCTGCCAGCGACCTGCCACTTCGGCGCCCTGAATCACCACCTTGTCGATGTTGACCGTCTTGCTGCTCGATGCGTAGCCGATGTCGGCGTACTCGCCTGCGGCGGTGCATGTGAGTGTGGTACCGGGGCCGCAGGGCTGGGACGCGATCTTGTCCTCGAACGCGTTGTGGAACAGCGTCAGGTTGGCGTTGTGGCCGTCCGGGCTCTGCCAGTAGACCGCCAGTTCGGTGCTGGTGCTGGTCTCGGGCTGCAGATCCGGGTTGCCGAACATCGGCGAGGTGCCCTGCGCGCCGAAACCGGTGACGCCGTCGTAGAGCTGGGTGGTCTTGGGCGTCTTGAAGCCGGTGCTGACGCCACCCTTGACCGTCCACTGCGGGCTGACGGTGTAGACGCCGTACAGACGCGGGCTGAGGTGGTTGCCGAAGACCTCGTGGTCATCCCAGCGCAGGCCGGCGGTCAGCGCGAACGGTTCGGTGATGGTCCAGGTGTCCTCGGCGAACAGCGAGTACATGTTGTGTTCCTGCTTCAGGCCCGGCGTGCCGCTTTCGATGCCGAAGATGCCATCGGTCAATTCACCCTGGATCACCTGTGCACCGAGCACGGCGATGTGCTCGCCAGCCAACTGGAACGGCACGTCGAGCTTGGCATCGAGCGTGTATTGCGCGCTCTCGAGCGTGCGCTTGGGACGCGGCAGGAACGTCGATTCGGCGAGCGCGCGACGCTCGGCCAGCGACAGGCCGGCGTACGGACCGGTCCCGTCGATCATCCGCAGCAGCTCGGCGCGCTCGTCGACGGTGAACGGCATCGTGCGGCCGTCGTTGTTGGTCGCCACGTGCGACAGCGAGACGAAGCTGTTGCCGAAGTTCCAGCGGCCTTCGTGCGTCAGCGACCACGCATCGCGGGTGAATTCCTGCACCGCGCCGTAGCCGACGCGCGGATTGGCCCGGCGTGCCCAGGTGCCGCCATTCGCGCGGCAGGCATTCGCGTTCGCGCCGGCAGCGCCCAGGCAGTAATTGCCGGCGGTGAAGATGCTGTTGATGTTGTCGACCGTGCCGACGGGATATTCCTCGACGCCCTGATCGTTGATCTTGATCGCGTTGTCGTATTCCTGGCGCGAGGTGTCGTAGTCCAGCGTCAGGCTCTGATGCTCGGTCGGCATCCAGGCCAGCGTGATGCCGCCGGCCTTGTTGGTGTTGTCGACGGTCTTGCCGCCGCCGCCGAAGCCCAGCGGACGCGTGCGTTCGACACCCGCGGGATCGGTGATCGGCGCGTAGACCGGGTTGGATGCATCGCGGTCGTACCAGCTGGCGCGTGCACTGAGGTTCAGCACGCCGGGCACCAGCGGGCCGGTGACGAAGGCGTCCACCGTGGTGTCGTCGCCGAACTCGCTGTCCTCGAACGAGCGGCTCACCGTCGCCGAGCCGTGCCACGCGTCGAGCACCTTCTTGGTGATGATGTTGATGACGCCGCCCATCGCATCGGCGCCGTAGAGCGTCGACGCGGGGCCACGGATGACTTCGATGCGCTCGATCGCATCCAGCGGCGGGATGTGGTTGAACTGGTTGCCGCCGAAGTTGTTCGGATAGATGTCGCCGTGGTTGTTCTGGCGCTTGCCGTCCACGAGGATCAGCGTGTAGTCCGAGCCCATGCCGCGCATCGAGATCGAGCCCTGGCCGGTCTTGTCGCGCGTCTCGCCGACGTCGATGCCTTCGATGTCGCGCACTGCATCGAGCAGCGTCATGTACGGACGCTTGGTCAGGTCTTCCTGGGTGATGACGCTGATGCTCGCGGGCGCATCGGTGAGCTTCTGCTCGAAGCCGGCGGCGGTGACGACGACGGTGTCGAAGTCGGTGGCCGGGTTGGCCGTCGCGCTGTCGGCGAAGGCGGGCGCGGACAGCAGGCCCAGCAGGGCGATGGCGAGCGGACGACGGATCGGGAAACGGGTCATGAAGGTCTCGTTGGACGGGATCGATACGCGGCGTGGCGTCGGCTGGCCGGAGTGGGGTGCGCATGCGGACATGCGACAGGCCGCAGCGCGTCACGCCCGGTGGCGGGCATGCGCGATGCGGGGCGCCGGCACGGGCCGGCGGTATCCGGAATCAGCGGGGCGGCGCGCGGCCGCGGTGCTGGCGGCGTGGCGGGCCGTGGCGGGGCGGGGAAACCGCTGGATGCAGACGACGCGCGATACGTCGGCGTCGCGATGCAGACGGCACCGGCATCGCTGCGGCAGCGAACGCAACGTCGGCCGCGAGCAGCAGACGCGGCGTCGACCGGCTGGACGACAGCGACGGCGTGGTGTCCGGCGCGGGCGGCGTCTCGCCCCCGTGTTCGATGTGGGCGCTTTGTGCGGACGCGCCGTCGGGCAGGGTCACCGCCATCGCGGCCGGCCCCAGCGTGGCCGCCCACAGCAGCAGGAACAGCAGGCCGAGCGCCAGGGCGCGCACGCCATCGACACCCGGGCGCACACGTGCGCCGAACTGTTCCGTCAGTGACCGGATGCCCTGCGGCACGCCTGCGCTCCCCTGCGGGCACACTCGCCCAATCACGGGATCTTAACCGAGAATGATTCTCGACATCAAAGGTCAACGATTCCGGTTAGCAGCGAATGAAGCCGCCAAGACGCTCGATCCTGTGTCCGCTTGCCTCAATCGCGGTCGTCGCGGGTCCAGACACCGCCATGCTCGACCTTGGTCGGAAACTTCGCTACCGGCTCGTACGCAGGGGCGCACAGGGCGCGTCCGTCGCGCACGTCGAACTTCGCGCCGTGCAGTACGCATTCGATCGTGCCCACGGCCGCATCGAACTCGCCGCCGCTCGACAGGCCGAAATCCTCGTGGCTGCACTGGTCTTCGAGCGCGTAGAGATCGCCGTCGAGGTTGAAGACGATGATCGGCACGCTGGTGATCTCGTCGAAGGTGGTGCGCATCTCGCCGGGCAGCAGTTCGCCGGTCGCGCAGACGAAGGTCCAGGTGTCGCTCATGGGGTGACTCCGAAGGTCTTCTCCAGCACTTCGAAGCGCAGGTCGTCGCGGCGCGGACTGCCGAAGCGGGTGTCGCCGTACGGAAACGGCTTGTGCACGCCGGTGCGGCGATAGCCGCGGCGCACGTAGAACGCGATCAGCGCATCGCGCACGTCGATGACGGTCATGCGCATGCCGGGCAGGCGCCATTCGTCGCGGGCGATGCGTTCGCACTCGCGCAGCAGCGCGTCGCCGGTGCCGCGGCCCTGCAGCGTCGGATCGACCGCGAACATGCCGAAGTAGCCGACGCCGTCCTCGATCGCGACGTGCGCGCAGGCCAGCGGCCGACCGTCGTCGCCATCGATCACGACGACGCGGCTGTCGGCGCGGACGATGTCGTGCGCCAGCACGTCGGGATCGATGCGCGCGCCATCGAGCAGGTCGGCTTCTGTGGTCCAGCCGCTGCGGCTGGATTCGCCGCGATAGGCAGACGTCACCAAGGTGACGAGGGCGGGGACATCGACGGGTGTGGCGGTGCGGAACACGGGAGCGGACATGGCGGCGGCTGAAGTCGTGACGCCGCCATTATCCCGCGATGGCCCGGTGCCTGCGCGCGGATGCGCGGCGATGCAGCCGCAGCCTCAACCGAGCAGCGTGCGCACCTTGCGCAGGGCAGCGACGAAGGCGTCGACTTCCTCGTGCGTGTTGTAGAACGCGGGCGACGCGCGGCAGGTGGCAGCGACGCCGTAGAACTGCAGCAGCGGATGCGCGCAGTGCTGGCCGGAGCGGATCGCCACGCCTTCGAGATCCAGCAGCGTGGCGAGATCGTGCGCGTGCGCGCCTTCGATCAGGAACGCCACGACCGCGGCCTTGTCCGGCGCTGTACCGAAAATGCGAAGGCCATCGATCTCCTGCAGCGATTCGGTGAGATGCGCCAGCAGTTCGGCTTCGCGGCGTTCGACGTGATCCATGCCGAGCCGATCGAGATAGTCGACCGCGGCGCCGAGCCCGACGAAGCCGGCGATGTTCGGTGTGCCGGCTTCGAAGCGGTGCGGCGGGTCGTTGTAGACCGTCTTTTCGAAGCTGACTTCCTTGATCATCTCGCCGCCGCCGAGGAACGGCGGCATCGCCTGCAGATGTTCGCGGCGTGCCCACAGCGCGCCGGTGCCGGTCGGGCCGCACATCTTGTGGCCGGTGAACGCGTAGAAGTCGCAGCCGAGCGCAGCGATGTCGACGCGGCGATGCGGCACGGCCTGCGAGCCGTCGATGACGGTGACGATGCCGCGCTTGCGCGCCTCGCGGCAGATCTCGCGCACCGGGTTCACCGTGCCCAGCACGTTGGAAACCTGGGTCAGCGCGAGCAGTTTGACGTCGGATGTCATCGCGCGGCGCAGCGCGTCGAGATCGAGTGTGCCGTCCTCAAGGATTTCGGCCACACGCACGGTCGCACCCGTGCGCTCGGCGACGAGCTGCCACGGCACAATATTGGCGTGATGCTCCATGCGCGAGACGAGAATCGTGTCGCCGGCTTTCAGCCGCGGCAGCGCCCACGACCAGGCCACCAGATTGATCGCGAACGTCGTGCCGCTGCACAGCACGAGTTCGTCGCTGCGCACATTGAGGAACCGGGCGAGCTTGGTGCGCGTGCCCTCGTAGGCGTCGGTCGCCTCGGTGCCGAGCTGGTGCACCGCGCGGCTGACGTTGGCGTTCTGCCGCCGGTAGAAACCGTCTACCGCATCGATCACCGACGCCGGCTTCTGGCCGGTATTCGCGTTGTCGAAGTAGATCAGCGGCTTGCCGTGGACTTCGCGCAGCAGCAGCGGAAAGTCCGCACGCACTGCGGCCCAGTCGACGCTGCCGTCATGCGCGACCGTCGCGCTGGGCGCATCGAACGGCGGCGTCAGCGGCGGCAGGGTGGTGCTCATACGAGGGCGAGTCCCGACAGGACGCGATCGAGACCGGCCTCGGCGTGCGCACGCAGCTCTGGATCGGTGATCGTCGACAGCGGCTCGCGCACGAATGCGGCGGTCAGCAGACGCTGGGCATCCGACGCCGGCAGGCCGCGCGAACGCAGATAGAACAGCGCGCCCGGATCGAGCTGGCCGACCGTCGCGCCGTGCGCGGCCTGCACTTCGTCGGCGTGGATCACCAGCACCGGCTGGGTGTCGATCTCGGCCGTGGGCGACAGCAGCAGGTTCTTGTTCGACAAGCGCGCGTCGGTGCCGTCGGCGCCGGCATCGATGGTGATGCCGCCATGGAACACGACACGACCGCGCTGGTCGCCGATGCCGCGCCACTTGAGCTCGCAGGCGGTGTCCTTCGCGATGTGGCGGATGCCCAGGCGCGTGTCGACATGCGCGCGGCCACCGGCCAGCAGCACGCCGTTCGCGGTCAGACGTGCGTCGTCGCCGAGCAGGCGCACGTCGAGTTCGTGACGCGACAGCGCACCGCCGGCTTCGACATCGACGCGGGTGTAGACCGAGGCGGCCTGCAACTCTGCGTCGGTGCGCAGAAAGCTGGTCGCGCCGATGCCCCGGTGCTGCAGACGCACGTGGTGCAGTTCGCCGCGATCGGCGACGCGCAGTGAGATGATGGTGTTGTCGAGATGGCGGTGCGCGCCAATGTCGAGATGATGCTCGACCAGCGTCAGCGCCGCGCCTTCGCCGAGCACGACGTGATGGCGTAGATGCCAGGCGAGATCACCTTCCGCAGGCGCGCCGACGAACACCAGATGCACGGGCGAGTCGATACGGGCACCGCCCTCGACGGAGACCGATGCGCCGTCACGGGCAAGTGCGTCGTTGAGTCGGGCGAACACGGCGTCGTCGCGTGTGTCGATCTCGGGCAGCGTGCCGGCATCGGCGAGCGTGCCGATCGACAGGCCGGCGACGGCAGCGCCCGTATCGGACAGCGCTGCGGACAAGCGGCCGTTGACGAAGACCAGACGCGGCGCGGGAATCGCGGCCAGCAGGTCCGGGTCGACAGCGGCATCGGTCTGCGGCGCAACGAAGCTGCGACGTTCCAGTGCGCGCAGAGAGGTGTACTTCCAGGCTTCGCTGCGCGGGCCGGGCAGGCCGGTCGCAAGCGTCGCGTCGAGGGCCGCGCGACGTGCGGCGTCGCCGTCGAAACCAGCGGCGAGAGAGTCGAGCAGGGCACTCATCAGACGGCGGTCTCCGGCGCGACGCGGTCCTTGATCCAGGCGTAGCCCTTCTCTTCGAGCTGCAGCGCGAGTTCCGGACCCCCGGTCTGCACGATGCGGCCGTCGGCCAGCACGTGCACGACGTCGGGCTTGATGTAGTCGAGCAGGCGCTGGTAGTGGGTGATCACGATGAAAGCGCGGTCGGGCGAACGCAGGGCGTTGACGCCGTCGGCGACGTTCTTCAGCGCGTCGATGTCGAGACCCGAGTCGGTCTCGTCGAGGATCGCCAGCTTCGGTTCGAGCACGGCCAGCTGGAAGATCTCGTTGCGCTTCTTCTCGCCGCCCGAAAAGCCTTCGTTGACGCCGCGATGCAGCAGGCGGTCGTCGAGATGCAGCACGGCGAGCTTCTCGCGCACCAGCTTGAGGAACTGCATCGAATCGAGCTCTTCCTCACCACGCGCCTTGCGCTGCGCATTGAGTGCGCTGCGCAGGAAGTAGGTGTTGTTCACGCCCGGAATCTCGACCGGGTACTGGAACGCGAGAAACACGCCGGCCGCGGCACGCTCTTCGGGTTCGAGCGCCAGCAGATCCTGGCCCTGGAACGCGACGCTGCCGTCGGTGACCTCGTAACCGTCGCGGCCGGCGAGCAGGTTGCCCAGCGTCGACTTGCCGGCGCCGTTGGGCCCCATGATCGCGTGGACTTCGCCCGGCTTCACGTGCAGCGAAAGGCCCTTGAGGATTTCGCGCTCGTTGATGGAGGCGTGCAGGTTGTCGATATTGAGCATGGGTGTCGGAATTCGAAAAAGAGAAAGAGAACAGGCGCGATGACGCTGCGTCGAAGAACGGGTGCATCGCCGGCCCCGCGGGCCGGCCGCGGTGTCAGCCGACCGAACCTTCCAGCGACACGTCGAGCAGCTTCTTGGCCTCGACGGCGAACTCCATCGGCAGTTCGCGGAACACTTGCTTGCAGAAGCCGTCGACAATCAGGCTGACCGCGTCTTCCTCGCTGATGCCGCGCGTGCGGCAGTAGAACAGCTGGTCGTCGCTGATCTTGGACGTCGTCGCTTCGTGCTCGACGGTCGCACCGGGGTGCTTGACCTCGATGTACGGGAAGGTGTGCGCGCCGCATTGCTTGCCGATCAGCAGCGAATCGCACTGGGTGTAGTTGCGCGCACCCTCGGCGCCCGCGCCGATCTTGACCAGGCCGCGATAGGTGTTCTGCCCGCGGCCGGCGCTGATGCCCTTGCTGACGATCTTCGACTTGGTGCGCTTGCCGACGTGGATCATCTTGGTGCCGGTATCGGCCTGCTGGCGATGATGCGTCAGCGCGACCGAATGGAACTCGCCGCTCGAGTCGTCACCGAGCAGCACGCAGGACGGGTACTTCCAGGTGATCGCCGACCCGGTTTCAACCTGCGCCCAGACCACGCGGCTGCGATCGCCGCGACATTCCGCGCGCTTGGTCACGAAGTTGTAGATGCCGCCCTTGCCGTTCTCGTCGCCGGGGTACCAGTTCTGCACCGTCGAGTACTTGATCTCGGCGTCTTCCAGCGCGACCAGCTCAACAACCGCCGCATGCAGCTGGTTCTCGTCGCGCATCGGCGCGGTGCAGCCTTCGAGGTAGGACACGTAAGCATTGTCCTCGCAGATGATCAACGTGCGCTCGAACTGGCCGGTGTGGCCGGCGTTGATGCGGAAGTAGGTGCTCAGTTCCATCGGGCAACGCACGCCCTTGGGGATGAACACGAAGCTGCCGTCGGAGAACACGGCCGAGTTCAGGGCGGCGAAGTAGTTGTCGCTCACCGGCACCACGCTGCCGAGGTACTGCTTCACCAGCTCGGGATGGTCCTGGATCGCTTCGGACATCGAGCAGAAGATCACGCCCTTCTCGGCGAGTTCCTTCTTGAACGTCGTGCCGACCGACACCGAATCGAACACAGCGTCCACGGCGACGCCGGCCAGACGCGCACGCTCATGCAGCGGCACGCCGAGCTTGTCGTAGGTGTCGAGCAGTTCCTTGGGCACGTCGTCGAGCGAGGCGTACTTGGCCTTGGGCGCCGAGTAGTAGCTGACGGCCTGGAAATCGATCGGCGCGATCGACAGCTTCGCCCAGTGCGGCACCGGCATCGTCAGCCAATGGCGATAGGCGGCGAGACGCCAGTCGGTCATCCACTGCGGCTCTTCCTTCTTCGCCGACAACGCGCGGACGACGTCCTCGTCGAGGCCGGGCGGAAAGCTGTCGGACTCGATGTCGGTGACGAAGCCGGCGTCGTAGCGACGGCCGAGCTGCTCGTGGATTTCTGCGTTCGCAATTGGTTCTGCGATGTCGGTGGCCATGGGGGCTGCCTACTGTCTAAGCGCGGGCGAGGCGGGCGTCGATGCGCTTCGCCCCACCGGCGGTGGAAATGGGTTGAGGACGCGGCGCGTCGTCGAGCATCTGCGCCAGGCTCACGGCGCGCAGCGCATCGGCCACCACGTCGTTGATCCGGCGCCAGTTGCCGCGCACGCCGCACTGCTCGGAAATGCCGCACTGACCGTCGTGCAGGCTGCATTCGGTCATCGCGAGCGGCCCTTCCATGGCCTCGACGATCTCCACCAGGCTGATCGCCGCGGCCTCGCGTGCAAGGCGATAGCCGCCGTTGGCGCCGCGGAAGCCTTCGACCAGACCGGCCTGCGCCAGCGGCTTGAGCAGCTTGCTGACCGTCGGCGCTTCGAGGCCAGACTGTTCCGCCAGATCGGCCGCACTCATCACCACCTGCGGCCGTGCGGCGAGCACGGTCAGGACGACGGTGGCGTAGTCAGTGAGCTTGGTGACACGGAGCATTGCAGGCGGGGGGGACCGGAGACGCGTCGGATGAAAGCGGACCAAAATTGTACGCTTTTGCGTCCGGCAGCTCAATGTGGCGGGCGGCGGGCGTTCATCGCAGGGCGCTGCGGCGAGGCGCCTGCGCTGGCGGCTCGACGGGTTGTTGGCCACAATGCGGACTCACTCCGCCGTGGAATCCGCAATGCCCAAGACGCCGAAGAAGCCCAAGACGACGAAGAAGATCGAGGCGCGTCTGTCGAGCATCCACGGCAACGGTGTGTTCGCGACCGAGGCCATCGCCAAGGGCGAGCGGATCGTCCGCTACAAGGGTCTGCTGCGCACGCACGACGATGTCGATGCCCAGTACGGCGACATCGACGAGGACGGCCACACGTTCCTGTTCACGCTCAACGACGACTACGTCATCGACGCGAACGAGGACGGCAACATCGCGCGCTGGATCAACCACAGCTGCGCGCCGAACTGCGAAGCCGTCGTGCAGGAAGATCCGAAGGAGCGCCGGCACAAGGACAAGGTCTTCATCGAAGCGACGCGCGACATCGCCGCCGGTGAAGAGCTGGCCTACAACTACGGCATCACCCTCGCCGAGCGGCACACCCCGAAGCTCAAGAAACTGTGGGGTTGTCGCTGTGGTTCGAAAAAGTGCACCGGCACGATGCTGCAGCCCAAGAAGTAAAGCTGTCTTCCGCTGCGGGCGGAAGACACCTATGTCCCGCCCCCTCAGGGGGAGGGAAGGACCATCGGCGGATGCCGGTGGTGGGGTGAAGGGGCTCTACCGAGAGCCCCGTGCTCAGGGTCACAGTCAAAAGCAACCCTCACCCCAACCCCTCTCCCGGAGGGAGAGGGGCTCGAGCGTCACGGCGTCGGAGACACTTCCCGCAGATCCGCCGACGCGATCCGCCATGTGCGTTGCGCGTCGCTGGCGCCGTCGACTATCGCGCGGCGCAGGACGTAGCGGCCTTCGAAACGGCGGCTGCTGCCGTCGGTCTGTTGGGCGCGCAGCGACACCGGCACTTCGATGAAACGCGAACCCGCGGCGGCTTCGACCGCGCCCGGTGCGCCGATGTCGACCATCACCACCGAGGTATCGCCGAAGCCGGCTGCGAACTGCTCGGGCGACTGTCCGCTGGCGCGGCCGCCGTCGGACCACAGGGCATAAGCGCGCGCGTAGTCGACCGCATTGATCGCGGCGTAATAGGTGCGGATCACCGCCGAGGCTTCTTCGGGCGTCGGCTCGGGACCGGCCACGGCGGCGTCGCCCGGTACACCGGTGAGGCCGGTTTCCGGATTGTCTTCCAGCGGCAGCAGCGCGCTTTCCTCGATGCCGGCTTCGGGCAGCGGCTGTTCGCCGCCGAGCGGAATGTTGCCGGGCCCCGGCTCTCCGCTCAGGCCGGTGACGCCGCCCGCGTTCTGTTGCGGCTGGGGCAGCGGGCCGTCGGCCGCATGGCCGGATGCCTCGGCGTCGGCGCGTGCCGCGTCGCGGTCGCAGGCGCCGAGGGCGCACACCAGCGCGAATGCGACCGCAACTGCAGCGGCGCCGCGATGCACGATGCCGCGATCAGCGCGCAAGGTGCACCACCACGCGGCCATCGGTGATGTCGACGTTGCCGATGCGCTTGCCCGAGGGCAGCTTCGACAGCAGGTCGTCGTCGAGGCGATAGACCGGCTCGCTGCGCGCGTACTCGGACAGCAGGCTGTTGACGATGCCGCGCGCACCGCTCTTCAGCAGGGCATTGGACCCGGGCAGGTCGAACTGCAGCAGCTCGGGATCTTCGAGATGCAGGCCACGGGTCGCGGGGTCGTAGCGCAAACCGCTCACCAGTGCGAGACGGCCCGGGCGATCGTCCGCGGCGACACCGCCGACGCCGAGATCGAAGTCCAGCCGCAGCCGGCGATCGCCCTGCGGAATCGTCAGGCGCGGATTGTCGAGCGTGACCGACACCAGTCCGCCGAGCTTGTCGAAGGTACGCGGGAACCGCGTATCGAGCTGGCGCTGCAGCTGCGGCGTGGTGAACGCGACCTGGTCGTTGAGCCAGGCCGAGACCACACCCAGCGAGGTACAGGCAGTGACGACGAGCAGCAGCAGGGCTGCGGCAGACAGGTGCAGGGGACGGCGCATGGCACGCTCCGGAACGACGATGGAGGCACCCTACGCAGGCGCCGTGAATACGGGATTAGCGGCGCGTCACTCCGGCGCAGGCGCCAGCGGCCGGCGGTGCGGCTGCAGCCAGGCGAGCAGCAGGCCGAGCAGCAGCATCGCGATCACGTCGAAGACGATCTGCTTCAGCGACAGGGTCAGCGGAAACGGCTGGCCTGCATGCGCGAGCAGATGCCAGGGCACGAACGACACCAGCGCGATCGCCAGGCCGAAGCGTGCGCCGTGCCAGCGCTTGCTGCGATGCGGCGGCGGCAGCCAGCGGTAGAGCCAGGTCATCGCCAGTCCCAGCGACAGATAGGCGAGCAGGATCCAGGCGACCTGCGCGTTCGCATCCGCCTGCGGGCGGAACAGGTGGGCGAGGGCGAGATAGTCGTCGCGCAGCAGCAGGCCGTGCACGAAGAAGCCCAGCGCCAGCGCGGTGGCGGAGATGGTGAGGCCGCAGATCCAGAACCGTTTGTCCATTGCAGGGTGTCCGAAGAGGCGCGTCGCTCGGCCCAGATTAGCGCTGCGCGGGTGACGGATCGATGGACGCCGCGGTGATGCGCCAGGTCTCGCCGTCGCGGCGCAGATCGTAATGCCCGCTGTAGCGGCGCAGCGGCCCCTGTCCACCGATGCGCAGATGCACCGGAATGCGCAGCGCGGCGGGCACCGGCGTCGCATCGAGTGGCTGCGGCCGTGCGTTGTCGACGCGCAGCCCGGTCACGTCTTCGAGCGTGCGCAGGTCCGCTTCGCCCTGTGATGCGGGACGGCCGTGGATCCACATGGCATCGGCTTCGCTGCGCTCGTCCTTGAACAATGCGGCGAGATAGGCGTGCACGGCGGAGACGGCGTCGCGCATCGCGGCATCGTGCGCCGCCTGCAGTCCGGCACTGGCGGCCGCTCCCGCGGCATCGGGCGACGGGGCGGATGCAGTCGACGCGGCGGCGGCGGGCGAATCCGGCGATGGCAGGTCTTCCGCATCGCGGCGCAGGCCTTCCTGCACCGCGACGGCGATGCCGAGCAACACGATGGTCGCGATGACCAGCCACCAGGCGCGATGCGACATCCGGATGTTCCCCTGCACCGCATGCGCGGCAACGACCGGATGCTAGCGCGCTGCGTCGCCGTTGTCGGCACCGTGTGCACGCAGCAGCGGCAGCGGGTCGAACGCGCCGTCGCTGGCGTAGACGCCGTAATGCAGATGCGGCGGCGTGCCGCGCGCATTGCCGGTGTCGCCGACGACGCCGAGCGCATCGCCCGGCCGCACCAGATCGCCGACTTCGAGCAGATCCGCGAAGCCGTCGAGATGCGCATAGTAATGACGCTGCCGGCCCGGGCCCATGACCCACACCTGCTTGCCGCCGAGGCCGCTTTCGCGCACGCCGACGACGAGGCCGTCGGTCGTACTGCGCACCGGCGTGCCGCGGGGCGCGAAGATGTCGACGCCCTCGTGCTGGCGGTCGCGTCCGCGTGGCGCACCGTAGGTGTCGGCGACGCGCGAGGCGCGCACGCCGTCGACCGGCATCGGCAGCGATTCCGGCGCTGGCGCCGCGGACAGCGCCGCAATCGCGCGCGGTTTCGCCATGAACGGCTGATGCCAGGCCCAGTAGCCTGCAGCGGAGAACAGGCCCGCCCAGAACACGAAGCCCAGCGTGGCCCGAAGCTGCGGCGTGTAATCGCGGCGCGGCTTGCGCACGGGTTTCGGTGCGGCCGGTGGGGTGGAACCGGGTGTGGGATCGGGCTCTGACATGACGTCAGCGTCGCAGACCGTGCGCGAAGACGGAGTCAGTGCAGCGGGTCGCGCAATGCAGAACGGCCTGCACGAGGCAGGCCGTTCGGGACAAACGAGACGGACTCAGCGCGCGTCGGCGTTCGCTTTCACTTCCTGTTCGAGCCGCGTCTTGAGTTCGGGCGCGAGCTTGAGCTGGCGCGCGAGTTCGTCGAGATAGCTGCGTTCCATGAAGCTGGTCTCGTCGGCGACCAGCACGCTGGCGAGATACATCTCCGAGGCGATCTCGGGCGTGCTCGCGGCGCTGGCCACTTCCGCCGGATCCAGCGGCTTTTCCAGTTCCGCATGTAGCCAGCGCTGCACGTCGGCGCCCTCGTCGATGCGCTTGAATTCGCCTTCGATGACTTCGCGCTCGCGCGCGTCGATGTGGCCGTCGGCTTTCGCGGCGGCGACCAGCGCCTTGAGGATCGCCTGGCTGTGGATGTCGACTTGCGGCGCGGGCAGACGGTCGACGGTCTGCGGCGCGACGGTCGCCGCTCCGGCCTGCTGCTTCTGGTAATCGCCGTAGGCCTTATACGCCATGACGCCGATCGCGGCGAGGCCGCCATAGGTTGCGACCTTGCGGGTCTTCTTGTTCTTGCCGAGCAGCAGGCCCAGCGCGCCGCCGGTGGCCGCGCCCTTGCCGAAATCCGCATTGAGTAGGCTGCTGCCGGGCTTGCCGCCGGCCTGCGAAGTGAGCAGATGATTGAGGAAGGCCTGGAAGCTCATCGTTCGATATCCATCGGTAGGGAGAAAACGGCGCCGAGCATGCGGCGGTCAACGTTCACCGGATGTGCACGGTTCGCTTCGCCGGACGAATCGTTCAGAACCGGGTGAGCGTCATGTTCGAAGCAGGCGGGCGAAGACATCGCATCGCGCCGTCCCCAAACGAAATCGGGACGGCCAAGCCGTCGAGGGAGCGCTGAAACGAAGTCGGGACGGCCAAGCCGTCGAGGAACCCTGAAACGAAATCGGGACGGCCAAGGCCGTCCCGATCGAAAGACACGTGGCGCCTGGAATCAGGCAGCGGCGTCCTTGAGCTTCTTGAGCGGGCGCACCTTGACCTTGACCGAGGCGGGCTTGGCAGCGAACCACTGCTCTTCCTTGGTGAAGGGGTTGATGCCCTTGCGCTTCGGCTTGGCCGGCACGCTGACCGACGTGATCTTCAGCAGGCCGGGCAGGGTGAACGAACCCGCGCCCTTCTTGCTGATCGAGCCGTGCACGGCGCCTTCGAGCGCAGCGAACACCGCGCGCACGTCCTTCGCCACGACGCCGGTGGATTCGGCGATGTGTGCGACCAGGCCCGACTTGCTCAGGGCTTCCTTGATCGGCTTCGGTGCTGCCGGCTTCGCGGCGGCGGCCTTCTTCGGCGCAGCAGCCTTCTTGGCCGGGGCTTTCTTGGTGGGGGCCTTCTTCGTTGCCATGAGCGTGTGGTTCCCTCGTCGAGTGATGATTGAGTTGTCCGGGCCGAGCGAGCCGGCAAGCGGAATGTAGGGCATCGTGGCACGTGCGCCAATAGGAAACCGCAAAAAAACAGGGCTTTTGCGTTTAGCGGTCCTGGCGCGAAGCGCGGGGACGGGGCGGCCACAGGATCCAGGCACCGGCGACCACCAGTGCGAGCACGCTGTAGGCGGCGACGAAACTCCACCACGGCGCCTCGAAAAACAGCACCGTCGACAACCAGTGCCCGACGAAGGATTCGTTGTAGGTCTGCTGTCCGGCGCGCGCACGCAGCCACTGTTCCCAGATCGTCAGCGGGCACAGGCGCCCGAGCCAGGCCTGCACGGCGATCACCACGACCAGCGCGACGTGCAGCCAGCGCAGCCACCTGCGGCGCACCCAGCGCCAGCCGAGCGGGCCGCCGACCAGCAGTGCGAGCGTCATGCCGACGACGAATGCCGCGATGCCGACATGGACTGCGAGCACGGCGTCGGCGAGCACGGCGGCGAGCGAGGGTGAGAGTGTCATGGCCGGATCATCGTGCATCCGCCGTCGGCCTGCAGGTGCTGCGTCGCATCACCGGGACGCGCGCGTAACGGATGGGGGGCCACCATGCACGCCCCAACTCTCGAGGAGCACACACATGGGTATCGCCCGTCACGCCATCGCCCACTGGACCGGTGATCTGAAGTCCGGCAAGGGCACGCTGTCGACGCCGCAGAGCGGCCTGCTGTCGGAGACGCGCTACGCGTTCGGCACCCGCTTCGGCGACGAGACAGGCACCAATCCCGAAGAACTGATCGCCGCCGCGCACGCGGGCTGCTTCACGATGGCGCTGTCGGCCAAGCTCACCGAGGCGGGCTTTCCGCCCGAATCGCTGGACACGCGCGCCGACGTCGACCTGTCGATGGACGGCGGTCCGCAGATCAGTTCGATCCGTCTGAAGACCCGCGCCAAAGTGCCGGGCATCGACGCGGCGAAGTTCCGCGAGCTCGCCGATGACGCCAAGCAGAACTGCCCGGTGTCGAAGGCGCTGTCGGCAGTGCCGCTGTCGCTGGACGCCGAACTCGAAAGCTGAGTGGTGAACGCAGAACGCCGCGTCGGGCAACCGGCGCGGCGTTGTCGTGTCTGCGGTGTGCTACCGGACCGCGGCCCGGCGGCGCGGGGGCTCAGCGCCAGTCGATCGTCCCGCGTACCACGGTCTGCACGCGACCGCCGGACCAGACATCGCCGTTGCCGTCGACGTGCAGTTCGATGATCGCATCGTGGCCGACCTCGCGGCCCTGGCTGATGCGGTAGCGGCCCTTGCTGCCGGGCAGGGCGTCGCGATCGGCCAGCCAAGCGGCCAGCGTCGCGTTCGCGGCGCCGGACGCGGCATCCTCGAAATGGCCGGTGGAACCGACGAAGGCGCGCACTGCGAGGTGATGCACCGGGTCACTGGAGCGCGCGAATGCGCACAGCCCCATGCTGCCCGTGGCCTCGGCGAGTGCGCCGATCGCATTCCAGTCCGGCGTCGCGGCGCGCAGGTCGGCCTCGCTCGCGAGCTCGGCCAGCCACCAGCGGCGACCGCCGTCCATCAGGACGGGTGGCAGCGCGCCGAGCGGCATCGCCGCGAGCACATCGCGCAAGCGCGGATCGTCCGCCGATGCGGTCTCAATGACCGACGCCCGCGGTGTGCGCACGGCGATCGTGCGCGTCGCACCGTCGCCGACGACTTCCAGCGGCAGCTTGCCGGCGATGCCGTCCTGCACCAGCAGACCATCGCGCGGCGTGGCGAGCCCGGCTTCGAGCACGACGTGCGCGGTGCCGACGCTCGGGTGCCCGGCGAAGGGCACTTCGCGGCGTGGCGAAAACATGCGGATGCCGTAGCTGGCGTCGTCGGACGTGGCCGGAAACACGAACGTGGTCTCGGGCAGACGCGTCCAGCGGGCGATGGCCTGCATCGTGGCGTCGTCGAGCCCGTCGGCATCGAGCACCACGGCGAGCGGATTGCCGGCACCGGGCCGGTCGGCGAATACGTCCACCTGGACGAAACGGCGGGAAGTCATGGCGGGAGCGTCACGCGGCGCGACAGTGTAGCGGTCCGCTCACCAGTCGAATGTCCCGCGGATGACCGCCTGCACCGCGCCGCCGATCCAGACCTCGCCGGCCGGATCGATCTCGACCTCGACGCGACCATCGCGGCCCAGCTCGCGGCCCTGGCTGGCGACGTAGCGGATCACGCGGCCGTCCTCGGCCCGGTCCATGTGCAGCCACGCGGCGATCGCGGCATTCGCGCTGCCGGTCACCGGATCTTCCGGCACGCCGTCGGCGGGGCAGAACGCGCGCACCACGAGCGCATGATCGACCGCCTCGCTGCGCCCGCAGACCGCCACGCCCACCGCGTCGCTGGCCAGACACAGCGCGGCGATCTCCGCCAACGGCGGCGCGAGTGCGCGCACGGCGGCGGACGTGCTGAGATCCACGCACCACCAGCGCGGCCCGTTGTCGAGCAGCGCATGCGGCGCATCGATGGCGCCGAGCGCCTGCAGCACCGCATCGAGCTGGGCCTCGATGCCGTCCGGCGAGACGCGGTGCACGGCGCGTGGGGCCCGCACGCTCGGCCGCGTGTGGCCGTCGCGACTGTCGATGCGCACCGGCAGCAGACCGGCCGCGCACTGCTGCACCAGCGCACCGGACCGCGGCGTCGCGAGCCCCTGGTCCAGCGCCGCCCAGGCGGCGCCGACGCTGGGATGGCCCGCGAACGGCAGCTCCTGGCGTGGGGTGAAGATGCGCACGCGGTAATCGGCGTCGGGATCGGGTGGCAGTAGGAAGATGGTTTCCGAGAGGTTCGTCCAGTTCGCGATGGCCTGCATCGCCGCGCCATCGAGCCCGTCGGCATCGACCACCACGCCGAGCGGATTGCCGGCACCGGGCCGGTCGGAGAACACATCCAGCTGCAGATAACGGCGATGCATCGGGGTCTCTCGGGGGCGGGGGTTGCTTTAGAATCGCCTGTCATCGCGCGCGTTGTCACCGCATGCCGGTCGTCGCGCCTGTTTTTCGCCCCCCATCCGAGACCCCACCTCGATGTCCTCACCCCCTGACGATCGCTGGATCGTGCTCAAGTTCGGCGGCACCTCGGTGTCGCGTCGCCACCGCTGGGACACCATCGGCCGACTGGCGAAACGCCGGGCACTGGAGCAGGACGCGCGCGTGCTGGTGGTGGTCTCCGCACTGTCGGGCGTCACCAACGAATTGACCGCGATCGCCGATGGCGCCGCGGATTCGTCCGCGCGCGTCGCCGCGCTGGTCGAGCGCCACCGCGCGTTCGTCGCCGAACTCGAGCTGGATGTCGATGCGGTGCTCGGCGCGCGTCTCGCTGCGTTGCAGGCGCTCGTCACCGATGCCCGCGCGGCGACGCGCACGCTCGACTGGCAGGCCGAGGTGCTGGGGCAGGGTGAACTCCTGTCCTCAACGATTGGCGCGGCCTACCTCGCGGCGCAGGGTCTGGATTTCGGCTGGTGCGATGCGCGCGACTGGCTGGACGCGGTCGCGCTGCCGAACCAGAGCGACTGGGCGCTGCGCCTGTCGGTGAACTGCAAGCGCGAACCCGACGGCGACTGGCGCGCTAGGTTCGCCGCGCAGGCGCCGCGGATGCTGCTGACCCAGGGCTTCATCGCGCGTCATGGCGACGGTGGCACCGCGATTCTCGGCCGGGGTGGCTCGGATACGTCGGCGGCGTATTTCGGTGCGTTGCTTGGCGCGCGCCGCGTCGAGATCTGGACCGACGTGCCCGGCATGTTCAGCGCGAATCCGCGCGACGTGCCCGACGCACGTCTGCTCGCACGGCTGGATTACGCCGAAGCGCAGGAAATCGCGACCACCGGCGCCAAAGTGCTGCATCCGCGTTCGATCAAGCCCTGCCGCGACGGCGGCGTGCCGATGGCGATCCTCGACACCGAACGTCCCGATCTGCCGGGCACCGCGATCGATGCGAGCGCCGAGCCGGTGCCGGGCGTCAAGGCGATCAGCCGCCGCAACGGCATCGTGCTGGTGTCGATGGAAGGTATCGGCATGTGGCAGCAGGTCGGCTTCCTCGCCGACGTGTTCGAGCGCTTCAAGCGGCATGGCCTGTCGGTCGATCTGATCGGCTCGTCGGAGACCAACGTCACCGTCTCGCTGGATCCCAGCGAGAACCTCGTCAGCACCGACGTGCTGGCGCGGTTGAGCGACGATCTGGCCGAAGTCTGCCGGGTCAAGGTCATCGCGCCCTGCGCGGCGATCACCCTCGTCGGCCGCGGCATGCGTTCGCTGCTGCACAAGCTCTCGGATGTCTGGGCCACGTTCGGCAAGGAACGCGTGCACCTGATCTCGCAGTCGTCGAACGATCTCAACCTGACCTTCGTCATCGACGAGGCCGACGCCGACGGTCTGCTGCCGGTGCTGCATGCCGAGCTGATCGACAGTGGCGCGATGCCGGTACACGACGAGACCGTGTTCGGACCGAGCTGGCGCGAGATCGCCCACGGCCGCCGCGAACGTGCGCCGCAGTGGTGGCAGGGCGCGCGCGAGTCGCTGCTGACACTCGCCGAGCCGGGCCGGCCGCATTACGTCTATCACCTGCCGACGGTGCGCGAACGCGCGGCTGCGCTGTCGACGGCTGACGCGATCGACCGCCGCTTCTTCGCGATCAAGGCCAATCCGCATCCGGCCATCCTGCGCACGCTGGTCGACGCCGGCTTCGGTCTGGAATGCGTGTCGCAGGGCGAGCTCGCGCACGTGTTCGAGGTGCTGCCGGATCTCGATCCCGCGCGCGTGCTGTTCACGCCGAGCTTCGCCCCGCGCAGCGAGTACGCGGCCGCTTACGCGCGCGGCGTCACCGTGACGGTCGACAACGTCGAAGCGCTGCGCAACTGGCCGGACGTCTTCCGCGGCCGCGACCTGTGGCTGCGTCTCGATCTGGGCCGCGGCGACGGCCACCACGCCAAGGTCGTCACCGGTGGCGCGGCATCGAAGTTCGGCCTGCCGCTGGGTGCGTTCGATCAATTCCTGATCGCGGCCGAAGAAGTCGACGCGCGCATCACCGGCATCCACGCGCATCTGGGCAGCGGCATCGAGACCGTGGCGCACTGGCGCGAGGTCTACGCGGAACTCGCCGGGTTCGCCGATGCGGTCGGCACCGTCGACACGATCGACATCGGCGGCGGCCTGCCGATTCCGTATCGCCCCGACGACGTGCCCTTCGACATTCCGGCCTGGGCCGCGGGTCTGGCGGCGATCAAGGCCGAATACCCGCGCTATCGTCTGGCGATCGAGCCGGGCCGCTACCTCGTCGCCGAGGCCGGCGTGCTGCTGACCACTGTGACCCAGGTCGTGGACAAGCTGGACACGCGCCGCGTCGGTGTCGACGCCGGCATGCACAGCCTGATGCGGCCGGCGCTGTACGACGCCTGGCACGGCATCCACAACCTGACGCGTCTCGACGACGCGGTCGAGGCCACGGTCGAGATCGTCGGCCCGATCTGCGAATCGAGCGACGTGTTCGGTACGCGCCGTCGCCTGCCCGCCGCGACCCGCGAAGGCGACACCGTGCTGATCGCCGACGCCGGCGCCTACGGCTTCGTCATGGCCAATACCTACAACCTGCGGCAGCTGCCGCAGCAGGATGTTCTGGAATGAGTGTTGTCTTCGACCGCCATGCGGTCCGCAGTTTCCGCTTCATCGATTGCGACCTCGACGCCGCGACCGGCGTCGCGCGTCTGCGCTACGCCTTCGACGACGGTCCCGAGCTGATCGAAACCGTGACCGTGCCGGGTGCGCCGTTCGCGCTCGATGCGGCGCGCGCCGAGGCCGCGACACAGGCGCTGCGTCTGCTCCACCTGATCGCCGGTGTCAGTTACTACAAGGCCGCGGTGCCGACCGACATCCGCATCGAGGGTTATGCGATCGATGCGGCGACCGCGGCGCTGCTCGAGGACGTGTACGTGCACGGGCTCGGCGAGTTCGCGTATCGCAATGGCCTGGACCTGCACGGCAAGATCCGCTTCCCACATGACGCAGCTGCGACTGCCGGAGCACCTGCGCTCGGCCTGCGCACGCATGCACTGGTCGCGATCGGCGGCGGCAAGGATTCGCTGGTCTCGATCGAAGCGCTGCGCGCGTTGGGCATCGAACAGACCGTCAGCTGGATCGGCGGCTCGCAGCTGATCCGCGTCTGTGCCGAGCGCACCGGTCTGCCGACGCTCAACATCGGCCGTCAGATCGCGCCGGAACTGTTCGAGTACAACCGCCAGGGCGCGTGGAACGGGCACATCCCGGTCACCGCGATCAACTCGGCGATCCTCGTGCTGGCCGCCGTGCTGCACGGCGTCGATCAAGTGGTGTTCTCCAACGAGCGTTCGGCCAGCTATGGCAGCCTGATCAAGGATGCGTCCGGCGGTGAAACGCGCGAAGTGAATCACCAGTGGTCGAAGGGCTGGGCATTCGAGCGCGCGTTCGGCGACCACGTGCAGGCGCGCGTGGCCGCGGACCTGCACTACTACTCGCTGCTGCGGCCGCTGTCGGAACTCGCGGTCGCGCGCCAGTTCGCGAAGACCGATCGCTACGACGCGCATTTCTCCAGCTGCAACCGCAACTTCCATCTGCTCGGCGAGCGGCCGGTGAACCGCTGGTGCGGCATCTGCCCGAAGTGCCACTTCGTCTTCCTGGCACTCGCGCCGTTCATGCCCAAGCCGCGCCTGGTGTCGATTTTCGGCCGCAATCTGCTCGACGATCCGTCGCAGGTGCCGGGCTACGACGCCCTGCTCGAGTACCAGGACCACAAGCCCTTCGAATGCGTCGGCGAAGGTCGTGAATCGCGCGCGGCGATGGCAGCGCTGGCGAAGCGTCCGGAGTGGCGCGAGGACGCGATCGTCGCGCGCTTCGCCCGTGAGATCGCGCCGCAACTTGAAGCGGGTGAGCTGGATGTCACGGGCCTGCTGGCGGTCAAAAACGACGCGCACCGTATTCCCGACGTGCTGTGGGATCGCCTGCGTGCGCATCTCGCAGCTTGAGGCGATCGCCGCCAACGGCGGCCGCATTGCCCTGTGGGGCTGGGGTCGCGAAGGCCGCGCCGCCTGGCGCGCTATCCGCAGCGGTGCGCCGACGCTGCCGCTGACGCTGTTCTGCAACGCCGACGAAGCCAGTGATGCAGCGACGCTCGGCGATGCGCTGCTGAGCTGCGATACCGGCATCGACGCCGCACGCCTGTCGGCCTGCGCGGTCGTCGTGAAGTCGCCCGGCATCAGCCCCTACGCGCGCGATGCGATGGCCGCCGCCGCGCAGGGCACGCAGTTCGTCGGCGGTACCGCGCTGTGGTTCGCCACACGCGCCGCGCCGGGTGACGTTGCGGCCGGCACGGTCTGCGTCACCGGTACCAAGGGCAAGAGCACGACGACCGCGTTGCTCGCGCATCTGTTGCGCGCGCACGGCCTGCGTACGGCACTGGCCGGCAACATCGGCCTGCCGCTGCTGGAACTGCTCGATGCCGACGCCGATGCCTGGGCGATCGAACTGTCGAGCTACCAGACCGGCGATGTCTCCACCGGCGGCGTGCGGCCCGACATCGCGGTCGTCACCAACATCTTCCCCGAACATCTCGACTGGCACGGCAGCGAGACGCAGTACATCGACGACAAGCTGGCGCTGGTCACGCGGGCGCGGCCGCGCATCGCCGTGCTCAATGCCAACGATGCGCGGCTCGCCGCGCTGGTGTTGCCGGACAGCAGGATCCACTGGTTCGGCACGCCGGATGGCTGGCATCTGCGCGGCGACGTCCTGTATCGCCGCGACATCGCGGTGATGGACACCGTGGGCCTGCCGCTTCCGGGCCGGCACAACCGCGGCAATCTGTGCGCCGTGCTGACCGCGATCGAAGCTCTGGGCATCGACGCCGCACCGCTGGCCGCGGCCGCCGCGGACTTCGTGCCGTTGCCGCATCGCCTGCAGCCGCTGGGCACGCGCGATGGCGTGCTGTGGGTCAACGATTCGATCAGCACGACGCCGCACGCGAGTCTTGCGGCACTCGAGGTCTATCGCGACCGGCGCGTCGCCTTGCTGGTCGGCGGGCACGACCGCGGCCTCGACTGGCAGGCGTTCGCCGACGCGATGCGCACCGGCGCGCCGCACGCGATCGTGACCATGGGCCAGAACGGCCCACGCATCTTCGATCTGCTGGCACCGGTCGCGCGCGACGCCGGGTTCCAATTGTCGGCAGCCGACGATCTCGAATCGGCGATCGCACAGGCGCGCACGGTACTGGACGGCGAGGGCGTGCTGCTGCTGTCGCCGGGCGCGCCCAGCTTCGGCGCCTACCGCGACTACACCGCGCGCGGGCGCCATTTCGCCGCGCTGGGCGGTTTCGATCCGGATGCGATCACGGCGATTCCGGGGATCGGGATCGCGTAGGTAACAGCGGGCTGGTCGACCTCACGCTTCGTGAGATACGCGCTGGAGTCTTTCGTCCAGGTCTTCGATCGTCCACGCCTCAACGTTGAGCGCTGCAATCTGCGACGCGAGCTCCGACGATGATGCAAGGAGATCGCGTCGCTTTTTCACATCGAGATGCGGATCAGGGAAGGGGAACGCATCAACGGCTTCGCGAAAACGGCCCGCGAACTCCACGAGTCCAACACGCTCGAATGCGTCTGAAAATTCGGCGTAATGCGGTTGGCCGGGAAAATCGGACCCGAAGAATCTTTCGAATCCGCCGTTCTGTACCAAACCGAATGCGGTATCGACGAGCACACACGCGCGATCGAAAAGGCCGATATCAAGTGGATCGCCGCCTGCGTCTGCAAGAGCGGCATACGCCGCGGCGAGTCGCAGGGCGGGCATAGCAGAAGACTAATGCCCGCGTTCGACCGCGTAGCGCGCCAGGCCGCGCAGTGCGGCGACGGCATCGTTGTCGCCGAGTCCCGCGAGAGCATGTTCGGCGGCCTCTGCATAGGCGAGCGCGCGGGCGCGGCTGTAGTCGAGGCTGCCGGCGGCGTCGATCGCGGCCAGCACTTCGGGCAGCGCATCGGTATCGCCGGTCTCGACGATGGTCCGCAGGCGCGCACGCACATCCGGCGCGGCCTGCGCCATGGCGTGGATCATCGGCAGCGTGGCCTTGCCTTCGGCGAGATCGTCGCCGAGGTTCTTGCCCAGCGCGTCGGCGTCGCCCGAATAGTCGAGCACGTCGTCCGCGATCTGGAACGCATAGCCCAGTTGCATGCCGTAGTCGTACAGCGCCTGCTGCGTCGCTTCATCCGCGCCGGAGGCCAGTGCGCCGAGCTGCGTGCCGGCGGCGAACAGCACCGCGGTCTTGCGCTCGATGACGTTGAGGTAGGCGGTCTCGTCGGTGTCCGGGTTGCGCACGTGCAGCAGCTGCAGCACCTCGCCTTCGGCGATGCGGTTGGTGGTGTCGGCGAGGATGCGCATGACCGGCATGCGGTCGAGTTCGACCATCAGCTGGAAGCTGCGCGAATACAGGAAGTCGCCGACCAGCACGCTGGCGGCGTTGCCCCAGATCGCGTTCGCGGTGCTGCGGCCACGGCGCAGGTCGGATTCGTCGACCACGTCGTCGTGCAGCAGGGTCGAGGTGTGGATGAACTCCACGATCGCCGCCAGCTGGTGGTGCTCGGCGCCGACGGCGCCGGTCGCGCGGCCGGCCAGCATCACCAGCATCGGTCGCAGGCGCTTGCCGCCCGCCGAGACGATGTGTTCGGCGACCTGGTTGATCAGCACCACGTCGGAGGCCAGACGGTCGCGGATCAGCGCGTCGATGGCGGCCATGTCGCCCGCGGCGAGGGCCTGGATCGCCGGCAGATCGAGGCGGGCGGCCGGGTGGTCGACGTTGTTCATGCAGGATCCGGGACAGGCAGGCCCGGAATTATAGGAGACGCCCGACAACGGCGTGCGGGCGAGGGTGGGGGGCGGACGCCGACCGGCTGGCGGCTATACTGTCGCGGTCCATCACGCCGGTTTCCATGCCGGCGCAATCCAAGGAATTCCCATGGCCCGCGGCGTCAACAAAGTCATCCTGGTCGGCAATCTCGGCAACGACCCCGACACCAAGTACACCCAGGGCGGCATGGCCGTGACCCGCATCAGCCTGGCCACGACCAGCGTGCGCAACGACAAGGACGGCAACAAGCAGGAGCGCACCGAATGGCACCGCGTGGTGTTCTTCGGCAAGCTCGGCGAGATCGCCGGCGAGTACCTGCGCAAGGGCAGCCAGTGCTACGTCGAGGGCGAGATCCGCTACGACAAGTACACCGGCCAGGACGGCGTGGAGAAGTACACGACCGACATCGTCGCCAACGAGATGCAGATGCTCGGCGGCCGTGGTGACGGCGGCGGTGGTGCTGGCGGTGGTGGCAATTACGAGCGCGGCAACCGTCCGCAGCGTTCGGCCGGTGGCGGCGGTGACGCCCCCCAGCGCAGCGCGCCGCCGCAGCGTCAGGCGCCGCCGCAGCAGCGCCCCGCGCCGATGGACGACTTCTCGGACGACGACATCCCGTTCTGATCGGACGCACGTCGCCTGGTGTACCGCACGAACCCCCGAGCGATCGGGGGTTCTGCGTTTCAGGGATCGACGGTCCGGAAGACCGGTGCTGCGCGCCTCAGCGCACCCCGTGCATCCAGCGCCGCACCAGTGGCGACAGCACGAAATAGGCGATGCCCGAGCCGACGCCGATCCACAGCATCAGCTGGAACAGATCGGCGTAGCGCGTGGCCGCGACCGCCATGTCGAAGGTCTCGCCCTCGAGCACCTCCATCGAGGTCAGCTTGCCGAACTGCGCGGCCAGCACTTCCGAGTACGCGGTCGCCAGCCAGAACGCGCCCATCATCAGGCCGACCACGCGTGCGACCGACAGCTGGGTCACCGCCGACAGGCCGATCGGCGAGAGGCACATTTCGCCCAGTTCCAGCAGGAAATACGCCAGCACGAGCCACCACACGCTGGCGAGCACGCCGCTGCCGGCCGAATGCGCCGCCAGCATCAGCGGCACGAAGGCGAGGCCCGCGAACACCAGGCCGATCGCCATCTTCGCCGGCTTGCTCGGGTTGAGCCCGCGGCGGTCCAGCCATGGCCACAGCCACGAGAAGATCGGCGCCAGCACGACGATGAAGAACGCGCCGAGGAAGGTCAGCGAACCCGCGGTCTGCGGCACCAGCACCACGTCGTGGACCAGCGCGATCGCGAGCGCGACGACCATCGCGATGACCGCCGCCTTCGCCAGCCCGCCATGGCCGCGATCGCTGGCGCGCAGCGCAGTGACCATCAGGATCGGGCTGATGGCGAGCGCGAAGATCGCCCATGGAATGCCGGGCGTGTAGTTGCCTGGTGTCAGGCCGAACAGGTCCTTGGTCAGCATGCGATCGGTGAACGTGACCCAGGAGCCGTAGGTCTGCTCGTAGAGGGTGAAGAAGATCAGCACGCCGATGATCAGCAGCACCAGCGCCAGCATCTGCTGGCGCTCGACTTTCGTGCAGTGGCGCACGAGGAACCAGACGAACCACACCGCGAGCGCGACGGCGATCAGGTGCATCGCGCCATGCACGGTCCAGGTGCGCTGGATCAGCTGCCAGACCAGCAGCGCACCGGCGACGCTGCCGACGTAGATCCACCACTCGCGCGACAGCGGACCGACGCGTTCGCGCAGCTTCGCCGGGTCGTTCGGTTCCGCGAGCCCGTAGAGATACTTCTGGCCCCAGATGAAGACGATCAGCCCGGCGATCATGCCGATGCCGGCCGCGCCGAAGCCGTACTTCCAGCCGTAGGTCTCGCCCAGGAACGCGCACACTAGGCTCGCGGACAGCGCGCCGACGTTGATGCCCGCATAGAACAGCGTGAACCCGGAATCGCGCCGCGGATCCTCGGGCGCGTAGAGCTTGCCGACGATCGTCGAGATGTTCGGCTTCAGAAACCCGACGCCCATGATGATCAGCGCCAGCGACAGATAGAACACCTGCAGCGCGGCCTCGTCGCGGATGACGACGCCATCGACGATCCGCGCCTGCTCGCCCTCGTAGGCCATGCCCAGATGGCCGAGCACCAGCAGCACGCCGCCGAGTACCACGGCCTTGCGCATGCCCAGATAGCGATCGGCCAGCAGGCCGCCGATCACCGGCACCGCGTACACCAGACCGCCGTATGCGCCGAGCAGATCGAAGCCGGCGTCGTCGCCGAACAGGTGGTACTTGAGGATGTAGAGCAGCAGCAGCGCCTTCATCCCGTAGAACGAGAAGCGCTCCCACATTTCGGTGAAGAAGCAGACGAAGACGCCCTTGGGGTGGCCCAGAAAGTCCGCGTGCGACGCGGCGGAGGAAGCGGTGACAGCGCGCAATGCCGTGGTCCGGGCGGGCGAAGGCGCGAGTATAGGCCCGGCGCTTCGCGCTGCGGATGCCGTGCATCGGGGGGGCTTGCCGGCTGATCGCGCATCGCTACGATGAGGGCCGCCGTGCCCGGGGAGACCGTCTTCGACGATCGGGGCGCGGCGCAAGAGATCAGGAGTTTCGTATGGTCCGCAAAGGACTGCTTTCGATGTGCATCGCGCTGTCGTGCCTGGCTGCGCCCCATCTCCATGCGCAGGTGGACCTTGCGCCCTTCGTCGAGGACGAAGGCGTCCAGGACGCCAAGATCTCCCCCGACGGCCGGTACTTCGCGGTCACGATGCCCAATGGCGACCGGTCCGTGATCGCGGTGCTGAACCGTGCCGATCGGCGCGTCGCGGGCAGCTTCCAGTTGCCGGCGAACACGCACATCGCGGATTTCTGGTGGGCGAAGGACGATCGGCTGATGTTCGGTCTCGCCCAGCAGTTCGGCACGCGCGATTTCCCGATGGCGACGGGCGAGCTCTACGCCATGAACGCAGATGGCGGGCGCGCCCAGTTGCTGGTGGGATACCGGGTCCAGAACTCGGGCCTGGGCACCAACATCCGCAGCGGCCCGAAGGAAGAACGGGTCTTCGCATGGCCGATCGACCTGTTGCCTGCCGATCCAAAGCACGTGCTCGTCGCGATCTCGCCGTTCACGGGCGATCCGTACACACGCGTGGACCGGATGGACGTCTACACCGGACGTCGGCATACGGTGGCCACCGTGCCCGTGCGCCGTGCGTCGTTCGTGACCGACCACACGGGCGAGGTGCGTTTCGCCACGGGTTCGCAGTCGGACAATCACAGCCAGCTGTTCTATCGCGCCTCGCGAGGTGCCGACTGGGAACTGCTCAACCACCAGGGCCAATCGGGTCGGGTGGAAGAGCCCGTCGGATTCTCTGCGGACAATTCCATCGCCTACCTGCGCGTGAGCCAGCCCAGTGGCCCGGATGCGATCGTCGCGATGGACGTCGCCACGCGCGCGCGGACCGAACTGATGCGGGACGACACGGTCGACCCGGAAATCCTGTTCCGACCCGGCACCGAAGTCGCCATCGGCGTCCGCTACGCCGGCGCGACGCCGCGGATGGCGTTCTTCGACGACGCATCGGACGACGCGAAGCTGTTCCGCATGTTCGAGCAGGCCTTTCCCGGCAGCTCGATCTCGGTGGCATCGTCCACGCGCAATGCCGACACCAAGCTTCTGCTCGCCGAAAGCGATCGGGATCCCGGCAGCTTCTTCAGCTACGACGCCGTCGCCAAGAAGGCGGATTTCGTGCTGGCCCGCCGGGCGAAGATCGATCCCGAGCGCATGGCCGCAATGGCGCCGGTGTCGATCCGGGCGCGCGATGGTCTGATGCTGCACGGCTACCTGACCCGCCCGGCAGGCCTGCAGGCGGGCGCAGCGGCGCCATTGATCGTGCTGCCGCATGGTGGGCCGTTCGGTATCGCCGACGAATGGGTTTTCGATCCGGAGACGCAGATGCTCGCGCAGGCCGGTTACGCCGTCCTGCAGGTCAACTACCGGGGATCGGGTGGCTACGGCCGCAGCTTCCAGCAGGCCGGTGCACGCGAGTGGGGCGGGAAGATGCAGGATGACCTCACCGATGCGACGCGTTGGGCGGTCGAGCAGGGCCACGCGGACGCCGGGCGGATCTGCATCTACGGTGGCAGCTACGGCGCGTATGCGGCGCTGATGGGCGCGGCGCGCGAGCCCGATCTGTACCGCTGCGCGGCAGGCTATGTCGGCGTCTACGACCTGCCACTCATGCGCAACCAGGACAATCGCACCAGCAACTGGATGAAGTCGTGGTTCGACGAATGGGTCGGCAACGATCCGCAGGCGCTGCTGGCGGCCTCTCCGACCCAGCGGGCCGCGCAGATCAAGGCGCCGGTCCTGCTGGTGGCGGGGGGCAAGGACGAGATCGCGCCCGTGGACCACACGCGGCGCATGGAGCGCGCCCTGCGGGCGGCAGGCGTCCCGGTGGACACCCTCTACGTCGACAGCGAAGGCCACGGCTTCTACAAGCCCGAAAACCGTCGCGCCTACTACACCAGGCTGCTCGACTTCTTCGCCACGCATCTGGGCGGGCAACGCGCCGCCCAGTGACGCCCTGCCGGCGCCGCTTTGCCAGCATCGCGGCGCCGGCCTACCATTCGGGCTCTTTGTACGGAGCCCTGCCATGTCCCTGCGCCTCGCGCTGTTGCCGTTGTGCCTGCTCGCCGCATTGCCGGCCGTCGCCCAGGACCGTGAGGCCGCGCGCGGGCTCGACGTTCGCGATCTGGTCAAGCTGGACCGCGTGTCCTCACCGCTGCTGACCGCAGATAGTCGCCAGCTGGTGTTCGCCCAGCGCACGCTGGATTTCGATTCGGGCAAGGCCACGACCGCGCTGTACGCGCGCAATCTGCTGACCCGCGACATGGCGCCGCCGAAGCGGATCACACCCGACGGCTGGAACGTGAACTCGCCCGCACTGTCGGCCGACGGCCAGACGGTCTACTTCCTCAGCAGCAAGAACGGCAGTGCGCAGGTGTTCTCGATGCCGCTCGCCGGTGGCACGCCACGCCAGCTGACCGACGTCGCGGTCGACATCGGCACGTTCCAGGTCTCGCCGGACGGCACGCGCGTCGCCTTCAGCGCCGATACCTTCGGAGATTGCGCGGCGGACCTCGCCTGCACCAAGCGCAAGCTCGGCGAGCAGAAGGACGCCAAGGCCAGCGGCGTGGTCTACGACCAGCTGTTCGTGCGCCACTGGGACACCTGGAAGGACGGCACGATGAGCCGCCTGTTCGTCGCCGATCTGCCGGCCGCGCGCGCACGCGCGGTCACGACGGTGCGTGCGCTGGGCCGTGCGCTCGAGGGCGACATCCCGTCCAAGCCGTTCGGCGGCGCCGAGGACTACACATGGGCGCCGGATGGCCGCTCGGTCGTCGCCAGCGTCAAGGTCGCCGGGCGCGAGGCGCCGTGGTCGACGAATTTCGATCTCTACCGCATCGACGCGGTGGGCGAGGCGGCGCCGGTGAACCTCACCAGCGCCAATCCCGCCTGGGATACCGGCCCGGTCTTCAGCGAAGACGGCGCGACGCTGTTCTACCGCGCGATGCAGCGCCCCGGCTTCGAGGCCGACCGCTACGCGCTGATGGCGATGGATGTGTCCAGCGGCGAGGCCCGCGAGATCGCGCCGCAGTGGGACCGCTCGCCGAGCAGCGTCATCCCATCCGCCGACGGCCGCACGCTCTACGTCGCTGCGCAGGACACGGGTGAGTACCCGCTGTTCCGCGTCGACGTCGCCAGCGGCGAAGTCACCAAGCTCATCGCCGACGGCTCCATCTCATCGTTCGCGATTGCAGGCGACACCGTTGCACTGAGCCGCAATTCGATCCAGAGCGGCGACACGCTCTACACCGGGTCGCTGCAGTCGCTGGGCACCGATGCGCAGCTGCGCCAGATCACGCCGACCGCGGCCGAGCGTCTGCCGGGCGTCGCCTTCGGCGACTTCGAGCAGTTCTCGTTCAAGGGCGCCGGCAACGAGACGGTGTACGGCTATGTGGTCAAGCCGTGGAACTACCAGGAAGGCCAGACGTATCCGGTCGCGTTCCTGATCCACGGTGGCCCGCAGGGCAGCTTCGGCAACGGCTGGAGCTACCGATGGAACCCGCAGACGTATGCCGGGCAGGGCTACGCGGTCGTCATGATCGATTTCCACGGCTCGACCGGCTACGGCCAGGCGTTCACCGATGCGATCAGCGGCGACTGGGGCGGCAAGCCGCTCGAGGATCTGCAGAAGGGCTGGGCCGCCGCGCAGGAGAAGTACGCGTTCCTCGATGGCGACAAGGCCTGTGCGCTCGGCGCGAGCTACGGCGGCTACATGATCAACTGGATCGCAGGCAACTGGTTCGACCGTCGCGGCAACGCGCCGTTCAAGTGCCTGGTCAACCACGATGGCGTCTTCGACACGCGCTCGATGGGGTACGTCACCGAAGAGCTCTGGTTCACCGAGTGGGAGAACAAGGGCACGCCGTTCGACCAGCCGAAGAACTACGAGCGCTGGAACCCGGTCAACCACGTCGCCAACTGGAAGGTGCCGATGCTGGTCGTGCAGGGCGAGAAGGACTACCGCGTGCCGGTGGACCAGGGCCTGTCGACGTTCACCGCGCTGCAGCGCAAGGGCATCGAATCGAAGCTGCTGTACTTCCCCGACGAGAACCACTGGGTCCTGCAGCCGCACAACAGCGTGCTGTGGCACGACACGGTCAACGCCTGGCTCAAGCAACACATCGGCGAGTAAGCGGCTCTGAGCGAGCGGCCGGCATACGCCGGCCGTTCGCGTCTGTGCGTCACCGCAACACCAGGAATGGAGGTCCGCCAAGATGGCGATCGAAACCGCTGTACCGTCCACCGCGCTGATCACCAGCGACATCGTGCTCTTCGGCCTGATTGCGGCCACCCTCGGTCTCATCTTCTGGCTTGCCAGCGGGCCCACACCGTTCTGGAAGAAGTTCTTCGCCTGGGTGCCGGCGCTGCTGCTGTGCTACTTCGTGCCGGCGTTCTACAACACCGTCGGTCTGATCGACGGCGAGAGCAACAGCCTCTACAACCCGATCGCCAGCCGCGTGCTGCTGCCCGCCGCGCTGGTGCTGCTGACACTGTCGATCGATCTCAAGGGCATCCTCAAGCTCGGGCCGAAGCTGCTGTTCGTGTTCGTCGCCGGCACCGTGGGCATCGTGCTCGGCGCGATCGTGTCGTTCCAGATCATGGACTGGGTGCATCCGCCCGCGGTCGCGGGTGATACCTGGAAAGGCATGGCGGCGCTCGCCGGCAGCTGGATCGGCGGCGGCGCCAACATGGTCGCGATGCGCGAGGTCTACGAGGTCGATGCCACGCTGTTCGGGCAGTTCGCGGTCGTCGATGTCGCGATGGCCAGCCTGCTGATGGCGACGCTGCTGTTCATCGCCAACCGCTCGGCTCAGATCGATGCGCGCAGCGGCGCGGACACCGCGGCGATCGACGAGATGAAATCGCGCATCGCCGCGCACGAAGCCGCGAACGCGCGGATTCCGACGCTGAACGATCTGATGATCATTGTCGCGGTCGCCTTCGGCTTCGTCGGATTGGCGCACGCGATCGCCACTCCGCTGTCAGCGTGGTTCGGCCGCTTCGAATGGGCGTCGCGTTTCAGTCTCGACTCCTCGTTCGTCTGGGTCGTGCTGATCTCCACGCTGGCCGGTCTGGTGCTGAGCTTCACCCGTGCGCGCCGGCTCGAAGACGCGGGCGCGTCGAAGATCGGCACCGTGTTCCTGTATTTCCTGATCGCATGCATCGGCATGCAGATGGATTTCATGCGGCTGTTCGATCGTCTGGAGCTGATCGCCATCGGCGCGATCTGGATGCTGGTGCACGTGCTGGTGATCTGGGGTGCGGCGCGGCTGGTCAAGGCGCCGATGTTCTACATCGGCGTCGGCTCGATGGGCAACGTCGGCGCCGCGGCTTCGGCACCGGTCGTGGCGGCCGCGTTCCATCCGACGCTGGCACCGGTCGGCGTGCTGCTCGGCACGGTGGGCTACGCGACAGGCACGCTGATCGCCTATCTGGTCGGGCAGATCCTGCGGGTGATGGCAGGGCAGTAGCGGCGCGACAGCCGACGGAATCTTGTCCGCCGGCGGGCGACCGCCGGACGGACTTTGCAGGATCGATGCATGTCGCGCGAAGGCGCTTGCGCAGCGGTTCCGCTGTGGCACGATGCCGCCACGCCGTCGCCGATGACGGCGTCCTTGCCGCGGCCGCCGCCGTCGCGGCCTGCGCGCAGCGGGCGGGCGATAGAAGGCGCCGCGCATGGCCGCAGATCCCGCAACGCCGTCGACGGCGCTGATCACCAACGACATCGTGCTGTTCGGCCTGATCGCCGCGACACTCGCCGCCGTCTTCTGGACCGCGTCGCGTCCGAGCGGCCCGTGGAAGCGCTTCTACACCTACGTGCCGGCGCTGCTGCTGTGCTACTTCATCCCCGGCATCTACAACACGGTCGGCCTGATCGACGGCAGCGCGAGTGCGCTCTACAACCCGGTCGCCAGCCGCGTGCTGCTGCCGGCCGCCCTGGTGCTGTTGACGCTGACCATCGATCTGCGCGGCGTTCTGCGGCTGGGGCCCAAGCTGCTGCTGATGTACATCGGCGCATCGATCACGGTGATGATCGGCGCCTTCGCCGCGTTCTGGATCATGGGACTGCTGCATCCCGAAACCGTCGCCGGTGACACCTGGGCCGGCATGGCCACACTGGCCGGCAGCTGGATCGGCGGCGGCGCGAACATGGTCGCGATGAAGGAAGTCTTCGCCGTCGACGAAACCACGTTCGGCCAGTTCGTGGTCGTCGATGTCGGCGTCGGGTACGTGTGGATGGCGGTGCTGATCTTCCTCGCCGGCCGCGCCGCGAAGATCGATGCGCGCAGCGGCGCCGATACGCGCGCGATCGAAGACCTCAAGACACGCCTCGCCAGCTACCAGGCCGAGCACGAGCGGGTGACGTCGCTGACGGACCTGATGCTGATCGTCGGCATCGCCTTCGGCGCGGTCGGCCTGTCGCATGCGATCGCCGGGCCGGCATCGGCATGGTTCGGCGCCAATGTCAGCTGGGCGCGACAGGTCAGCCTGCACGAGCCCTTCGTCTGGGTCGTCGTGCTGTCGACGCTGATCGGCCTGGGCCTGAGCTTCACCCGCGTGCGCACGCTGGACGGCGCAGGCGCCTCGAAGATCGGCACGCTGCTGCTGTACATCCTGATCGCCTGCATCGGCATGCAGATGGACATCTTCGCGCTCGCTGATCGCCCCTGGCTGTTCCTGCTCGGCCTGATCTGGATCAGCATCCACATCGCGCTGCTGTGGGCGCTCGGCAAGGCGCTGCGCGTGCCGTTTTTCTATTTCGCGATGGGCTCGCAGAGCAACATCGGCGGGCCCGCGTCGGCGCCGGTCGTGGCGTCGGTGTTCCATCCGTCGCTGGCGCCGGTCGGCGCGCTGCTCGGTGCGCTGGGGTATGCGACCGGGACGGTGCTGGCGTATCTGGTGGGCATCGGCTTGCGGGCGATGGCGGGGCAGTGATCTAGCTTCGAATGTTGCTTTCGCTTTGCTCGGCTTCGGCTCTGGCTTTGCGCCTTTGATCTGAATCGAGCCGTAAAGCGAGCCGAGCATCGCAGGGCGGCGGGGTCGAAGAGCAGCCCATGTCTGAGCGCAGCGAGT
>NZ_JBDGIS010000006.1:0-290999 GCF_057657295.1 Luteimonas sp. Soil_C_16 | reverse complement strand
CCCTCCGCTCCTCGCCTGACGCGGCACGCAGCCCAAACTCGCTGCGCTCAGACATGGGCTGCTCTTCGGCCACGCCAAGCTCCGGTGCTCGGCTCGCTCTACGGCTCGATTCAAGTCAAAGGCCGAAAGCCGAAGCCGAAGCCGAAGCCAGTGCCAATGCCAATGCCAATGCCAAAGCCAAAGCCGATGCCAAAGCCGAAGCCAAAGCCGAAGCCGAAGCCGAAGCCGAAGCTGAGCCAGAGCACAGAGACACAGGCACGCCTCGGAACCAGGCTGAGACCTGGTCAGATCGAATCAAGGAACGCCCCGTCGGGGCGCGACTGACGCATGCCCGCCGAAACGGACACACGACATCAAACGGCGCGAACACAGCGCCGCCGAAACGACCTCAGCGGTCGTGCGCCCCGCGCAGATCGCGCAGCTGACTCGGCTGCGCGGCGAAGTACGCGGCGAGATCGGCGATCTGCTGGTCGCTCAGGCCGGCGGCCTGCTGCGACATCAGCGCGTGTTCGCGGTCGCCGTCGCGGTAGGCCTGCAGCGAGTGGGCGAGGTAATCGCGGAACTGGCCGCCGATCTTGGGGTAGGTCGGATCGATCGGGACGTTGCCGCCGGCGCCGTGGCAGTCGATGCACGTCTGGCCGGTGGCCGCGCTCTTGACGTTGGCGGCCTGTTCGCCCGCTTCGGCGGTGCCCGACGGCAGACCGGCGGACGAGCTGCGCGCGGGCTGCGCCTCGGGATCGTGGGACTGGCCGCCGCAGGCGGCCAGCAGGCCGACGAGCACGAGGACGGGCAGGGCGCGGGCCGGACGGATCATGGCGCCGCTCACTTGGTCAGCTCAGAAAGGAAGGCGGCGATGTCGGCGATGTCCTGGTCGGTGAAGCTCTGCGCCTGCGCCTGCATCGTCGGGTGACGACGTGTGCCGCGCTTGTATTCGTGCAGGGCGTTGACCAGGTACTCGGGCGACTGGCCGCCGATCTTCGGCACGTGGTAGTGCGGATAGACGTTGCGGTAGCCGTCGACGCCGTGGCAGCCCTGGCAGGTATAGGTCAGCTGGCGACCGGTCTCGGCATTGCCGACCAGCGGCACATTGGCCGCCGTCGCTGCGGCCGCAGGCGCGGTCGGGGCGGCGGGTGCAGCGGCGTCCTGCGCGGATGCGCGCAGGACGGGCGAAGCAAGAACGAAGCAGGCGGCGAGCATCAGCAGTCGCGTCATCGGGTTATCCGCAATCCTGAATGGCTGAAGGTGCTGTCTGGGAAGCGTGATGCGATTGCGACCGACTGATGCGTTCTGCATGAACCGGTGCACAACCGGGCCAGTATAGCCACGGCCGCGTCGCAAACCCAATGCGCTGCAACATCGGCGCCGGACGCCGACCGGAGGTCACCATGACCTATGGCGCATTCGGTGTCATGCACTGGTGATATACCTTGCTACAACACCGTAGGGGTCACATCGAATCCACATGTCCACACCGCATGCCTTCGCGTCCACGGGACGCGTCCTGACTGGCGCCATTCTTCTGGCCGCCGCCCTTGGTCTGTCCGCGTGCAAGGGGGGTGGCGATGCCCAGGCCAAGCCTGCCGATGCGGCTGCGGCGCCGGTGCCGGTGGAAACGGAAGTGGTCGCGCGCCGCAGCGTGGCCGCCAGCTACGTGGGCACGGCCTCGCTGGAAGTGCCGCGCGGCGCCGACGTGGTCGCCAAGACCTCGGGCATCGCGCTCGAGGTGCTGGTCGAAGAGGGCGACACGGTGCGCGCCGGCCAGCCGCTGGTGCGGCTCGATCCCGACCGCGCACGTCTGGCCGTGCTGCAAAGCCGCGCCACGATGGGCAAGCTGGAGAACAGCTACCGCCGCGCGCAGCAGCTCGTGGGCCAGCAGATGATCAGCGCCAACGATCTCGACCAGATCAAGTTCGACCTCGATACCGCGCGCGCCCAGCACGAGATGGCGCAGCTGGAACTGTCCTACACCGCGGTGACCGCGCCGATCTCGGGCGTGATCTCGCAGCGCATGATCCGCACTGGCAACTTCGTGCAGATCAACACGCCGATCTTCAGCATCGTCGACAACGCGCGCATCGAAGCCACGCTCAACGTGCCCGAGCGCGAACTGCGCGTGCTCAAGCGCGGCCAGCCGGTGCGCCTGCAGGTCGATGCGCTGCCGGGCGAAAGCTTCGAAGGCGTGGTCGAGCGCGTCGCGCCGATCGTCGAATCGCGCAGCGGCACATTCCGCGTGGTCACCGCATTCGCCGGCAACGAGATGCTGCGCGCCGGCATGTTCGGCCGCATCCACATCGATTACGACCAACGCGCCGATGCGCTGGTGATTCCGCGCAGCGCGCTGCTCGACGAAGGCGACGAAACCGCGGTCTACACCGTACGCGACGGCAAGGCGGTGCGCGTCCCGGTGGAGCTGGGCTACATCGACGGCAACCTGATCGAAGTCCGCAGCGGCCTCGAAGACGGCGATCCGGTCGTCACGGCCGGCAAGGTCGCGCTGCGCGAAGGCAGCACGGTGCAGGTGATCGGTGAAGCGCCGGTCGCTGCAGCGCCTGCCGCCGCCGACGCCAAGAGCGACGCGAAGTAATGGCCGGCGCGCCGCACGACGGCCCCGCCGGCGACGGCCCGGCCGCGGATCCGCACGCCGCTCCGACGGGACGTTTCGATCTCGTCGAGTTCTCCACACGTCGTCGGGTGACGGTGTGGATGGTCGCGATCAGCATGATGCTGTTCGGCCTGATCGCGCTGACCAACCTCAAGGTCAATCTGCTGCCCGACCTCAGCTATCCCACGCTGACCGTGCGCACCGAGTACACCGGCGCGGCGCCGTCGGAGATCGAAACGCTGGTCAGCGAGCCGGTCGAAGAAGCCGTCGGCGTGGTCAAGGGCGTGCGCAAGCTGCGCTCGATCTCGCGCACCGGCCAGAGCGACGTGGTGCTGGAGTTCGCCTGGGGCACCGACATGGACCAGGCGAGTCTGGAGGTGCGCGACAAGCTCGAAACGCTGCAGTTGCCGCTGGAAGTCACGCCGCCGGTGCTGCTGCGCTTCAATCCCTCGACCGAGCCGATCCTGCGGCTCGCGCTGACCGCTGGCGAGAAGGGCGATGCCGTCGACGAACTCACGCGCATGCGTCGCTACGCCGACGACGACCTGAAGAAGAAGATCGAGCCCGTCGTCGGCGTGGCCGCGGTCAAGGTGGGTGGCGGTTTCGAAGATGAAGTGCAGGTCGAGCTCGATCTGCAGCAGATGGCGCGTATCGGTCTGCCGATCGAGAACGTCATCCAGCGCCTGCAGCAGGAGAACATCAACCTGTCCGGCGGCCGGCTCGACCAGGGCACGCAGCGCTACCTCGTGCGCACGGTCAACCAGTTCTCGAGCGTCGAGCAGATCGGCGAGATGCTGGTCGCCACGCAATCGGGCGGCGACAACAGTGCCGCGAACGCCGCGCAGCAGATGGCGGCGATCGCCGCGGCCAGCGGCTCACAGGCAGTGCTCGCGGCCGCGGCATCCGTGCAGAGCGCGTCTGGCGCGGGCAGCACGACGATCGCCGGCGGCCGCGCGATTCGTCTGCGCGACATCGCCACCGTGCGTCAGGGCTTCAAGGAACGCGAGAGCATCATCCGGCTCGGCGGCGCCGAGGCGGTGGAACTGGCGATCTACAAGGAAGGCGACGCGAACACGGTGTCGACCGCCGACGCGGTGCAGGCGCGTCTGGACGTCATCCGCAAGGAGCTGCCGCCGGACATGACGCTGACCGTCGTCGACGACCAGTCGAAGTTCGTGCGCGCCGCGATCCACGACGTGCGCACCGACGCGGTGATCGGCGGCACCCTGGCCGTGCTGATCATCTTCCTGTTCCTGCGCAGCGGCTGGAGCACGCTGGTGGTGAGCCTGTCGCTGCCGATCTCGATCATCACCACGTTCTTCTTCATGGACCAGCTGGGGCTGAGCCTCAACGTCATGTCGCTCGGCGGTCTGGCGCTGGCGACGGGACTGGTGATCGACGATTCGATCGTCGTGCTCGAAAGCATCGCCAAGGCGCGCGAGCGCGGGCTGGGTGTTCTGGAGGCCGCGATCACCGGTACCCGTGAGGTCGGCATGGCGGTCGTCGCGTCGACGCTGACGATCATTGCGGTGTTCCTGCCGCTGGTGTTCGTCGAAGGCATCGCCGGCCAGCTGTTCCGCGACCAGGCGCTGACGATCGCGATCGCGGTCGGCGTGTCGATGTTCGTCGCGTTGACGCTGATTCCGATGATGGCCTCGCTCAAGGGCCGTCCGCCGATGGCGTTTCCGGAAGAGGCGCCGCACCCGCAGTGGCATCCGGACAGCCGCTGGCAGAAGCCGCTGGCGGCGACCGGACGCGGCATCGGCGCCGGGTTCCGCGGCGTGCTGTTCGGCATCGCCTGGGTGGTCGTGCGGGTCTGGCGCTTCATCTCGGGCGGCAGCGGCCGGGTCATGGGCCGCGCCAGCGATCTGGCGATGGCGCCCTACAACCGCGCCGAGCGCAGCTACCTGAAGATGCTGCCGGCCGCGCTCGCGCGTCCCTGGCTGGTGCTGGGCACTGCGACCGCGGTGTTCGTGGTCAGCCTGCTGGCGGTGCCCCTGCTGGGCACCGACCTGATTCCGCAGCTGGCGCAGGACCGGTTCGAGATGACCGCCAAGCTGCCGCCCGGCACGCCATTGCGCGAGACCGACCGCATCATGCGCGAGGTGCAGCAGGCGCACACCGGCGATGACGGCGTCGAGCTGCTGTTCGGCGTCAGCGGCAGCGGCACGCGCCTGGATGCCAATCCGACCGAGAGCGGCGAGAACATCGGCAAGCTGAGCATCGTGATGAGCGGTGGCGGCAGTCGCGAGTTCGAAGCGCAGCAGACCGAGCGCCTGCGCGAGACGATGCAGAAGTATCCGGGTGTCGCGGTCGATTTCGCACGCCCGCAGATTTTCAGCTTCTCCACACCGCTGGAAATCGAACTGCGCGGGCAGGATCTCGAAGGTCTGGCCAAGGCCGGCCAGCGCATGTCCGAACTGCTGCGCGCCAATCCGCACTACGCCGACGTCAAGAGCACGGTGGAGCAGGGCTTTCCGGAGATCCAGATCGTGTTCGATCAGGAACGCGCCGGCGCCTTCGGCCTGACCACGCGTCAGATCGCCGATGCGGTGGTGCGCGCGGTGCGCGGCGAAGTGGCCACGCGCTACAACTTCCGCGATCGCAAGATCGACGTGCTGGTGCGTGCGCAGGAGAACGAACGCGATTCGGTCGACCGCATCCGCAACCTGATCGTCAATCCGGGCAGCGCATCGCCGGTGCGGCTCGATTCGGTGGCCGACGTGATCGCGACGGTCGGGCCGAGCGAAATCCACCGCGCCGACCAGGTCCGCGTGGCGGTGATCTCGGCGAACCTGCGCGGCATCGATCTGGGCGCTGCGGTGAGCGAAGTGCGGCAGATGGTGGCCGAGAATCCGCTCGGTCCCGAAGTCGGCATGCACATCGGCGGTCAGGGCGAAGAGCTCGCCGAGTCGATGCGTTCGCTGCTGATGGCGTTCGCGCTGGCGATCTTCCTGGTCTATCTGGTGATGGCCTCGCAGTTCGAATCGCTGCTGCATCCCTTCGTCATCCTGTTCACCATCCCGCTGGCGATGGTCGGTGCGATCGGCGGCCTGCTGCTGACGGGCAACACCATTTCGGTGGTCGCCTTCATCGGGTTGATCCTGATGGTGGGCCTGGTGGTGAAGAACGCGATCATCCTGATCGACAAGGTCAACCAGTTGCGCGAGGCCGGCGTGCCCAAGCGCGAGGCGCTGGTGGACGGTGCACGCTCGCGTCTGCGGCCGATCATCATGACCACGCTGTCGACGCTGTTCGGCTTCCTGCCACTGGCACTGGCCTTCGGTGACGGCGCCGAAGTGCGCTCGCCGATGGCGATCGTGGTGATGGGCGGTCTGGCGGTGTCGACCGTGCTCACCCTGCTGGTGATTCCGGTGGTCTACGACCTGCTGGATCGCAAGTCCGATGCCTACTACGCCGAACGCGGCCGACGTACGCGTCTTGGGGCAGCGGCCGATCGTCCCGACGCGGAGGCCAGCGCGACATGAGCATCGCCGAGCTGAGCCTGCGGCGCCCGGTCACCACCATCATGTGTTTCATCTCGATGGTGGTGATCGGACTGATCGCGTCGGTGCGCCTGCCGCTGGAAGCGCTGCCGGACATCTCGGCGCCGTTCCTGGTGGTGCAGCTGCCGTATACCGGCTCGACGCCGTCCGAGGCGGAGCAGAACTTGCTGCGCCCGGCGGAGGAAACGCTGGCCACGATGAGCGGCATCAAGCGTATGCGGGGGCAGGCGACTTCGGACGGCGCGTTCGTGTTTCTCGAGTTCAGCGACTGGGACCGCAACATCGCGATCAGCGCATCGGAAGCCCGCGAGCGCATCGATGCGATCCGCAGCGATCTGCCCGACGATTTCCGCCGTTACATGGTGCAGAAATTCTCCACCAGCGACCAGCCGGTGCTCCGCATGCGTCTGGCGGCGAACGTCGATCTGTCCGGCAGCTACGAGCTCATCGACCGCCAGCTCAAGCGCAGGCTCGAGCGCGTGCCCGGCGTGGCGCGCGTGGAGATCAACGGCGCGGCGCCGAACGAAGTCGAGATCGCGGTCCAGCCCGACCGTCTGACCGCACACGACATCGAGCTCAATGCACTGGCGACGCGTTTGCGCGCGTTGAACTTCTCGGTCTCCGCCGGACAGATTCTCGATGGCGGGCAGCGCTTGCGCGTGCAGCCGCTCGGCGAGATCGGGGATCTGCAGCAGTTGCGCGACCTCGTCATCAACCAGCAGGGCCTGCGTCTGTCGGACGTCGCCGACGTGCGCATGAAGCCGCAGCGCATGGACTACGGCCGCCGTCTGGACGGCCGCGCCGCGGTGGGCCTGGAGATCTACAAGGAGCGCGACGCGAACCTGGTCGAGGTGTCGCGGAACGTACTCGCCGAAGTCGAGGCCGCGCGCAGCGAGCCCGGGCTCGAAGGCATCGACGTCAAGGTCATCCAGAACATGGGCGACGAGGTCACGTCCTCGCTGCTGGAACTGGTGGAGGCCGGCGCGATCGGTCTGGTGCTGTCGATCATCGTGCTGTACTTCTTCCTGCGCCACTGGCCGTCGACGCTGATGGTCACGCTGGCGATTCCGATCTGTTTCATCATCACGCTCGGCTTCATGCACTTCTTCGACGTCACGCTCAACGTGCTGTCGCTGATGGGCTTGCTGCTCGCGGTCGGCATGCTGGTCGACAACGCCGTGGTGGTCGTGGAGAGCATCTACCAGGAACGCGAACGCATGCCCGACCAGCCGTGGCTGGCCTCGGTGCTGGGCACGCGCCATGTCGCGATCGCGCTGTCGGCCGGCACGCTGTGCCACTGCATCGTGTTCGTGCCGAACATGCTGGGCGAGACCAACAACATCAGCATCTTCATGAACCAGCTGGCGATCACCATTTCGGTGTCGCTGTTGGCTTCGTGGCTGGTCGCGGTGAGCCTGATCCCGATGATGTCGGCGCGCATGAAGACGCCGCCTGCCGTGGCCAGCCCGAACGGCTTAATCGCGCGCATGCAACGTCGCTACGCGCGCATCCTGCGCTGGTCGCTGGAGCATCGCGGCATCACCGTGCTCTCCATCCTGCTGGTGGTCGCGGTGAGTCTGGTGCCGATGACCAAGACCAAGTTCGACATGTTTGGCGACAGCGGCGGCGGCAAGGAAATCCAGATCTACTACCAGTGGAAGGGCAGCTACAACCTGCAACAGCGCTCCGACGAGGTCCTGCGTTTCGAGACCTTCCTCGACGAGAACCGCGAGACCTACCGGATCAAGCAGATCTATTCCTGGTTCGGCGAGGGCAACGACTCGGGCACGGTCGTGACCTTCAACGACGACGTCGGCGACACCAAGGCGCTGTCCGAAGCGATCAGCCAGGCCTTGCCGAAATCGGCGCGTGCCGAGGTCGGCGTGGGCGGCGGGCAGGGTGGCGGTGGTGGTGGTGGCCAAGGCGGACAGGGCGTGCAGGTGCAGCTGGTCGGTGACTCGACCCAGGTGCTGCGTGAACTCGCCGATGGCGTGATCCCGATGCTGTCTGCCAACCCCGCGCTGCGCGACGTGCGCGTCGAGGCGGGCGACCTCAACCAGGAACTCACCATCCGCGTCGATCGCGACCGCGCGGCCGCGTTCGGATTCAGTGCCGACCAGGTCTCCAGCTTCATCGGCCTGGCGCTGCGCGGCAGCCAGTTGCGCGAGTTCCGACGCGGCGAGGACGAAGTGCCGGTGTGGGTGCGTTTCGCCGGCGCCGAGCAGTTCAACCAGGCCGACATTGCCAGCTTCATGGTCCGCGCACCTGATGGCCGCAGCGTGCCGCTGACGAGTCTGGTGGAAATGCGGGTCGAGCCGTCCGCCAGTCGCATCAGTCGCAACGATCGTCAGACCTCGCTGACCCTGCAGGCCAATCTCGCCGGCGAAACCACGATGCCCGACGCCCGCAAGGCACTGGAGCAGGTGCTCGACACGGTCGCGTTCCCCGCGGGCTACGGCTACAGCTTCTCGGGCAGCGGCTTCGAGGACGACGCGGCGGCGAGCCGGCAGATGATGTTCAACCTGCTGATCGCGGTGATCATGATCTACGTGGTGATGGCGGCGGTGTTCGAATCGCTGCTGTTCCCGGCGGCGATCATGAGCTGCGTGGTGTTCTCGGTCTTCGGCGTGTTCTGGCTGTTCTGGCTCACGGGCACGTCGTTCACCGTGATGGCCTTCATCGGCATCCTCGTGCTGATGGGCGTGGTGGTGAACAACGGCATCATCATGGTCGAGCACATCAACAACCTGCGCCGGCGCGGCATGCCGCGACTGGAGGCACTTGTCGAAGGCAGTCGCGAACGTCTGCGTCCGATCCTGATGACGATGGGCACGGCGATCCTGGCGATGATTCCGATCTCGCTCAGCGACACCGTCGTGCTCGGCGGCCTGGCGTACTCGCCGATGGCCCGCGCGGTGGCAGGTGGTCTGGCGTTCTCGACGGTGGTCAGCCTGCTGTTCCTGCCGACGATCTACGCGATTCTCGACGACATGCGGCATGGCAGCGTGCGGTTGATCCGACGGGCGCGGGGTGTGCAGGGGGAGCTTGCTTCAGCGGCAGGCTGATACGCCTTTCCAGCATCCGGCGTCCATCGGGCGCCGGATGCTTCTTCAGCTTCAGCTTTCGCTTTTGCTTTGGCTTTGCCTTGGCTTCTGACTTGAATCGAGCCGTAGAGCGAGCCGAGCACCGGAGCCTGACGTGGCCGAAGAGCAGCCCATGTCTGAGCGCAGCGAGTTTGGGCTGCGTGCCGCGTCAGGCGAGGAGCATAGGGCACCGATGCGGCTTCATCGCATCGGCTCGCGTCCGGCGAAGGGGGTTTTTGGTTCCCTTTTTGGCCCGTCAAAAAGGAACTCGCACGCGCAGCGGGCGAAAGCTCTGTACTTGCTTGAGCTTCTTCGCTCGTCGCTTTACGACTTTGATGTTCAAGAAACAAGTCAATCGCGAGCGAAGATCAAAGACAGGGCTTCCGCGCTGTCGCGCGGCTTACTTTTGTCTTGGCAAAAGTAAGCAAAACCGTCTTCGCCGGACGCGATCCGCCGCGATACGGCCGCGGCGGTCCCCTGCGCTTCTCGGTCGGCGGGGCACGCAGCCCAAACTCGCTGCGCTCAGACACGGGCTGCTCTTCGACCCCGCCGCCCTGCGATGCTCGGCTCGCTTTACGGCTCGATTGAGATCAAAGGCCGAGGCCACTGCACAAGCCGCGGCAACAGCAACAGGAACAGCGCGAAGCCGAAAGCAGAGCTGCGAAGATCAGGCATTCTCCAGCGCGTGCAATTGAATCTCTCGACTAAGATCACGCGCCACGCGTGCGTCAGGTCAGCACCTTGCCGGCAATCCGCAACCCCGCCACCCACACCCCGATACTCGACCCGATATTGGCGAGCAGAAAGCTCAACAACGTGCGCGAGACGCGGTTGCGATACCAGCCGCGGACGGTACCGGCGTCGTCGCGCAGCGACATGAAATCGTTGTAGGCCGGCTTGCGCAGGTAAGCCTCGATCAGGCCGCTGAACAGACCGGGCGAGATGCCCGGCGGGCGGATCGGTTTGAGGGGCGCGGCGATCGCGGCGGCGAGGATGCCGAGCGGATGCGACAGCGCCGCCAGTGCGCCGAGCGCTGCGAAGCCGGCCGTGATCACGATCCATTCCTGGACCAGCTGGCGGCCGAGCTCGGCGCCGCCCTGGTAGTAACCCCAGCCGATCATCGCCAGGATCGCCAGCGTGATCGCGGTCATCACCCAGCGGACGCTTGTGCCCTTGGGCGCGTGTTCGAGTTCGGCGGTCGTGGCCGCGGGCGCCTGCGCATCGTCGGCAAGATGGCGCGCCAGACCGGCGAGATGGCCGGCGCCGACCACGGCCAGCACTTCGCGTGCAGTGCCGGCCTGCGCGCGCAGCTTCGCGGCCATGTAGCGGTCGCGCTCGGCGATGATCGCCTCGTAGAGTTCCGGGCTGCTCTTGGCGAATTCGCCGAAGCTCGATTCGAGCATGTCGCCCTGCTTGAGCTTCTCGATTTCCTCTTCGCCGAGTTCGTCGGAGGCCATCAGCCCCCCGAGCAGACTGCCGACCAGTTTCATGCGGCCGAAGAAGCCGAGCTTCTTCGACGCACGCTTGAACGTCAGACCGACGTCACGATCGATCAGCGCGACCGGCAGAGCGCGTTCGTGGGCCAGCGCGACCGCGCGCTTGAGCTCGGCGCCCGGCTCGATGCCGAGCTGTTCGGCGAGGCGGCGCTGGTATGCGGCGAGCGCGAGATTGGCGGCGAACAACGCGACGCGGCCCTTGCGGATCACGTCGACGAGATTGAGCTTGGCCAGCGCGTCCGGATCACTGATCGCCTGCAGACGCTGCGCGTCGAGTTCGACGGCGACCGCATCGAAGGCGCCACTGCCGATCGCGTCCTCGACGGCTTCCACGCTGACCCGCGACACGTGCGCGGTGCCGAGCAGGGTGTAGCGCACGCCGTCGCGTTCGACGATCGCGTGCGGTTGCGACTGCCAGGACGTGGCGCCATCGGGCGTCAGCGCGCCGGTCATCGGTTGGGTCATCGGGTCATTCGTCTTCAGGAGGAGTGGCGGCGCCGTCGCCGAGGGCGCGCTGCATCAGGATGGTGTCGAGCCAGCGTCCGTGCTTGCGGCCGGAGCCTGGCAGCACGCCGACGGTCTCGAAGCCGAGGCGCTGGTGGAACTGCACCGACGGTCCGTCAGACGGCGGGCCGATCACCGCCATCATCTGGCGGTAGCCGCGCTGCGTGCAGAGTTCGATCAGCCGCTCCATCAGCACGCGGCCGATGCCGTGGCCATGCTGCGCGTGTTCAACGTAGACCGAACTCTCGACGGTGAAGCGGTAGCCGATGCGCGTGCGGAATCCCCCGGCGTAGGCGTAGCCGGCGAACACGCCGTCGCGGATCGCAACGATGTAGGGATAGCCGGCCGACGTGATCGTCGACCAGCGCCGTCGCATCTCGTCCACGTCGGGCGCGTCGTACTCGTAGGTCGCCACGCCGTCCGCGACTTCGCGGCCGTAGAGCGCGGTGATGGCGTCGAAATCGGCTTCGACGGCGTCGCGGAGTTCGAGCGTCATCGGGATCAGTCGATGTAGCGCTTGAGCAGGTCGCCGTAGGCATCGATGCGGCGATCGCGCAGGAACGGCCAGATGCGGCGCACGTGTTCGCTGCGGCCCAGATCCACTTCGCAGGTCAGCACGGTCGGGTCGGTCCCCGCTTCGGCGAGGAACTCGCCCTGCGGGCCGAGCACGTGGCTGTTGCCCCAGAAGTCGATGCCCGACGCGCCGATCGGCGACGGCTCGTGGCCGACGCGGTTGCACGACAGCACCGGCAGGCCGTTGGCGACCGCATGGCCGCGATGGCTGAGAATCCAGGCATCGCGCTGGCGCTTCTTCTCGTCGTCGACGTCGGTCGGATCCCAACCGATCGCGGTCGGATACAGCAGCAGATCCGCACCCGCCAGCGCCATCAGACGCGCGGCTTCCGGGTACCACTGGTCCCAGCACACGAGCAGTCCGAGCCGGCCGACCGAGGTGTCGATCGGCTTGAAGCCGATGTCGCCCGGCGTGAAATAGAACTTCTCGTAGAAGCCCGGATCGTCGGGGATGTGCATCTTGCGGTACTTGCCCGCGGTGCTGCCGTCCGCGTCGAAGACCACGCCGGTGTTGTGGTACAGCCCGGCTGCACGGCGCTCGAACAGCGAGCTGACCAGCACGACCTTATGCTGCTTGGCCAGCGCGGCCAGGCGCTCGGTGCTCGGACCGGGAATCGGCTCGGCCAGATCGAATTCGTCGACCGACTCGTGCTGGCAGAAATACGCGCCGTTGTGCAGCTCCTGGAGCAACACGAGCTTCGCACCCTGTTTTGCCGCGTCGGCGACGCGCGCTTCGATGATCGACAGGTTGGCGTCGGCATTGCCGGCGCCCTGGTCGATGACGGCGCGCTCCTGGATCAGCGCGACAGGCAACGTGGTCTTGCGGGACATGGATTCGAACCCTCGGGGGATGACGACAATGCTAACGCGATGCGATGTGCGGGCAGATAAACGCCGCGACGCCCGCGGGTCGCATGCACGCTGGACTGCGTGCGACCTCCGCATCGCTCAGAGGTGATGCGCGCCTGGGCGTGCGCCTCCGGTTCCAGGCTGCGGCGCGCCACCCGAAATCCGCAGTGCGGACTTCGGGCGTGTGTCCCGCATCAGCCGGGGCGATCGTCGGCCAGCAGGCCGGCGGGCAGCTGCATGGTGATGCAGTGCAGGCTGCCGTTCTGCCAGATCAACGGGCGGCATGGCACCTGCACGATCTCGCGACCGGGATGCGCCTGCGCGAGCACGGCCGCTGCGGCGTCGTCGGCCGGGTCGCCATAGGCCGGCATCAGCACCGCGCCGTTGAGGATCAGGTAATTCGCGTAGCTCGCAGCGAGACGACGCCCGTCGTCGAGCACCGGCTGCGCCCATGGCAGCGGAAACAGGCGATACGGCGCGCCCTCGCGCGTGCGCAGCGCGGCGATCTCGTCGGCCATCGCCTGCAGCTCGACATGGTGCGGATCGGCGACGTCGTCGCAGGCCTGGAACACGATCGCGTCGTTCGGTGCGAAGCGGGCGAGGGTGTCGATGTGCGCGTCGGTGTCGTCGCCTTCCAGATAGCCGTGGTCGAGCCACAACACGCGGTCCTGTGCGAGCCAGTCCGACAGCTTCGCGGTCAGTGCGTCGCGCGGGGTGTCGGGGTGGCGCTCGTGCAGGCAGCGCCAGGTGGTCAGCAGCGTGCCGGCACCGTCGGTTTCGATCGCGCCGCCCTCGAGCGCGAAGTCGATCTCGCGTCGCTGCGCCTCGCCGGCGAACACGCCGGCGCCGTGCAGATGGCCGACCAGCAGATCGTCCTGGCTCGCATCGAACTTGCCGCCCCAGCCGGTGAAGCGGAAATCGTTGAGCACGAATGCGTCATCGCCACGTCGCAGCGAGATCGGGCCGGAATCGCGCAGCCAGGTGTCGTCGTAGGCCGCTTCGACGAAGCGCACGCGCGTCATGTCGATGCGGTTCGATGCCAGACGCACGTAGGCGTAGCTCTGGATGTCCTCGTCCGGCACGCAGATCACGACCGGCTGGAAGCGGGTGATCGCCGCGACCAGCGCGATGTACGTGTCTTCGACCTCGCCCAGGCGCGCGGCCCAGTCGGTGTCTTCGTTCGGCCAGGCGATCAGGATCGCGGACTGAGGTTCCCACTCCGCGGGGAAGCGCAATGCGTGTTCGGTCATGGACTCAACGGATGGCGGGCTTGGGGCCGATCTCCGACGCCGTGGCGCGGTTGGCGACGGTATCGATGACCCGGTTCCGCTCGAAATAGACGGTAAAGGTGGGGTAGACCCAGCGGTTGATCGTCGGCCACTGGCGCTTCTGGCCGCCACGCGGATCCATGCGCTCGGTGGGCACGCCGAAGCGGGCTTCGACATCGGCCATCGACATGCCGCGCGTCGGCACGCCGGTGGTGGCCTGCTTGGTGCGGTCGACGAGCAGCGTGTCTGCGGAGGCGGGCAGGCTGGCGAGCAGCGCGCAGCTCAGCGCGGTGCCTGCAAGGATCGAAGCGAAGGAACGCGACATGGCGGTGACTCCTGGGCAGGACAGCGATGGGATGGCTAGGCGCCGCAAGGGCGCACGCGCCTGTGTAGCAGAATTTGCGCGATGGTGATGCCGACGCGGAGCGATGGGCGCCCCAAACGAAGAAAGGCCGCATCGCTGCGGCCTTTCTCGCGTGCACACCGCTCGCGCGGCGGCAACGCGTCTTAGCGCTGACGCGCCTTGAAACGCGGGTTGGACTTGCAGATCACGAAGACCTTGCCGCGGCGACGCACTACCTTGCAATCGCGGTGGCGGGTCTTCGCCGACTTCAGGGACGACAGGACCTTCATGGTGAACCTCTGGGATGGGATACGAACAGCAAGCCGGCTATTCTAGCGGCTCTTTCCCCCACGATTCAAGCGCTTGGGTGTTCGCCCGCGGACATCCCCCGGCGCAGGAGATGCAGATGACGGCGACGGTGCCGGTTTTGACGATCGACGGGCCTTCGGGTTCCGGCAAGGGCACCATCAGCCGCGCGGTCGCGCAGCAGCTGGGTTGGCATTATCTCGATTCGGGCGCGCTGTATCGCGCAGTCGGCGTGGCGGCGGGCTGGGCTGATCTGGATCTCGACGACGGCGGCGCCCTGGTGCGCTGCACCTTCGACACGACCATCGCCTTCGACGAGAGCGGCGACGAGTTGCGGGTGTTGGTCAACGGCCACGACGCCACCGACGAGCTGCGGACCGAAACCGCAGGCGCTGCCGCCTCGGCGATTGCCGCGATTCCGGAAGTCCGCGCCGCGCTCAAGGACCGACAACGTGCATTCAGGGTGGCACCCGGCCTGGTCGCAGATGGCCGCGACATGGGCACGGTGATCTTTCCGGATGCGGGCTGGAAGGTGTTCCTGACCGCGAGCGCCGAGGAGCGGGCCGACCGGCGCTATAAGCAGTTGAAGAACAAGGGGGTTTCGGTGACAATGGACGGTCTGCTGCGCGAGATCCTCGCCCGCGACGCCCGCGATGCCAACCGTTCGGTGGCGCCGTTGCGGCCGGCCGAAGACGCCGTCCGGATCGACACCACCGGTCAGGGCATCGAGGCCGTCGTCGAACGGGTGCTCGCGTTGCTCCCCGCACGCAACGTTTGACCGGATTACACGGTCGGGCGTGCGCTGCAAGCCGCGGTGGTCCGCTCCGGGCCGCTTCGGCGTTGTTGAATGTGTGATGTGCCACCGCTGTATCGCTGCACCCATGTCGGTGTCCGGAATCGTTCCGGTCGCCGGTCCATTCACCTCAACACTCACGGCCCTGCAATCCCGCGACGGCCGACCAACGGGTGGACTGCCGGCATTCCGCGCTGACAAGCGCCGCCACGCAGTCTGAGTCAACCAGGTATCTACCAATGACCGAATCATTCGCAGAACTGTTCGAAGCCAGTCAGACCAATCTGGCCAAGCTCAAGCCGGGCTCCATCGTCACCGGCGTCGTCGTGCAGGTCCGCACCGACGTCGTCGTGATCAACGCCGGCCTGAAGTCGGAAGGCATCGTGCCGATCGAACAGTTCCGTAACGACGCCGGCGAGATCGACGTCGCGGAAGGCGACACCGTCAAGGTGGCGCTGGACTCGCTCGAGAACGGCTTCGGCGAGACCGTGCTGTCGCGCGAGAAGGCCAAGCGCGCCATGGTGTGGGACGAGCTGGAAGAAGCGCTCGAGAAGAACGAAACCATCACCGGCCGCATCAGCGGCAAGGTCAAGGGCGGTTTCACCGTCGACATCAAGGACGTCCGCGCATTCCTGCCGGGCTCGCTGGTCGACGTGCGTCCGGTCCGTGACCCGGTGTACCTCGAGGGCAAGGAGCTCGAGTTCAAGCTGATCAAGCTGGACCGCAAGCGCAACAACGTCGTCGTCTCGCGTCGCGCAGTCGTCGAGAGCGAGCATTCGGAAGAGCGCGAGCAGCTGATGGAGAAGCTGGTCGAGGGCGCGGTGCTCAAGGGCGTCGTCAAGAACCTGACCGACTACGGCGCGTTCGTGGACCTCGGCGGCATCGACGGCCTGCTGCACATCACCGACATGGCCTGGAAGCGCGTGCGCCATCCGTCCGAAGTCGTGGAAGTGGGCGCAGAGCTCGACGTCCGCGTGCTCAAGTACGACCGCGAGCGCAACCGCGTCAGCCTCGGCCTGAAGCAGCTGGGCGAGGATCCGTGGGACAACATCGCCCGCCGTTACCCGTCCAACACCCGCGTGTTCGGCAAGGTCTCCAACGTCACCGATTACGGCGCGTTCGTCGAGATCGAGCCGGGCGTCGAAGGTCTGGTGCACGTGTCCGAAATGGACTGGACCAACAAGAACGTCAACCCGTCCAAGGTGGTGCAGGTCGGTGACGAGCTCGAGGTCATGGTGCTCGACGTGGACGAAGAGCGTCGCCGCATCTCGCTGGGCATCAAGCAGGTCACCTCGAACCCGTGGGAGACCTTCGCGGCCATCCACAAGAAGGGCGACAAGGTCGACGGCCAGATCAAGTCGATCACCGACTTCGGCATCTTCATCGGCCTGGACGGCGGTATCGACGGCCTGATCCACCTGTCGGACATCGCGTGGAACTCCACCGGCGAAGACGTGGCACGCGCGTTCAAGAAGGGCGACACCGTCGAAGCCGTCGTGCTGGCGGTCGATCCGGAGCGCGAGCGCATCTCGCTGGGCGTCAAGCAGCTCGAGCAGGACCCGATGGGTCAGTTCATGGCGACCACGCCGCGCGGTTCGAAGGTCACCGGCACCGTCAAGGAAGTCGATGCCAAGGGCGCCGTCGTGGACCTGGGTGAAGGCGTGGAAGGCTATGTGCAGGCGCGTGACATCAGCGACCAGCGCATCGACGATGCCAGCCAGCACCTGAAGGTCGGTCAGGAAATCGAGGCCAAGTACTTCGGCGTCGACCGCAAGACCCGCGTCCTGCAGCTGTCGATCAAGGCGAAGGACGAGGCGGAAACCGCCGAGACCCTGGCCGAGTACAACAAGCAGGCTTCGGAAGCGTCGAGCGGCACCACCAAGCTGGGCGCGCTGCTGCGCGAGCAGCTGGGCAACAAGGGCGAGTAAGCCCGGTCAGCGCCGGCCCGGGTCCGCCCGGGCCGGCGCTTTCGCATCTGCAAGAACGAGACATGACGAAGTCGGAACTCATCGAACTGCTGACCCAGCGCCAGGCGCACCTCAAGGGCGAGGACGTCGACCTGTCGGTCAAGGCCATGCTCGAGATGATGGGCGGGGCCCTTGCGGCCGGCGATCGCATCGAGGTCCGCGGTTTCGGCAGCTTCTCGCTGCACTTCCGTCCGCCGCGCACCGGACGCAACCCGAAGACCGGCGACGCCGTTGCGCTTCCGGGCAAGCACGTGCCGCATTTCAAGCCGGGCAAGGAACTGCGCGATCGCGTCAGCGACGTACAGCCGATGCCGGCCGAAGACTGACCGCCACACGGCGGTCCCATTTTCTTTTCCACGCCTCTGCGGATCGCCGCATGGTTGGCGTGCAGGATCGGCAAGCGGGTAGGATCGTCGACGCACCGTCGGCGGGGCGCGCATCGCGCCGTGATGTCCATCGCCGGCCCGGGTCGCGCGTTCGCGGCCGATCCATCGATGGAGCGTGATCCATGGCGTTTGTGACCGAGTGGTTCTGGTTCTTCCTGTTGCTGCCGATCGCGGCCCTCAGTGGCTGGGTGATCGGTCGCCGCGGCGGCGAGCGCCACAGCGATACCCAGGTCAGCCGTCTGTCGACGACGTATTTCCGCGGTCTCAACTATCTGCTCAACGAGCAGCCGGACAAGGCGATCGAACTGTTCCTGCACATCGCGGAGCTCGACAAGGACACCTTCGAAACCCAGGTCGCGCTCGGGCATCTGTTCCGGCGCCGCGGCGAAGTCGATCGCGCGATCCGCCTGCACCAGGGGCTGGTGCAGCGGCCCGATCTCAACGACCAGCAGAAAGTCCAGGCGCTGCTCGCGCTGGGCGAGGACTACATGAAGTCCGGTCTGCTCGATCGCGCGGAGACGGTGTTCTCCGATCTCGCGCGGATCGACCAGCGTGCGCCGCAGGCGCTGCGGCATCTGATCGGCATCTACCAGTCGGAACGCGACTGGCCGAAGGCCATCGAGAACGCCACGCGCTACGAGACCGCGACGGGCGAGCCGATGGGCAAGCTGATCGCACAGTTCGAGTGCGAGCTCGCCGACCGCCTGCGTTCGGCCGGGGACACCGATGCGGCGCGCAGCGCGGTCCAGCGTGCGTACGCGGCGGATTCGGGCTCGGTGCGCGCCGGTATCCTGGAAGGACGCATCGAGATCGATGCCGGCAACGATCAGGCCGCGATCCGCGCGTTCGAGCGCGCCGCGCGTCACGACACGGACTTCCTGCCCGAGATCCTCGCGCCACTGCTGGCGGCGTACGAACGCGTCGGCGACGTGCCTGGCGCGCGCAACTTCCTGTCGCAGATGACCGAGCACTACAAGGGTGTCGCGCCGGTCCTGGCGCTGACGCGCCTGGTCGAGCAGGAGGAGGGCGTGCACGCGGCGCGCACCTACCTCGCGCGCCAGCTCAAGGATCGCCCGTCGGTGCGCGGCGAAGCGGCCCTGATCGATCTGACGTTGGCCGACGGCGTCGACCATGTCGGCACGCTGCAGGAGCTGCGCCTGATCACCGAGCAGCTGCTGGTGCGCAATCCCAGCTACCGGTGCAAGCAATGCGGTTTCGGTGCGCGTAGCCACCACTGGCAATGTCCCAGCTGCAAGGAGTGGGGCACGATCAAGCCGCTGCTCAACTACGCCGTGGTCTGAGTGCAGGCACCCCTGTCCTTGATCGCGACGCTGTGTGTCGCTGCGTGTCTGGCCGCGCTCGCATTGACGGCGCTGGCGCGTCGATACGCGCTGGCTCGGCAGCTGGTCGATACGCCCGGCGAGCGTCGCAGCCACGCGGTAGCGACGCCGCGGGGAGGCGGTATCGCGATCGTCGCGGTCGTGCTGCCTGCGATGATCTGGCTGGGCATCGCGGGCAAGAGCCTGTCGCCCGTGTTCCTGTCCGGCGCCTGCGGCCTCGCGCTGGTCGCCGCGATCGGCTGGCTCGACGACCATCGCCCGCTGTCCCCTTGGGGGCGGCTGGCGGTGCATCTCCTCGCCGCCGCGCTGCTCGCCGTCGGCGTTGCGTGGGCCGGGCAGCCTGCATGGTGGGCGATCGTGGTCATGGTGCTTGCGCTGGGCCTGATCAACGTCTGGAACTTCATGGACGGGATCAACGGTCTGGCCGCGACGCAGATGATCCTCGTCGCGTTGGGATTGCTGCTGCTCGGGCTGGTGGGCGAGGGCGCAGTCCTGGCCTGCATCGTCGCTGCGGCCTGTGCAGGCTTTCTGCCGTTCAATTTCCCCACTGCGCGGATCTTTCTGGGTGACGTCGGCAGCGGCGCATTGGGATTGCTCGCGGCCTGCCTGATCGCGTCCGCTCCGGCACCTGATCCGATAGCTTCGCTGCCGTGGCTGCTGCCCCTCAGCGCCTTCCTGATTGACGCGGCTTTGACATTGCTGTCCCGCATCATCCGCGGCGAACGGTGGTGGACGCCGCATGTACAGCATGTGTACCAGCGGTGTGTGCAGGCGGGGCACAGCCACGCTGTCGTGACAGGTGGCTATGCCGCCTGGACGTTGCTGTCGATTCTGGTCGCCATTTCGATCGCAGGCGCGCCGCAACCCGTTATCATCGGAGCCTTCGCCACGTGGTATCTGCTCGGTGTCACCATCTGGCTCATTTTCCGTATCCGGCATACGCGCCGGATGCGCCTGTCGTAAGGAAGCGGCTGGATGATTGACCTCAAGGCCAGGATCGGCGTCCTGGGGCCTCGTGTGGCCGTGGTGCTGCACGATCTGACCATGGTCTGGCTGTGCTGGATCGGCCTCCACCAGTTCCGTCACTCGGTGATGGAAAGCTCGCCGACATTCGCATTCTGGTCGCCCGAGATCGCGCTGATCCTGCTCGCGCAGGGCCTGATCTTCTGGCGCGTCGGCCTGTATCGCGGCGTCTGGCGATTCGCCAGCGTTCCAGATCTGATGAACATCGTGAAGGCCTCTGTCCTGGGCTTGCTCACGATCATGCTGGTGCTGTTCGTCTACAACCGGCTCAATCTGGTGCCGCGGACCGTCCTGATCACGTATCCGCTGCTGCTCGCAGCCTTGCTGGGGATGCCGCGCCTGCTGTATCGCGCGTGGAAGGATCACGGCATGACCCGGACCAGCCAGTCCGCGGTCCGGGTGCTGATCCTGGGCGCCGGACAGGCGGGCGAGACGCTGGTGCGGGACCTGCGACGCACGGGTGCCTACGACCCGGTCGGCTTCCTCGACGACGCGCCGAAGCTGCGTGGCAGCCAGTTGCAGGGCGTGCCGGTGCTGGGCCGTATCCAGGATCTCGAGAAACTGGCGCCGGAGACGGCCGCGAAGTTGCTCGTGATCGCGATGCCGTCTGCGGATGCCGTCGCGATGCGCAAGGTCGTCGAAGCATGCGAACGCACCGGGCTTCCGTTCCGCACGGTGCCCAAGCTCGACGATCTGCTCGAAGGCCGATCGCTTCCAGGCGAACTCAAGGAAGTCGCGATCGAAGACCTGCTGGGTCGCAAACCCGTCATGCCCGACTGGAAGGCGATCCGCGCGTGGTTGCGCGGCCGCAGCGTGCTGGTGACCGGTGCAGGTGGATCGATCGGGTCCGAGCTGTGTCGCCAGTGCGCGCGCAACGGGACGGCGCAGATCGCGCTGGTGGAGATGGACGAGCTCGCGCTGACCCGGATCGAGAGCGAGTTGCGTCGCGATTTCCCGCGGATCACCCTGGTCCCGGTCTTGGGCGACTGCGGCGATACCGCGGTGATCGAGCATGCCATGCGGTTATCCGCGCCGGACGCGGTATTTCATGCCGCTGCGTACAAGCAGGTGCCGGTGCTCGAAAATCAGCTTCGCGAAGGTGTGCGTAACAATGTGCTTTCAACGCGTACAGTCGCGCATGCGGCGATTGATCATAAGGTCAGCACGTTCGTTCTGATCTCCACGGACAAGGCGGTCGATCCAGTCAATGTGCTCGGTGCGACCAAGCGTCTGGCCGAGATGGTCTGCCAAGATCTGGCGGTGGGCGCATCCACCGATTTCATCACCGTGCGATTCGGCAACGTGCTCGATTCGGCCGGCAGCGTCGTGCCGTTGTTCCGCGAGCAGATCCGTCGCGGCGGGCCGGTGACCGTGACCGATCCCGAGGTCACCCGCTACTTCATGACGATTCCAGAGGCCTGCCAGCTGATCATGCAGTCGGTGGCGATCGGCTCGGCTCAGGCGGTGTATACGCTCGACATGGGCGAGCCGGTCTCGATCCGCCTGCTGGCCGAGCAGATGATCCGCCTGGCCGGCAAGCACCCCGACCAGGATGTCGCAATCGTCTATTCCGGTCTGCGTCCGGGCGAGAAGCTGCACGAAACCCTGTTCCATGCCGACGAACGGTATCGCCCGACCACGCATCCGAAGATCCTGCTCGCCGAAGCACGCACCGTGCACGCGGAGCGGCTCGCGGCGGCGCTGGTGAAACTGTCGGACGGCGTCGCACGCTACGACTTGGACTTGCTCGCCGCCTCGTTGCGCGAAGCGGTGCCCGAGTTCGCGCCGCTGCAATCGCGGTCCACACACAACGAGGGTGCGACGATCGTCGCGTTCCCCCCACGACACGCGAGACATACATGACGCAGAGGATCCGCAAGGCGGTGTTTCCCGTTGCAGGACTCGGGACGCGCTTCCTGCCGGCGACCAAGACGGTACCCAAGGAAATGCTGCCGATCGTTGATCGGCCCCTGATCCAGTACGCGGTGGACGAGGCGATCGAGGCGGGCTGCGACACCCTCGTCTTCGTGACCAACCGTTACAAGCACGCGATCGGCGACTACTTCGACAAGGCCTACGAGCTCGAGGATCGCCTCGAAGCGGCCGGCAAGCACGAACTCCTGGAGAAGGTCCGGCGTCCTCTGCCTGACGGCGTGCAGGCGATCTTCGTCACCCAGCCCGAAGCGCTCGGTCTCGGTCATGCCGTGCTGTGCGCACGTGCGGTCATCGGCGACGAGCCGTTCGCGGTGATGCTGCCGGACGACCTGCTGTGGAACCGCAATGGCGCGGGCGCGTTGCGTCAGATGGCGGATGCGCACGAGGCCACCGGCGCGAGCATGATCGCCGTGCAGGACGTGGCGCGCGAGCAGACCGCCAGCTACGGCATCGTGGCGACCGACGCGTTCGAAGGCCGCCATGGGCGTATCAATGCGATGGTCGAGAAGCCCAAGCCCGAGGATGCCCCCAGCACGCTGGCCGTGGTCGGTCGCTACGTGCTCGATGGCCGCATCTTCGAATTGCTCGAGAACACCAGGCCGGGTGCGGGTGGCGAGATCCAGCTGACGGACGCGATCGCGGCGCTTCTCGCCGAGCAGCCGGTGCACGCGTATCGCTTCAAGGGCGTCCGTTTCGACTGCGGTACCCATCTGGGCTTGATCGAGGCGACGATCCGCTACGCGCTCGACAACGAGAAGCTCAGCGAGCCGGCGGCCGTGCTGATGCGCAATGCACTCCAGGAACTTGGCGTTCGCGAGCTGGAGTAACGCACGTCTTCACGCGGCGATGGAGACGCCCGGTTCCGCCGGGCGTTTTCGTATCCGCGTGTTTCGACGTGGTGTTCCCCGATCTGCCGCGAGACGTATCGGAGGGATGCAGTCGCCGCCGCGCTGTAACTGGAGTCGGCAGCGGCAATCACTCTGACGTCCGAGCGCCGCGAGATCGACGTTGCGTTTCGCCGGCGACACGCGACGGACAACGCGCTGGCGTGCCGTCCCTCGATCGGGCGTCATCAGCACGCCTCCCGCTGTGTTTCCGACGCACACGCAAAAAGAAACGCGCCCTTGCGGGCGCGTTTTGGGATCAGGCCACACCGTCGACGCCGCGGCGTCGAACGGATGCGCGGTGATCGATCAGGCCAGACCAGCCTGCTTCATCACTTCGGCGGCGTAATCCTCGACCACCTTCTCGATGCCTTCGCCGACGGCCAGACGCTGGAAGCCGATCACTTCGGCACCGGCGGCCTTGAGCACGGCTTCGACGGTCTTGTCGGTGTCGAGCACGTAGGGCTGGCCGTAGAGCGTGACCTCGTTAACGATCTTGTTGATCTTGCCGCTGATGATCTTCTCGAGGATGTCGGCCGGCTTGCTCTTGTCCTTTTCGGACATCTTGGCCAGCTCGATTTCCTTTTCCTTCTCGACGAACTCGGTCGGCACGTCGCTCGTCTTGTTGTAGGGCGGGTTCATCGCGGCGACGTGCATCGCCAGGCCGCGCGCCAGCTCGACATCGCCACCCTTGAGCTCGACCAGCACGCCGATACGGCCACCGTGGACGTAGGCCGCCACGTTGTTCGTGCTTTCGACGCGGACCAGGCGACGGATCTGCAGGTTCTCGCCGACCTTTGCGATGACCGCGGCGCGGATTTCTTCGATCGTCTCGCCGGACTCGACCTTGGCGGCCTTCAGTGTGTCGGCATCGGCAGCGCCGGACGCCAGCGCGGTCTGGGCGACGACGTCGGTGAAGCGCAGGAAGTTGTCATCCTTGGCGACGAAGTCGGTCTCGGAGTTGATCTCGACCAGCACGGCGACGCTGTCGTTCTGCGCAGCCGCGATGCGGCCTTCGGCGGCGACGCGGTCGGCCTTCTTGTCGGCCTTGGCCAGACCGGACTTGCGCAGCGCCTCGGCGGCGGCGTCGATGTTGCCGCCGGTTTCGCTGAGCGCCTTCTTGCATTCCATCATGCCGGCGCCGGTGCGCTCGCGCAGTTCCTTGACCAGGGATGCGGTGATTTCCATTGGAGACCTCTGAATTCGGGGATTGTCGTGCGGGCCGGGGCCCGCCTCACGGAATCGACGCCGATGGCGCGGGGAACCGCGCACGGCGTGATGCGCGCACCGTCCAGCATGGACGGTGCGCATGTCGCGGCGATTACTCGGCCGCGGGTGCTGCGGCAGCGGCGTCGTCGGCCTTCTTGCCGCGCGGCGCGCGGGCCGGCTTCTCGCCGCCTTCTGCGAACTCTTCCTCGCGCACGGTCGCCGCGCTCGGGGTCGCCGCCTTGCCTTCCAGCACGGCATCGGCCGCGGCGTTCGCGTACAGCTGCACGGCGCGGATGGCGTCGTCGTTGCCCGGGATCGCGTAGTCGACCAGGGCCGGATCGTAGTTCGTGTCGACGACCGCGATCACCGGGATGCCGAGCTTCTTGGCTTCCTTGATGGCGATGTCTTCATGGCCGATGTCGATGACGAACAGCGCGTCGGGCAGACGGTTCATTTCCTTGATGCCGCCCAGCGAGGCTTCCAGCTTCTCGCGCTCGCGGCGCAGGCCCAGCACTTCGTGCTTGACCAGCTTCTCGAACGTGCCGTCGGTCTCGGCCGCTTCCAGTTCCTTCAGACGCGACACCGACTTCTTCACCGTCGCGAAGTTGGTCAGCGTGCCGCCGAGCCAGCGCTGGGTCATGAACGGCATGCCGCAACGCTCGGCTTCTTCGCGGATCGCTTCGCGGGCGCTGCGCTTGGTGCCGATGAACAGGATCATGCCGCGCTTCTGCGCGATGCCCGAGATGAAGTTCATCGCGTCGTTGAACAGCGGAACGGTCTTCTCGAGATTGATGATGTGGATCTTGCCGCGCGCGCCGAAGATGTACGGACCCATCTTCGGGTTCCAGTAACGGGTCTGGTGGCCGAAATGGACGCCTGCTTCGAGCATCTGGCGCATGGTGATCTGGGGCATGGTGGAACTCCTGACAGTGGAACCGGCCGCCACGGGTAGGTATGGGCGGTTGCGCCGCGCATGGCGGGGCAGTGGTTCCGGGGTTGAGCCTCCCTGGCGCCTCCGTGACCGAACCTCTTGCGAGGCACCCCGGCACGGGCTGTTGCGGCAGGTGTGGATTTGCCGATGACGCCCGGCATTGGCGACCCGATGCACCGGGCAGCCGCCGATGATACGCCACGTCGGAAGCCGGGACAATCGCCCGGCCGGGCGCTCAGTACGTGATCGTGACCTGGATGGTGTCCTGGTAGGTGCCGGCCGGCACGGTCTGATTGCCCGGTACGCGCCCGTAGATCTGCAGAGACTGGTTCAGCCCGGTGCCGGTGCCGGTCATACCGCCGGTTCCCGCGGTCGCCCCCCAGCGCTGGGTCCGGGCCGGATCGTTGTAGAGCTCGTAGGTCACGTAACTCGTACCGGCTGTGCCCAGCCGCATGCGTCGCGTGGTGCCAGAGGCGTGCGTGCCGTTGTCGAGACCCACGGTCCAGGCGGTGCGTCCGGTGCAGTTGAAATGCAGGGTCGCCGCTTGGTCGACGCCGGCCGCCACGCGACCGGGGACCGTGCCGAAGGCCAGTGGCGTGACGCTGGTGACCGTGCACCGGTTGGGCACGGGCGCGGACACGGCGAACGGGAACGTCACGCTGCCACCCCCGCTGCCGCCGCTGATGCACGATGCCGGATAGTTCACCACGCCCAGCACCGGCTCGCTGTAGCGGTAGTCCAGGCGGGTGTCGGCCCCGGCGAACTGGCTGCTGTAGCTGCCGGCCGCCAGTGCAGGCTGCGCCGGTACCCGGCCATGCATCGAAACCGACGTCGAATAGGTGGCGCCCAGCAGCAGCACCAGGTACTCGAAGTCCACGTTCCGGGGGGTTGGCGCGGTCGAGGCCGCGCTGTCTCCCCAGATCTGCGCGCGCGCGGGGTCACGGTAGATCTGGAACTGCAGCGGATCGCCGGCCACGCTGCTCATGCGCCTGGGCGTGAGCTGTCCAGCGCCGGCGCTGCCGGCGCCGATGTTGAGACACATGCGCACGCGGACCGTGGACAGCAGCGCCACGCCCAGGGTCTGGCAACCCACCGTCACCGTGCCGTCCACGTCCACTGCTGCGTTGCCGGCGACGGCGCCGAAGGCCAGCGGCGTCGCCGAGGCAGCGCAGACGGTCGCGGCACCGGCGCCCATGGGCGCAGAGGCCAGGCACACCAGTGCGAGCAGATGTGATGCGCCCCTCATGGCGTCGACACCGCGATACAGCGCACCGTCGTCGGCTGCCCGGCCGCAGCGTCGGGTCGAGCAGGGACCACGACCATGCAGCGGCTGTCGTCCGCGAGCAGGATCCACAGCCGCGTTCCGGCGGCGATGTCCTCGACGTAGACCTCGCCGTCGTATCCCACCACGCCCGGTGTCCCGGGCGGCGGGTCCTCGATCCGGCTGCCCGCAGGCACCGTATGGCCGTCGTCGTCGCGCAGCATCAGGCGCATGGCATGCACCCGGCGGACCTCAAAGCCCACCCGCACACCCGCGCCCTGTGCCGGTGTCGCCAGCCGGGCGGCACTGGTCACGCGGATGTCGGCGGGCAGATCCATGGGATCGATCGAGAGCCGGTTGTGCTGCCAGGCATTGAGCGGCGTCACCAGCAACAGGCCGCGCGCGTCGGTGGCGCCGATCACGCGGTTCTCGAGCGCGACGGGAACGCCCGCATGTCCGCCGGTGGAGACCACGGCGAAGGCATCGTTGATCGCGCGTGCGGCGAACCAGCCACCGCCCATGCCCACCACGCTGCCTGTCGCCTGGGCGTAGCCGAAGCGGGAATCGCCCAGTTGCGAGAGACCGCCGCCGATCCGCCCGCGGCGTCCCAGCCAGGCGCCTTCGGCCAAACCGCCGGACAGGCGTCCCGCGCGCGCCTGCATGCGCCAGCCGGCACCGCCGTCGCCGGGCACCGGTTGTGCGACGTCGGCGACGACGCTGTCTCCCCCCGCGTCGCGCTGCCAAGACAGCGCGGCCTGGCGCCGCGCGTCGCGGCCGAGCGGGATCGTCAGGCCGATGAACGCGCTGCGATCGCGCCCGCCGTCCAGCCCCTGATTGACCGACGCATTCGCATACCAGCCGTTGTCGAAGCCGTGATTCCAGTAGAGACCGGCGTAACGGTTGCGCTCCGGTGTAACCGGTGACGCCGCTGCGGTCGGCTCGGGGATCGACTGGTCGAGCTGGACCCAGGTCACGCCGAAGCTGCCGGCGACGGAATTGATCCCGGCGACCGCGCGATCGCTTCGGCGCGGCGGCAGCGGACCATGGCGCGCAGCGACGTCCCGGTAGTCGCCGTGCGTGCGCCGTGTGTCGAGGGCGAACTGATAGCGCGAATCGTTCCACGACCAGCCCATCGCGACCTGGCCCCCGGCGCCGCCATCGCTCCGGCTGCGCGCGTAGGCCAGATTGAACACGCCCGCCATGTCGGCGAGCCAGGCCACGCCCGCGCCGGCGACGGCAAGTCCTTCGGTCGCTTCGGCGTGTGTCTCCAACGTCAAGGCGTTGCTGACGCCGTAACGCAGACTGGCGCTGCCGACGGGGTCGTCCGCGTACGCGAACGACTCCAGGCCGTAGCGTTCGCGCACCCAGCCCAGGCTCAGCGACCAGTCGCTGAGTCCTGCGGCGAGAAGGCGCTGCGTCGCGTAGAACGGAAAATCGAGCGTGCTGACGCGTCCGAAGGCGTCGGTCACCACCACCTGCGCCTGGCCTGCGCCGGTGATGCCGGGCACGGGGGCAAGCTGGAACGGGCCGGGCGGTGTGCTGCCGGTGTATTGCCGCAAGCCGTTGACGTACAGCTCCACCTCCGACGGTACGGCCGCCTCGCCGAGGAATTCGGGAAGTGGCATCGTCACGCGGTAGGGCTGCAGTGCGAAGTTCCGTCCGATCTGGATGCCGCCGATACGCACCGGGCGCGTCCAGTCCAGGAAGCCGGTGAACACGTCGCCTGCGACGATCGAGACCGCCGCATCCGGGAACGACCAGTGCACGCGGCTGTCGAGACGGACGCTCTCGTGCCGGCGCGTACCGCCATCGGCGCGATACGCCCGCGCGAAACCGGTGTTGGAAACGATCGCGCGCCCGAGACCGAAGATCCGCAGTTCGCCGAACCCTGTGGCGTTCCAGCCCCCGTCGCCGTCGCTGGCGTAGAGGTCGTAGTTGAGCAGCACGCCCGGTGTGCGATCGGTGACCACTGCCGCATCGTGCCCCGGGGCGCCCAGCGCGGTGGACGGCAGGGCCAGCACGTCGAGCGGCGCATCGATCCGTACCGACTGCGAGGCCGGGTCGTAGCGCACCTGCACACCGGCGATGGCCTCGAGCGCGATGCGCGAGCCGAAGTTCGCGCCATCGACCGCGAACCCCATGCGTTGCAGGGTCTGCGGCGATGCATGCAGTCGACCCTCGATCTGCTCGAACGTCAGCAGCCCATCGAGATCGACCTCGTTGAGCCGGACCGCCAGGTACAGCGCGCCGTTCGGCGGCCGGCTGGCGTCGATGTCGGGGATCGGCGCGGCGCGCGCAAGCGACAGCGTGGCGGCCATGACGAGCGCGCTAGCGATCCGGAAGCAGCGAACGGACATCCGGCTCGCCATTGATCCTCGCCTGGATGTCGGCGTGCGGACCCGAGCGCGCGTCCGCCGGCAATGCCCAGCTGCGCCGACGACCCGGCAACACGTAGCCCGCCAGACCCGCAGCGATCATCCGGCGTCCGTCGGGGCCCGCATGCGTCAGGTCGGCAATTTGGGCGTGCGCGGTGCCGACATTCTCGAGTTCCAGCACGCGACCGGCGCCGTCGTGCGTCAGACGCGCGTGCAGCACCGGCATCGTCTGCGCAGGGGGCGCGACGAAGACCGGGATCGAATAGCGGAGCACGAAGCTCAAGCCCATCCGCACGTCGGACGCGGGCGGCGGCCCCGGAATCTCGTCGACGATTACCCGGTAGCTGCGTTCGATCGCCTCCGGCGGGTCGGCAAGGCGCACGATGCGCACCAGTTGCTCGGCGCCGGGCGCGATCTCCAGCATCGCCGGGCTGATCGCGAGGTCTTCCGTGGGGTCGAGGTGATCCTCGCCCGCATTCTGGTCCCAGGCGAACACCCGCACCTGCGCGACCAGCGGGCGCGCACCGCTGTTGCGCAACGTCAGACCATCGGCGCCCTTGTCGGCGGCGATGATGACCATGGTCGGCGCGACCTGGAGGTCCGCGGCGCACAGCGGCATCGACACCGCCAGCAGCACCGCCGCCAGCGCCAGGACGCCGCGGCGGCGACACGCATCGGCGAGGCGCGACACGTCAATAGGTGATCGTCGCGGTGACCGTGTCGGTGTAGCTGGTCGCAGGGAAGTTGGCGCTCGGCACGCGTCCGAAGACCGCGATCTGCTGGACCGCGCCGTTGCCGGTGCCGGCGACGGTGTCGGTGCCGGGCGTCTGTCCCCACACCGTGGTGCGGGCCGCGTTCTGGTAGAGCTGGTAGGGCACGAGCGTGCCGGCCACGCTGGCCATGGCGCGGGACGCGATGCCGCCACCGCCGGCGTGCAGGCCCGGACTGAGGGCGATCGTGTAACCGGTGTTGGGTGTGCAGTTGACGTTCAACTGGCCGGCCGCATCGATATTGGTGGCGGTCGACGGCTGCGAACCGAACGCGACATTCGTGGCCGCTGGTGTGTTGATGGTGCAGGCCGCGGTGATGGTCAGGGTCACGTCGAACGTCGTGGTCGCCGACTGGGCTGCGGCGGGCAGGGTGAAGCAGGACGCGGCGACGAAGCCGAGGGCGGCGAGCAGGTGGATCTGACGCATTCGATTCTCCGGAGATGGGCGGGCGGTTCCGGGCCGGCACCTCCACGCCGGGAAAGTCTCGCAACTTGCGCGCATCCCGGTCAGTGACCCGCGTTGTTCCGCATCGCTTTTCAGATTCGTCTCAGCGCGTCACGAGGTGGGCCATCGCCGCAGATCCGACCCGCGATCGGGCTTCTGCGGGCGGGCGGAGGGGTTTTCGGCGATAATGGCGGCATGAGTATCCACACCAAGACGCCCGAAGAAATCGAGAAGATGCGCGTGGCCGGCCGGCTGGCCGCCGAGGTGCTGCAGATCGTCGCCCCGCATGTGAAGCCGGGCGTGACCACCGAGGAACTGGACCGCATCTGCTACGACCACATCATTCGGGTGCAGGGCGCGATTCCGGCCAACGTCGGCTACAAGGGTTATCCCAAGACGACGTGCATCTCGGCCAACAACGTCATCTGCCACGGCATTCCGAACGACGGCAAGGTCCTCAAGGACGGCGACATCATCAATATCGATGTCACCGTGATCAAGGACGGCTGGCACGGTGATACCAGCCGCATGTACTTCGTCGGCACGCCGTCGGTGATGGCGCGGCGCCTGGTCGAGGTGACGCGCGAGGCGATGTGGCGCGGTATCCGTGAGGTGAAGCCGGGCGCGACGCTGGGCGATGTCGGGCACGCGATCCAGAAGTACGCCGAGGCCGAGCGTTTCAGTGTGGTGCGCGAGTACTGCGGCCACGGCATCGGAAAGGTCTACCACGACGAACCCCAGGTGCTGCATTACGGCACGCCGGGCGCCGGTGTCGTGCTCAAGGAAGGCATGACCTTCACGATCGAGCCGATGATCAACGAGGGCACGCGCTTCACCAAGGTGCTGCCCGACGGCTGGACCGTCGTCACCAAGGACCGGAAGCTGTCCGCGCAGTGGGAGCACACGGTCGCGGTCACCGCCGACGGCGTGGACGTGCTGACCCGCATCCCCGGCGACGACAACGACGCCTTTCTCTGACGTGGGCGAGCGCACCGCCCCCCAGGTCCCCGGCGCCGACGGCGACGACATGGCATGGGTGGCGGAGGCGCGTGCCGCGCTCGCCGCCCACGACGCGCGTCTGGCACAGGGCTTCGACGCGGGGCAGCACATCGACCGTCTGCTCGCCGCGCGCGCCAATGCCGTCGACGGCTGGGTGCGCAAGGCCTGGGCGCGCTGCATTCCCGGCGATGCGCCGCTGGCGCTGTTCGCGGTCGGCGGTTACGGCCGCGGCGAACTGTTTCCGCATTCCGACATCGACCTGCTTGTCATCGCGACCTCCGAGGCGCAGGCCGAACATGCCGAAGCCCTGGGTCGCATGCTCGCGCTGTTATGGGATTTCGGCCTGCCGGTCGGCCACGCGGTGCGGAGCTTCGAGGAGTGCACGCGCGCCGCCGAGGACGTGACCGTGCTGACCGCGCTGCTGGAAGCGCGGCCGCTGCTGGCCAACATCGGCGAGGTGCGCGCGCTGATGGACGCGATCGCCGATACGAAGGTCTGGCCGGCGGACGATTTCTTCCACGCCAAGCGCCGCGAACTCGAGATGCGCCACGCGCGCTTCGGCGACACGGCCGACAACCTCGAACCCAACATCAAGGACGGCCCGGGCGGCCTGCGTGACGTGCACAACCTGCGCTGGATGGCGCGGCGCGTGCTGGGCGTCTACGGCACCGAGGAACTGATCGCGCTGGGCCAGCTCGGCGTCGACGAACACGCGACGCTCGAGCGCGAACGGCGCACCCTGTCGCGGCTGCGCTTCGGACTGCATCTGGTGGCTGGAAAAGCCGAAGAACGTCTGCGGTTCGACTACCAGAAAGCACTGGCGGCGCGACTGCATCACGTCGAGGCGGCGGACAATCCGCTGGTCGAAAAGATGATGCAGGAGTTCTACCGCAGCGCGTCGGTGGTCCAGCGCATCAGCGAACGCATGCTGCAGCGTTTCGAGGAACAGATCGAAGGCGAGGGCACGCTGCAGCCGCTCGATGCCGAGTTCGGCAGCCAGCGCGGTTATCTCGTCGCGCGCGACGACGTGTGGCCGGGCGGTGATATCGCCCGCGTGTTCGACCTGTTCGCGATGTGGGCCGATCACCAGGAGCTGCGCGGCCTGCATTCGCAGACGGCGCGTGCGCTGGCCGAATCGCTGCATGCGCTGCCGTCGTGGCGCACCGCGTCGACCGGGCTGCGCGAGCAGTTCCTCGGCCTGCTGCGCGGTCCGATTCCGGTGCGTACACTCGAACGCATGGCGCGTCTGGGCGTGCTGGGCGTGTGGATTCCCGAGTTCGCGAACGTCACCGGGCGGATGCAGTTCGACCTGTTCCACGTCTACACGGTCGACCAGCACACGCTCGCGGTGCTGCGCAACATCGCCAGTTTCGCGTCGGAGGCGCCGGACGAGCGTTTTTCCAGCGCGCACGAAGTCTGGCCGCAGCTGCGCAAACCGGAGCTGCTGCTCATCGCCGGCCTGTTCCACGACATTGCCAAAGGCCGCGGCGGCGACCATTCGGAACTCGGCGCGGTGGATGCGCGCGAATTCTGCGAAGGCCATGGCCTCGGCGAGACCGACACCGCACTCGTGGAATGGCTCGTCAAGCGCCATCTGCTGATGTCGACCAGCGCGCAGAAACTCGACATCTCCGATCCGGCGGTGATCCACAAGTTCGCGGCCGAGGTCGCGGATCGCGAGCGCCTGGACTATCTCTATCTGCTGACCTGCGCCGACATCGCCGGCACCTCGCCGAAGCTGTGGAACGCATGGAAGGACCGCCTGCTGACCGATCTGCGCAGCGCGACGCGGCTGGCGCTGCGGCGCGGGCTGGAGAATCCGGTGGCCGCCGTCGAGCGCATCGCCGAGGCGCGTGATCGCGCACGTGGTCTGCTGTCGGCGCACGGCGTCGAGGACACCGAAGCCGATGCGCTGTTCACCCGCATTCCGCAGGAGAGCTTCCTGCGCGGCCGTGCCGATCAGGTGGTCTGGCAGGCGCTGGGCCTGCGCGACACCGTCGACGGCGATGTCGTCGTGCGCGTGCGCCGGCTCGCCGCAGGCGCGCAGGCGCTGGAAGTCTTCGTGCATTCGCCCGATCGCGACGGTCTGTTCTCGGCGATCGTCATCACGCTCGATCGCCTCGGCCTGGTGATCCAGCAGGCGCGCGCGCTGGACGGGCCGGGCGGTACGATCTTCGACGTGTTCCAGGTGCTGCCGGCGGATACGCGGCAGAGCCTCGAACTCGCCTCGATCGAGCGCAAGCTCACGACGGTGCTGACCGGGTCGCTGGATCTGCGCCCCGCACGTCGCGCGCAGCCGCGACATCTGCGCCATTTCCGCGTGCCGCCGCGTATCGAATTCAATGCCAGCGCCGATGGCCGGCACACCGTCTTCAGCCTCGTCTGCACCGATCGTCCCGGCCTGCTGGCCGATGTCGCCCACGAGCTGCGCCAGCATGGCGTGCGCGTGCACGACGCGCGGGTGGCGACGTTCGGCGAACGCGTCGAGGACGTGTTCCGGCTCAGCGACAGCGCCGGGCGCCTGCTCGACGACGACGCGCAGGACGCCTTGCGCACCGCACTGCTCGCCTCGATCGACGGCGACGTGGCACGATAACGCCCCGTTTTTCCCCACGAAGTCCCGTCATGACCCAAGCCCTGCAGACCACCATCGAAGATGCGTTCGCGCGTCGCGCCGAACTGACCGCCGCCGAGATCGGTGACGCCGTCAAACCGGCCGTCGAACAGGCGATGCAGGGCCTGGAGTCGGGCGAACTGCGCGTCGCCCAACCCGATGGCAACGGCGGCTGGCAGGTCAACGAGTGGCTGAAGAAAGCGGTGCTGCTGTATTTCCGCACCAACGACATGGCCGTCGTCGATGCGCAGCCGGCGCCGTTCTGGGACAAGGTCGAGCCGCGCTTCGCCGGCTACGACGCAGCGAAGTTCAAGGCCGCCGGCGTGCGCGTGGTGCCAGGTGCGGCCGTGCGTCGTGGCACCTACTTCGGCCGCGACGTCGTGCTGATGCCGAGCTTCGTCAACATCGGCGCGTATGTCGGCGAAGGCACGATGGTCGACACCTGGGCGACCGTCGGCTCCTGCGCGCAGATCGGCAAGCACGTGCACCTCTCGGGCGGCGCCGGCATCGGCGGCGTGCTGGAACCGCTGCAGGCCAGCCCCACGATCATCGAAGACCACTGCTTCATCGGTGCGCGTTCGGAAGTCGTCGAAGGCGTCGTCGTCGGCCACCACAGCGTGATCGGCATGGGCGTGTTCCTCGGCCAGTCGACCCGCATCTACAACCGCGCGACCGGCGAAGTCAGCTACGGCTACGTGCCGCCGGGCAGCGTCGTCGTCTCCGGCCAGCTGCCGTCGCAGGACGGCTCGCATTCGCTGTACTGCGCGGTGATCGTCAAGCAGGTCGACGAGAAGACCCGCAGCAAGACCAGCGTCAACGACCTGCTGCGCGGTCTGGCGGACTGAGTTCCGGCGTGCCTCGCGCGACTGCCGTGTCGCTGTCCGCGCTGGCGCGCTATCGCCATCCCGGCCGTGGCGCACGCTGGCTGGAAGCATTGGTTGGCCACGCACGCTGGACGGAGCTGCGCCGCCGCGTCTGCACCGTCCTGCCGGTGCCTCGCTTGCGCAGCGACGTGGTGGATGTGGCCTACGTCACATGGTGGGTGGACGTGACAGCGATGCCGACGCCGCCGTCGGGAACACGCTACTGGCAGCACGCGGGACGCACGCCATTCACGGTGCTGACCTATCGACACGGGCATTTCGGTCCTGCTTCGGCGGGCCTGTTTCGACGCGGCTTTCCGTCTCCCCTGCAAAGCAACTGGCGCGGCTACTTGCTGGCCGACGACACACCCGTCAATGCGGCACCGACGGTGCTGTTCGCGACGAACGTGATGGACAGCGTGTTGCACGTAATCGGCGCGCGCCTGTGCAGCGATGCGATGCAGCCGGAGCTGGCGGCTAGGTTTCGGCACGACTGGCGCGGCAGCGTGCTCGAGACGCGCATCGATCCAGGCGGCGGCGCGGCGCCGGCGCTGCACACCTGTCTGCGCGCTGTCGATTCGCCGCCACCCGCAGACGCCGACTGGTGGCGCGGCGCCTTCGCCGGCCGCGAGGCCGCGCTCCGGTTCCTCGCGTGCCAGGACACGGCGCTCGCCGTGGCGCCCGACGGCCGCGTGGCCTGGACCCGTATCTCGCTGCCGGTCGACGAGGCAACGCTTGAGCCCCTGGAGGCCTTGCGGATCGAATGCGAATGGGTCGGTGAGCTGGGCGGTGACGTGGGGCATGCGCTCTGTTTTCGGCTACCACGGGTTCGCTTCGAGGTCGTCTCGGAACTGCTGCTGTGAGATTCTGCGCATTCTTCCGATACTCCACGATGGCACGCGCATGACGACGTTGTACGGATTGAAGAACTGCGATACATGCAAGAAGGCGACGAAGTGGCTCGACCGCTTCGGCGTCGCGCACACGTTCGTCGATTACCGCGATGCCAAGCCGACGCCGGAGACGCTGGTCGAGTGGGCCGGCAAGCTCGGCGGATTCGAGGCGATCGTCAACAAGTCCTCGACGACCTGGCGGCAGCTGCCGGACAACCGCAAGGCCGCGGCCAGTGATGCGGAGTGGAAGCTGTTGCTGCGCGAGTATCCGCAGCTGATCCGGCGTCCGCTGGTGGTGACCGATGACGGCGAGGTCAGCCAGGGTTTCAGCGACAACGGCTTCAAGAAGCGCTTCGGTATCGACTGAGTACCTTGGTGGGAGCGCGCTTGCGCGCGATGACGCGTTCCCGGTCGAGCCGCATCGCGCGCCCCCCCGAAAGGGGATGCGAGCACAAGCGCGCTTCCATATTTCCGATTTCTCGTGACTTCAGGTGTGTCCCCCCATGTCAGCTGTTCTCGATCTCACCCGTGACCTGATCGCACGCAAATCGGTCACGCCCGACGATGCCGGCTGCCAGGCGCTGATCGCCGCGCGCCTGCAGGCCGCAGGCTTCGCGATCGAGTCGATGCGCCATGGCGAGGTCGACAATCTCTGGGCCACGCACGGGCAGGGCGCGCCGGTGCTGGTGCTGCTGGGCCACACCGATGTCGTGCCGAGCGGGCCGGTCGAGGCGTGGATGTCTGATCCGTTCGCGCCCGAGATCCGCGAAGGTGTGCTGTACGGCCGTGGCGCAGCGGACATGAAGAGTGGCGTCGCCGCCTTCGTCATCGCGGCCGAGCGCTTCGTCGGTGCGCATCCTAATCACACCGGCACGCTCGCGCTGCTGCTGACCTCGGACGAGGAGGGCGATGCGATCGACGGCGTGCGTCGCGTCGCGCGCACGTTCGAAGAGCGCGGCACGCGCATCGACTGGTGCATCACCGGCGAGCCGTCGTCGACGTCGACGCTGGGCGATCTGCTGCGCGTCGGCCGGCGCGGCAGCCTGTCGGCGACGCTGACGGTGCGCGGCGTGCAGGGGCACGTGGCGTACCCGGACAAGGCGCGCAATCCGATCCACGACGTGGCGCCGGCGCTGGCCGAACTGGTCGCGCGGCGCTGGGATGGCGGCTTCGAATCCTTTCCGCCGACCAGCCTGCAGATCAGCAACATCGCCGCCGGCACCGGTGCGACGAACGTCATTCCCGGCACCGCGACCGTGCAGTTCAACCTGCGCTACACGCCGCACTGGGATGCGCCGAAGCTGGAAGCCGAGATCGCGGCACTGCTCGATCGCCATGCACTCGACTACACGCTGGCCTGGCATCGCAGCGGCGAACCGTTCTACACGCCCGAAGGCCCGCTGCGCGCGGCGGCGCGCGAGGTGCTGACGACGTTCGCCGGCGCACCGCCCGAGGAAAGCACCGGCGGCGGCACCTCGGATGCGCGCTTCATCGCGCCGCTGGGCGCGCAGTGCATCGAGATCGGGCCGGTCAACGCGAGCATCCATCAGGTCGACGAGCACATCCGCGTCGCCGATCTCGAAGCGCTGCCCGATCTCTACGAGGCGCTGATCGCGCGCCTGCTGCCGGGCGCTGGCTGACACCTTAGTCCGCGTGTCCACGCGCGCGCGTGCACGCTGCACAGGAAGGGAGCACACCATGACCGATTCCGCCATCGTCGCCTGTCCGCAATGCCACACCCGCAACCGCGTGCCGCATGCGCGGCTGGCGGATGCGCCGACCTGCGGCAAGTGCCAAGCCGCCTTGTTGCCGGCACACCCGATCACCTTGACCGCGGGCACATTCGACGCGCACGCACTGCAGTCGGATCTGCCGCTGCTGGTCGATTTCTGGGCGCCGTGGTGCGGGCCGTGCCTGTCGATGGCGCCTGCGTTCGAGCAGGCCGCCGCGCAGCTCGCGCCGCGGATCGTGCTGGCCAAGGTCGATACCGAGGCCGAACCGGTGCTCGGCGGCCGATTCCATATCCGCAGCATCCCGACGCTGGTGCTGTTCGCCGGCGGTCGCGAGATCGCGCGTCAGTCCGGCGCACTGCCCTTACAGGCAATCCTGCAGTTCGCGCGCCAGCGACGCTGACGCGGACCTTCAGACCCAGCCGGTCGCGTAGAACAGGCCGATGATCACGAACACCGCGAGGGTCTTGATCAGCGTGATCGCGAAGATGTCCTTGTAGGCCTGGCGATGGGTCAGGCCGGTCACGGCGAGCAGGGTGATCACCGCGCCGTTGTGCGGCAGCGTGTCCATGCCGCCGGACGCCATCGACGCGACGCGGTGCAGGACTTCCATCGGAATACCGGCCGCGTTCGCATTGGCGATGAAGGTCTCCGACATCGCCGCGAGCGCGATGCCCATGCCGCCCGAGGCCGAGCCGGTGATGCCGGCGAGCGCGGTCACGGTGACGGCTTCATTTACCAGCGGATCGGAAATCGTGCCGAGCCCGCGTGTCACCAGCAGGAAGCCCGGCAGCGCGGCGATGACGGCGCCGAAGCCGTATTCGGATGCGGTGTTCATCGAGGCCAGCAACGCACCGTTGATCGCGGTCTTGGTGCCCTCGGCGAAGCTGGTCAGCACCGGCTTCCAGGCGAATGCCAGCACGGTGAGGATGCCGACCAGCAACGCGCCCTGGACGGCCCAGATCGCCGCGATCCGCGAGACTTCCTGCACGACCGGTGCGGGGTCGCCGATCACGCTCGGGAGGAAACTGTGGCTCTCGCCATAGAAGGTCGGAATCCAGCGGGTGAACACGATGTTGCTCACGCCGACCAGCACCAGCGGCAGCAGCGCGATCAGGGGGTTGGCGAGCGTGCCGCCGGCGAACGGCGCGGGTTCGTTGAGCAGGGTCGCCGGATCACCGTAGCCTTCTCCGGCACGCAGCGCCGCGCGGCGGCGCCATTCGAGATACATCATGCCGATGGCGAGGATGAAGACGCCGCCGATCGTGCCCAGCACAGGCGCCGCCCAGGCGTCGGTGCCGAAGAACGAGGTCGGGATGATGTTCTGGATCTGTGGCGTGCCGGGCAGGGCATCCATGGTGAAGGTGAAGGCGCCGAGGGCGATCGTGCCCGGGATCAGGCGCTTGGGAATGTCGCTCTGGCGGAACAGCTCGGAGGCGAAGGGGTACACCGCGAACACCACGACGAACAGCGACACGCCGCCGTAGGTCAGCAGCGCGCAGACCACGACGATCGACAGCATCGCCTGCTTCGGCCCGAACAGCCGGATGGTCGCGGCGACGATCGATTTCGAGAAACCCGACAGTTCGATGACCTTGCCGAACACCGCACCGAGCAGGAACACCGGGAAATACAGCTTCAGGAAGCCGACCATCTTGTCCATGAAGAGGCCGGTGAACATCGGCGCGACCAGCGTGGGGTCGGTCAGCAGCACCGCGCCGAGTGCGGCGATCGGCGCGAACAGGATCACGCTGTAGCCGCGGTAGGCGACCACCATCAGGAACACCAGCGCGCCCAGTACGATCAGAAAGTCCATGTCGCCCCACACCACCCGCGGCCCGCGGGCCAGATGGGGCGCAGTGTCGGCGTGGCCGCGCACCGGCGGCCATTGTCCGAAGGTACGATGCCGCGCGCCGCCGTCACTCCCTAGTCTTGCGTTCGGGCGGCACCGTGCCGCACACATGCGACCCGTGGGAGGGGACACAATGAAGCGCAACACCATCCGGCATACCGCCCTGAGTCTGGCCGTCGGTTTCGGCCTGTCCGTGCCTGCGGTCCATGCGCAGCAGGCCGCCGAACCGGCGCCGCAGGCGCAGACCGGCAGTTCCGCCACGACGCTGGATGCGATCACCGTCACCGCGCGCCGCCGCAGCGAATCGATCCAGGACGTGCCGGTCGCGGTCAGCGCCTTCGGCGAGGAACAGCTGAAAGACCTGCAGGCCAACAACATCGACGGCCTGCAGGGCGCCGTGCCCAACCTCAACATCGTGCAGGGCCGCGGTTCGGCCAACAGCGTCAACGCCTTCATCCGCGGCATCGGCCAGCCCGACGCGTTGCAGACCTTCGATCCGGGCGTGGGCCTGTACGTCGACGACGTCTACTACTCGCGCATCAACGGCGCTTTGTTCTCGCTGTTCGACGTCCAGCAGGTCGAAGTGCTGCGCGGCCCGCAGGGCACGCTGTACGGCAAGAATTCGACCGGCGGCGCGATCAAGGTCACGACCAAGAATCCCTTCGACGACAGCGGCGGCGCGGTCGAACTCACCGGCGGCGACCATGGCCGTGCCGAAGGCCGCTTCTACGTTTCCGGCAAGCTCAGCGACACCGTCGCGGCCAGCTTCGCCGGCGCGTGGCTCAACCACGACGGCTTCATCCGTGACCGCGTGAGCGGCAAGCACTACAACGACGACGACACCCGCGCGCTCCGCGCCAAGATCGCGTTCCAGCCCACCGACGACTTCCGCGCGACGCTGTCGATCGACCACACGAAGCAGGACGCCGCGCTTTCGCTGGGCCAGCCCACCGCGCCGCTGCGCCGCACCGATCTCGTGCTGGGCCCGGTTACGCTGTTGCCGGCGCCGACAGGGGAGTTCGATTTCACCGCGCGCACCTCCTTCCGTCCGGACCAGGGTCAGGAGCTGAAGCACTCGGGCGTGTCGCTGGCGGCAGAATGGGATCTGAGCGATGCGCTGCTGTTCAAGAGCATCACCTCGTACCGCGAGCTGGAGACGCATTCCTTCATCGACATCGACGCCTCCGAATTCGAACTCGGCGACGTGCTGGTCGCGCTGGACCAGAACCAGTTCAGCCAGGAATTCCAGCTGCAGTACGACAACGGCCGCAACCTGCAGACCACGTTCGGCGCGTACTACATGAAGGAGGACGTGCCGTCCTACCAGGAGGCCTACGCCGACGATCTCTTCTCGTTCGCCGGTACGCGCGTGCCGTTCCTGCGCACGATCGCCGACGATCTGAGCACCGAGAGCATCGCCGCATTCGCGCACGCGAACTGGGAGTTCGTGCCGACCTGGACGCTCGCCGCCGGCCTGCGCTGGACGCGCGACACCAAGGACTACGACCGCAGCACCAGCACGTTCTGGGGCGCACCGCTCAGCGCGCTCAACGAGACCGTCGCCTTCAGCGCGAAGAAGAGCTGGACCGCGTGGACGCCGTCGGTGAGCCTGCAGAAGGCGTTCTCCGACAATCTGATGGGCTACGTGTCGGCGAACCGCGGCTTCAAGGCGGGCGGCTTCAACGGCCGCGCCAATTCGCGCGCCGATGCAGCGGCGCCGGACTTCGATCCGGAATTCGTCTGGACCTACGAAGTGGGCATGAAAGGCAGTTCGTCGGACAACCGCCTGCGCGGCAGCGTCGCGGCGTTCTGGAGCGAGTACAAGGATTTCCAGGCGCGCGTGTCGCAGGATGTCGGCACGTTCCCGGTGCTCAATGCCGCCGAGCTCGAGATCAAGGGCATCGAGTTCGAAGGCAGCGCGCTGCTGGGCGAGACCACGACGTTGAGTGCGCAGGTCGGCTACCTCGATGCGCAGTACAAGTCCTTCGAGGATTTCCGTCTCGACCCCGCGTATCCGGGCTTCGATCCGAACGTCAACCACGATCACGTGCCGTTCTCGCCGGAGTGGACCGCGCGCGTGGCCCTGCAGCACGGCTTCCCGCTCGCCAACGGCGGCCAGGTCAGCGTGGGCGGCGACGTGTCGTACCGCAGCGACACCTGGCTGTCGGTCGACAACCGCGCCAACCTCAGCCAGGACGCGTACACCCTGGTCGGCGCCTACGGCGTGTGGGATTCGCCGCAGTACGTGTGGCAGGTCCGCGCCGGCGTGCGCAACCTGACCGACAAGACCTACAAGGTCGAAGGCCAGGAGTTCGCCAGCGTGGGCAACATCCAGACCGCGTACTACGGCTGGCCGCGCAACTGGTACGTGTCGGTGCGCTACAACTTCTGACGCGTCGCGGTTCCGACGTGATCGATGGAAGCGGAGGCCGCCTGCGGGCGGCCTTCGTGCGTCCGGATCAAGGCTTGCGCTGCGCTATGCTCGCCGGCGAATCGAGGGGACGCCACGCCGTGATTGCGGCATCGACAACGCGCATCAGGAACACGGCATGTTGAGTGTCGGCGTCGTCGTCGCCGCGGTCGGCCTGTGGCTGGCCGCGATGTTCGCCGCCGCGGTCTACGGCGAGCGGCATCCCGATGCGCTCGGTGCGCGCTGGCGACACATCTATGTGCTGTCGCTCGCGGTGCATTGCACCTCGTGGACCTTCTACGGCACGGTCACGCAGGCCGCGCGTTACGGCTGGCCGCTGCCCCCGACCTTCCTCGGCGCGATCCTGTTCCATCTGCTGGCGTGGCCGGTGTTGCTGCGGCTGGTGCGGCTCGCGCGCGACAGCAACGCGACGTCGCTGGCGGATCTGATCGCCTCGCGGCTCGGGCGCGATGCTTGGCTCGCCGCGACGGTCACGCTGGTCGTCGCGCTGGGTCTGGTGCCCTACATCGCACTGCAGCTGAAAGCAGTCGCGATGAGCTACGCGACGCTGCTCGGCCATCCGCAGGCGCAGGCCGGCGCGGTGGCGCCGTGGCAGGACAGCGCGCTGTACGTGGCGCTGGCGATGGCGCTGTTCACGATGCTGTTCGGCACGCGCCGCGCGAGCGCCGCGGGACACAACCGCGGCCTCGTGCTGGCGATGGCCTTCGAATCGGTGTTCAAGCTCGCGGCGATGCTCGCGCTGGGCCTGTTCGTGTGGTTTGGCCTGCGCGGGCTGCCCGCGCTCGCTTCGTCCGCGGTCGTGTCGCCAGTGGTCGGTGGCGCCAGCGGTTTCGTGCCGCTGGTGCTGCTGGGCGCGGCGGCGATGTTCATCATGCCGCATCAGTTCCATGTCGGCGTCGTGGAGTGCCGCGACGAATCGCACGTGCGCGCGGCGCGCTGGCGTTTCCCGCTGTACCTGCTGCTGATCGCGCTGCCGATGCTGCCGCTCGCGCGCGCGGGCAGTGCACTGCTCGGCGATTCGGTGTCCTCGGACATGTACGCGCTCGCGCTGCCGCTGGCGATGGGGCAGGAGGGACTCGCACTGGTGGTGTTCCTCGGCGGCCTGAGCGCGGCGACCGGCATGGTCATCGTCAGCACGCTGACGCTGAGCCTGATGATCGGCAACCACTGGTTCGCGCCGGGCCTGCTGCGCGGTGCGTGGTCGCGCGGCGATGGCGACGATCATCGCGGTGCGCTGCTGATGCTGCGGCGTGGGGTGATCGTCGCGATCATGCTGCTGGGCTGGATCTACAGCCGCATGGTCAGCGGCAACGACGCGCTGGCCGATGTCGGCGCGGTCTCCTTCTCGGCGCTGGCGACGCTGGTGCCGGCGCTCGGTTTCGCGGTGCTGCGCCCGCAGACGCCGCCGTTCGCCGCCCTGGTCGGCGTGCTCGCGGCGTTCGCGGCCTGGGCCTGGGTGATGCTGGTGCCGATGCTCGCCGGCGACGCGTCGACATGGCTGCAGGCCTGGCCGGCGACGCTCGCGTGGTTGTCGCCCGATGGCCTGTTCGGGCTGACCGGCTGGAGCCGGCTCGGTCGTGCCGTCGGTGCGAGCCTGTTCGTCGGGGTGACGCTGACCCTGCTGCTGTCGCTGCGCCATTCGCCCGACGACGCCGCCGCGCGCCGGCGCCGTCCCGGTGCGAGCCGGCAGACCCTGGCGAGCGCCGGTCGGCGGTTCCTGTCGAGCGCGCGCGTCGACGAACTGCTGCAGGACGCGCCGGCGCAGGGTCCTGTGCCGAGACGCGTGCAGGCGCGGATGGAGCGCGAACTCTCGGCCGTGCTCGGCGCGGCATCCGCGCGTCTGCTCCTCGACGCCGCGCGGCGCGATGCGGGCCCGGACTTCGATACCGTCGCGGCGATCGTCGGCGAGGCCTCGCAGGATCTGCGCTTCAACCAGCGCGTACTCGAAGCGGCGCTGGAGAACATGACCCAGGGCATCAGCGTGGTCGACGACAAGCTGCGGCTCGTTGCATGGAACGCGCGCTATGCCGAACTGTTCGGCTATCCGGCATCGCTGCTGCGCGTGGGTGTCGAAGTCGCGGCGCTGGTGCGGCACAACGTCGGCAGTGGCCTGATCGGCGCGGTCGATGTCGAGGCCGAGGTCGACAAGCGCCTGCGGCACATGCGCGCCGGCACGCCCTATGTCGCCGAGCGCCGGCTGGCGGGCGGGCAGGTCATCGAGATCCGCGGCAATACGATGCCCGGCGGCGGCTTCGTCGCGACCTTCACCGATGTCACCGCATTCCGCCATACGGAACGCGCCTTGCGGTTGTCGAACGAGACGCTGGAGCAGCGCGTCGCCGAGCGCACCGACAGTCTCGACCAGGCCCGTCGCGAAGCCGAGCGCGCGAACCTCGCCAAGACCCGCTTCCTGACCGCCGTCGGTCACGATCTGATGCAGCCGCTGCACGCCGCGCAGCTGTTCACCGACGCGCTGTCGCAGCAGTTGCCAGGCGATGTGGAGCCGCGCCTGCGGCAGATCCGCGGCGCACTGGATTCCACCAGCGATCTGCTGACCGGCCTCTTCGACATGTCGCGGCTGGAGGCAGGCGGCCTGGTGCCGCAGCCGCGTGCGTTTCCGCTGGCCGAGGTGCTGGAGCCGCTGGCCTCCGAATTCGCCGCGCTCGCGGCCGAGCGCGGTCTGACGTTCCGTTACGTGCGCAGCCGCGTCTGGGTCGACAGCGATCCGCAGCTGCTGCGGCGCGTGCTGCAGAACTTTCTCGGCAACGCGGTGCGCTACACGCAGTGCGGCGGCGTGCTGATCGGCGCGCGGCGCGTCGGCGGACAGGTGCGCATCGAAGTGCACGACACCGGCTCCGGCATTCCGGACGCGCAGCAGGCGGTGATCTTCGAGGAGTTCCGCCGTGGCGAAGGCGCCGCCGGGCAGGGGCTTGGTCTGGGCCTGGCGATCGCGGACCGCATCGCGCATCTGCTGCAGGCGCCGATTGCGCTGCGCAGCCGGGCGGGGCATGGGACGGTGTTCTCGATCGCGGTGCCCGGTGCGCAGCCCGATCGTGCCGCGCCGCCGCCCACCCGCGCGGGGCTCGCAGGCGCGCGCGTGCTGGTCGTCGACAACGAATCCGCGGCGCTGGATGCACTGGCCGCGTTGCTGCGCGGCTGGGGCTGCAGCGTGGACGCGGTCGCCGATGGCGATGCGGCCGCGCACGCGCTCACGCGGATGCCGGCCGACCTGTGGGTGTTCGACTATCACCTCGATGACGGCGACACCGGCATCGCACTGCACACGCGACTCGCCGCGCGCTTCGGCGAGCGCCCGACACTGATCGTCAGCGCCGACGATACCGGCGCGGTCCGCAGCGACGCGCTCGCCACGGGCCTGTCGCTGCTGCCCAAGCCGGTACGGCCGCTGGCGCTGAAGTCGGTGCTCGATCGCATGCGCGCGATGCGCGGCTGACGCATCTCCCGCCCAGTCGTATCGCACATGGATGCCGTCATCCCGGCGCACGCCGGGATCCATTTTCGCTGTGTCTTCCGGGAACGGAAACGCAAGATGGGTCCCGGCGTGCGCTGGGACGACGAGCTTGAGGATCCGTGACGGCTACCGGGATCCGATCGCCGCCTCGTTACAATGGCGGGCTTCCGACGTCCTCGACCGCCTCCCGATGCCCTACACCCCGATCGTCGCCACCCTCGGCTACGTGCTCTCGCCCGACCGCCGCCAGGTGCTGATGATCCATCGCAACGCGCGGCCCGGCGACCATCACCTGGGCAAGTACAACGGTCTCGGCGGCAAGGTCGAGCCGGACGAGGATGTCGTCGCCGGCATGCGTCGCGAGATCATGGAAGAGGCTGGCATCACCTGCGAGGCGATGACGCTGCGCGGGACGATCAGCTGGCCAGGCTTCGGCAAGCATGGCGAGGACTGGCTAGGCTTTCTGTTCGTCATCGAGGCGTTCGCGGGCACGCCGATGACCTCGAACCCGGAAGGCACGCTGGAATGGGTCGACGTCGACCGCATCCTCGAGTTGCCGCTGTGGGAAGGCGACCGCCAGTTCCTGCCGCTGGTGTTCGATACCGACCCGCGCGCGTTCCACGGCGTGATGCCGTACCGCGACGGGCGCATGCAGTCGTGGTCGTTCTCGCGGCTCTGAGGGATATCCGGTCACGCGCGGCCGTCAGGTCGGGCCGAAGGCCCCGTCGTACCGCACGATCGCCTCGGGCACCGCGCCGCTGAACGACAGGCACTGGAAATACGCGGGCGGCACGCCCGGCAGCGCGAGCCGCGGATCGGCGACGAAGCCGAAGCGACCGTAGTAGGCGGGATCACCGAGCACCACGCAGCCGGCGGCGCCATCGGCGCGCAGACGCGCCAGTGCGGCGTCCATCAACGCGACGCCGATGCCCTGGCGCTGCTGGGCCGGCTCGACTGCGATCGGCCCGAGCCCGTGCCAGCCGCTCGTGCCGTCGGACAGGGCCACCGGCGACGTCAGCACGCAACCGACGACCATTCCGGCGCGCGAGGCCAGCAGCGAGACGGACGCCATGCCGCGCGCATCCAGCGCCGCGGCAATCGCGGCCTCGGTCCCATCGGCGTGCGGCGCATCGAGAAACGCGCGGGTGATCAGGGCATCGCGGGCTGCGGTATCGGCCGCGCCGCAGTCGCGGATCGTCAGGTCGCTGGCGCGCGTATGCATCGCAGCAGTCTAGTGGGCCGCGGAGCGGGCTGACAGCGACATCGTCCAGGCGCCGCCGGTGTATGCTCCGCCGCCATCGCGCCCCGCAATCGTGTGAGGGCGCTGGCGAGGGGGTCGCATGGCGTTGTCGTCCCGGCGTTCGCTGCAGGCACTGACGGCCCGCGTGCTCGCGCATGCCGACGCCCTGCGCCGCATCGCGATCGTCGTCGGCGTGCTGGCGATCGGCACCCTGCTGGTATTCGCCTTGCGCGGCTTCTGGCACGAACTGCGCTACGACGACATCGTCGCCGCGATCGAGGCCACGCCCGGGACGCGGATCGCCTTCGCGGTGCTCGCGACCGCCGTCAGCTTCGCCGCGCTGGTCGGGTACGACGCCAGCTCGCTGCGTTACGTCGGCGCCCGCGTGCCGCCGCGCACGATCGCCAAGACCGCGTTCGTCGCCTACGCGCTGAGCAACACCATCGGACTGGGCGTGTTCACCGGCGGCGCGGTGCGGATGCGGCTCTACGGTGCGGCCGGCGTGGAGCCTGCCGACGTCTCGCGCGCGATCGTCTTCAACGCGCTGGTGTTCGGGCTCGGCGCCTGCGCGGTCGGCGGCGCCGGTCTGTGGTGGGACGCTGCCGCGCTCGCGCCGCTGCTGCGTCTGCCGGCCTGGGTGGTCGCGGTCTGCGGCGCTGCAGCGATGGGATCCGTACTGCTGGTGCTGGGGCTGTGTCACGTGCGTGATCGCATCGGCCGCGTGCGGCTGCCGTCGCCCCGACTCGCGTGGACGCAACTGGCGCTGTCGGTGCTCGACATCACCGCGGCGGCTGCGGTGCTGTGGCTGCTGTTGCCCGAAGGCGCGGTCGGCTTTGCGACCTTCCTGGGGTTCTATGCGGCAGCCGTCGTCATCGGCGTCATCAGCCACGTGCCCGGCGGACTGGGCGTGTTCGAGGCGGTGATGCTGGTCGCGCTCGGCAGCAGCGTGCCCGCGGGCGAACTGGCCGGAGCGCTGGTGCTGTACCGGATCGTCTACTACGTGTTGCCGCTGCTGATCGCGCTGGGCGTGCTGATCGTCCACGAGACCGGCCAGCTGGCGACGCCGGCGCGGCGCTTCCTGTCCGGCCTGGCGCCGCGTGTACTTGCTGCCGCCACGCTGGTCGCGGCGGTGATGCTGCTGGTCTCCGGCGCGACGCCGGCGACCGGCCGCGCGTTGCAGACCCTGCAGGTGCTGCCGCTGCCGCTGGTCGAAGCGGCGCATTTTCTCAGTTCGATCATCGGCGTGCTGCTGCTGTTCGTCGCGCGCGCGTTGTTGCGGCGGCTCGATGCGGCGTGGTGGGCGGCCGTCCTGCTGGTCGCCCTCGCGCTGCTGTTCGCGCTGCCCAAGGGGTTGGCGTTGACCGAAGCGGTCGTGCTGTCGGCATTGCTGGTCGCGCTGCTCGCGTCGCGGCGTTCGTTCAAGCGACGTGCATCGCTGCTGGCGGTGCCGTTCACCGGTGGCTGGCTGCTGGCGATGGCGGTGATCTGCATCGCGGTGACGGGTCTGCTGTTCTTCGCCTATCGCGACGTCGCCTACGGCCACCAGCTGTGGTGGCAGTTCGCGGTGTCGGGCGAGGCGCCGCGGTCGCTGCGCGCGATGGTCGCGGTCGCGGTGGTCGCGCTGGTGCTGGCGCTGCGCCAGCTGGTGCGGCCGGGCATGCCGGCGCCGCCGCTGCCCCATGCCGCGCAGCTCGCGCAGGCGCAGGCGATCCTGCGCATGCAGTCGCAGGCCGACGCGGGTCTGGTGCTGACCGGCGACAAGCATCTGCTGTTCTCGGAGTCCGGCGATGCGTTCCTGATGTACGGCCGGCAGGGCCGCTCGTGGATCGCGTTGTTCGATCCGGTCGGCCCGCGCGGATCCTGGCCGGAACTGGTCTGGCGCTTTCTCGAGCTGGCCCGCGATGCCGGCGCGCGCGGCTGCTTCTACCAGGTCGGGCAGGACGCGCTGCCGCTGTATCTCGATGCGGGTCTGCGACTGTTCAAGCTCGGCGAGTACGCGAGTGTGCCGCTGGCCGGCTTCTCGCTGCAGGGCAAACGCCGCGGCAATCTGCGCACCGCGGTGAACCGCGCCGAGCGCGAAGGACTGACCTTCGCGATCATCGACGCCGCCGACGTGCCGGCTGCGGTGCCGGCTTTGCGCATGGTGTCCGATGCCTGGCTCGGCGAGCATCGTGCGGCCGAGAAACGCTTTTCGATCGGCGCGTTCGATCCCGATTACATCGCGCGCAATCCGGTCGCGGTGGTGCGCAATGGCGAGCGGATCGTCGCGTTCGCGAGCCTGCTGGTCGCCGGCGATCCTTCAAGTGGAGAAGCCGAGGCCAGCATCGATCTGATGCGGCATCTGCCCGATGCGCCGCCCGGCACGATGGACTTCCTGTTCGCGCGCCTGCTGCAGCATCTCTCCGACGCGGGCTACGTGCAGTTCGGCCTCGGCATGGCGCCCTTGTCGGGCATGGCCGCGCACGCCCTCGCACCGAACTGGCATCGCATGGGCCGGCTGCTGTTCGCGCGCGGCGAGCAGTTCTACAACTTCCGCGGCTTGCGCGCGTTCAAGGACAAGTTCGATCCGCAATGGGATGCGCGCTACCTCGCCACGCCCGGTGGCGTGGCGCCGTTGCTGGTGCTGGCCGACGCCGCGGCGCTGATCGCCGGTGGCTATCGTGGAGTGCTGTCAAAATGAGACTGCTGTGGATCTGCGTGCTCGCACTGCTGTGCACGTGTCCCGTGGCCGCGCAGGAACGCGTGAGCCACGGTTTCTTTCACGATGTCGCGCTGACGCGTCCGGCGCAGCCGGCCACGCACACCGTGCTGCTGCTCGGCAGCGGCGACGATGCCGCCACGGCAGCCGCGCTCGCACGCGAGGGTGCGCTGGTCGCGACGATCGACGTGGCGCGCCTGCAGGCCGCATTCGCCAGGGACGGTGGTCCTTGCGCGTTTCCCGACGGCGATCTCGAGAATCTCTCGCACTGGCTGCAGGGATATGCACGGCTGCCCGACTACCGGCCGCCGGTGCTGATCGGGCAGGGCGACGGTGCTGCGATCGTCTACGCGATGGCGGGACAGGCCGATCGCGGTGTGTTCGCCGGCGCGATCACGCGTGGCGCGCTGCCGCTGCTCGCGCTCGGCAAGCCGCCGTGCAAGGGGGCGGGCACGTTGTTCAAGGCGTCGACGCCGGTGTCGAAGACAGTAGCGCTGCAGGCGGTGTCGACGTTGGCGACGCCGTGGCTGGCGCTGGGCGATGCGCGCCAGTCGACGGAATTGCAGGCCTTCGCCGGCACCATCGAGGGCGCCGCGGTGCGTGCGCATGGCGATGCGCTGCCGCCGCTGGTGGCTGCCGTAGGCGCGTTCGCCACCGCATCGGCGCGCAGGCAGCCGTCGCCCCCGCCAGCCGACGTGCGTGATCTACCGCTGGTCGAGGTGCCCGCAACCGGCACCGCGCAACCGGTGTTCGCCGTACTGCTCAGCGGCGACGGGGGATGGGCGGGCCTCGATGCCGAAGTCGCCGCCGCGCTCGCCGCGCGCGGCATTCCGGTCGTGGGATTCGATTCGCTGCGCTATTTCTGGTCCGCGCGCACGCCCGACGGGCTCGCCCGCGATCTGGACCGCGTGGTCCGCGCGTATGCCGCGCGCTGGCAGCGCCCGCAGGTGCTGCTGATCGGCTACTCGCAGGGCGCGGACGTGCTGCCGTTCGCGGTCAACCGCCTGCCGGCGTCCACGCGCGCGACAGTTGCACACACGGTGCTGATGGGACTGGGCAAGCGCGCGTCGTTCGAGTTCCACGTCGGCAACTGGCTGTCGGCCGGCGACGACGATGCGCTGGAGATCGCACCGGAAGTGCTGCGTCTGTCGGCCGGGCGCACGCTGTGCATCGAAGGCGAGGGCGATACGGACGCGACCTGCGCAGCATTGCCGCCGGGCCACGTCACCGTGCGCACGCTGCCCGGCGGTCACCACTTCGGCGGCGACTACGCGCGGCTCGCCGAACTGATCCTGTCCAGCACGGCCGAACCACCGCGCTGAGCATCAGCGCTGGCGGTGCATCACTTGGCCGCCTGCGACGGCGCCAGCGCGATCAGCAGTCCACGTGCGGCCTGGATGCGCGTCTCGGCGTCCGGCAGGTCCAGGGTGATCCGCAGCTTGTCGGGCCCATCCATCTTGTAGTGCTTGGGCTGTCCCTGGATCAGGCGGATCACCGCCATCGGATCGACCTTCGGCTTCTCGACGAACTGCACGCGGCCGCCCGTGTCGCCGAGATCGAGCTTGCGCAGGCCGAGCGCGGTCGCCTGCAGCTTGAGGTCGGCGATTTGGAACAGATGCTTGGCAGGATCGGGCAGCAGGCCGAACCGGTCGATCATCTCGACCTGCAGCTCGCGCAGCTTGTCGATGTCGCGCGCACTGCTGATGCGCTTGTAGAGCATCAGGCGCGTGTGCACGTCGGGCAGGTAATCGTCGGGAATCAGCGCGGGCACGTGCAGCTCGATGTCGGCGCCGCGCGCGTCCACGTCGTCGACGTCCGGCAGCTTGCCCTGCTTGATGCTGCGCACCGCGCGTTCCAGCAGCTCGGTGTAGAGGCTGAACCCGACCTCGGCCATCTGCCCGCTCTGGCCTTCGCCCAGCAGTTCGCCAGCGCCGCGGATTTCCAGATCGTGGGTCGAGAGGGTGAAGCCCGCGCCGAGTTCGTCCATCGAGGCGATCGCTTCCAGGCGCTTCTTCGCATCGCTGCTGATCGAACGCTGGTCGGGAATCACCAGATACGCATAAGCGCGGTGGTGCGAGCGACCGACGCGGCCACGCAGCTGGTGAAGCTGGGCAAGGCCGAACTTGTCGGCGCGGTTGATGATGATGGTGTTGGCGTTGGGGATGTCGATGCCCGACTCGATGATCGTCGAGCACAGCAGCACGTTGAAGCGCTGCTTATTGAAATCCAGCATCACCTTTTCGAGCTCGCGTTCGGGCATCTGGCCGTGGGCGATGCCGATGCGCGCCTCGGGCACGAGTTCTTCCAGCTCGCGCTGCATGCGGCCGATGCTCTCGACATCGTTGTGCAGGAAATACACTTGGCCGCCGCGGCTGAGCTCGCGCTGGAAGGCTTCGCGCAGCTGCGCGTCGTCCCAGGGCACGACGAAGGTCTGCACCGCGAGGCGGTGCGCCGGCGGCGTCGCGATGATCGACAGGTCGCGAAGGCCGGCCATCGCCATGTTGAGCGTGCGCGGGATCGGCGTGGCGGTGAGCGTGAGCAGATGCACGTTGGCGCGCAGTGCTTTCAGTGCTTCCTTCTGGCGTACGCCGAAACGCTGTTCCTCGTCGACGATGACCAGACCCAGATCCTTGAACTTCACGTCCGGCTGCAGCAACCGGTGCGTGCCGACGATGACGTCGAGCGTGCCGTCGGTGATCTTGCCGATCTCGGCCTTGATCTCCTTGGTGCTCTTGAAGCGCGACAGCACCTCGACACGGATCGGCCAGTCGGCGAAGCGGTCGGCCATCGTGCGGTAATGCTGCTCGGCGAGGAGCGTGGTCGGTACCAGCACCGCGACCTGCTTGCCGGCCGCGGCTGCGACGAAGGCTGCGCGCACGGCGACTTCGGTCTTGCCGAACCCCACGTCGCCGCAGACCACGCGGTCCATCGGCTGGCTGGAGGCCAGATCGCGGATCATCGCTTCGATCGCCGCGTGCTGGTCCGGCGTTTCCTCGAACGGGAACGCGGCCGCGAACGGCTCGTACATCGTGCGGTCGACTTCCAGCGCGAGACCGGCACGGGCCTGGCGCTTGGCCTGGATTTCCAGCAGTTCGGCGGCGACGTCGCGCACCTTGTCGGCAGCCTTCTTACGCGCCTTGGTCCAGGCTTCGCCGCCGAGCGAATGCAGCGGCGCGGTTTCCGGCGAGGCGCCCGAGTAGCGGTTGACCAGATGCAACTGCGACACCGGCACGTAGAGGCGATCGCCCTTGGCGTATTCGATGTCGAGGTATTCGCCCGGCTGACCGCCGGCTTCGAGCACGACGAGCCCGCGATAGCGGCCGACGCCGTGATCCTCGTGGACGATCGGCGAGCCTTCGCTGAGTTCGCCGAGGTCGCGGATGATGCTGTCGGGATCGCGCGCGGCCCGCTTGCGGCGACGCGGCTGCGCGGCACGTTCGGGAAACAGCTGGCGCTCGGTGAGCACCGTCAGTTGCGGTGCATCGAGGGCGAAGCCGTTGTCGAGCGGCGCGATCGCGACGGCGAACCTGGTGTCCGTCTCCGCGATGAAGCCCGGGAAGTCCTGCAGCACCGAAGGCCGCAACTTCCCCGCGTGCAGGATCTCCAGCAGTGCTTCGCGGCGACCGGCCGAATCGGCGGCGATCAGCACCCGACCCGGATAGCTGCCGAGGAAGGTCACCAGCGCATCGGCCGGCGTGTGGTCGCGTGCGGCCAGCGGCAGGTCGGGCGCGGGCTGGTCGCCGAGCGCGGACGCCTGCGCGTGGCGCGGATGTTCGGCGTCGCAGACTTCGACGCGCGCGCCCTGGTTGAGCCGCTCGCGCAGCGCGTCCGGAGTGAGCCACAGCTCGGGCGGCGGCAGCAGCGGCCGTTCGATGTCGTGACGGAGCTGGTCGTAGCGGTGCAGGACCTGCTGCGTCCAGAAATGGTCGCTGGCCGGCGACGCACCCGTGTCGATGACCGGCAGCGTGTTCGCCGGCAGGTAATCGAACAGCGTTGCCGTCGACAGCGGGGCCTCGCCCTTGTCGGCCAGTGCGCGGCGCGGCGCTTCGAAGAACAGCGGCAGGTAGTACTCGATGCCCGCCGGCGCGGCGCCGGCCTTGAGGTCCTGGTACAGACCGCTGCGGCGCGTGTCAATGTCGAAACGCTCGCGCAGCGTGTCCATCGCGCGCGCCGTCGCGGCCTCGTCCAGTGGCACTTCGCGACCGGGCAGCATGCGCAGCGCGGCGATCTTGTCGAGCGAACGCTGGGATTCGGGATCGAACGCGCGGATGGTTTCGATCGCGTCGTCGAACAGCTCGATGCGATACGGCTGGTCGGCGCCCATCGGGTACACGTCGAGCAGACCGCCGCGCACGGCGAAGTCGCCCGGATCATGGACCTGCGGCACGTGCGCATAGCCGGCGCTTTCGAGCCGGCGCTTCTCGGCGTCGAGATCGAGCGTCTGGCCGATCTCCAGATCGAAGCTGGCGCCGGACACGTGCCGCACCGGCGCCAGCCGCTGCATCAGCGTCTGCACTGGCACCACGACGATGCCGCGCTTCAGCGAGGGCAGGCGGTGCAGGGCGGCGAGGCGCTGCGAGACGATGTCCGGATGCGGGCTGAACCGGTCGTAGGGCAGGGTTTCCCAGTCCGGGAACGGCACCACCGGCAGCTCGTGATCGTCGCCGCCCAGCGTGCGCAGATCGTGCTCGAGCTGCTGCGCACCGTGGTTGTCGCGGGCGACCAGCAGCAGCGGACCGTCATGCGTCCGCGCCGCCTGCAGCACTGCCCACGCCAGCGCGCTGCGGCTGGCGGGCGCACGCCACCAGGCGCGTGCATGACCGGCGGTTGGCAGGGGAGGCGAAGCGATGACGGCGTGCGGCATGGGAGATCCGGATGGCGGAAACACAAAACAACGGCAGCGCCGAAAGCCACGTGGCCGGCGCGAATCAGGGGGTGAAGTCTAGACGAGCGCGTCGCAGGACCTGCGACGGCGGAGACGAAACCGCGCCGGAGACCGGCGCGGTGGGGTGCAAGCGGTCAGCCCAGGCGCACGTTCGGCGTGGTGTCGACGACCTGGCGCTTGAGTTCGAGCGACACCCGGACCATGCCCGGCGCCTCGACGGCCTGCTGCTGGAAGCTGAGCGACTTGGCCAGGGCGAGCATCGGCTCGTTCTCCTCCAGCACGTCGCCGAAGATGCGCTCCAGACGCTTGCCCTTGGCCCAGCGCACGAGGCGCCGGAGCATGTGCCGGCCCAGTCCCATGCCGGCCACGTAGTGACTGACCAGGATGTGGAACTCGGCCTGGCGCGTGCCGGGCAGCACGGCCGCACGGGCCACCGCACCCACCAGCGCGTCGCCGGGCGTGTAGGGCTCGGCGGCGACCAGCACGAACTCCGACTTCGGATTCGGCTGGGTCAGACGGTTCGCGGTTTCGGGCGACAGCTCCGCCTTCGCGTACAGGAAGCGCTGCCGGACCTCATCGGGCTCGAGCAGCGCGAACGACGCCCGGAGCGGCTCGGCATCGGCCGGACGGATCGGGCGGATCAGCACCTGGCGACCATTGGCGAGGCGGATCTCCTCGTGCCACGGGGGAAGTCGGTTGCGTGCGGTCATCGAAAGTCATGTGTGAACGGATTTGCCTGACCTTACCCGGACCGTCTATTCACGAACCGTGAAGGGGTCGCGCCGGTTGCGCGAAGTTTCCCCATTCATCCGGCAGGTCGACGTGCAGCGTTCAGGCCGGCTCGCGCAGCCAGTGCAGGCGGGTGTCGGCGCCGGCCTCGCCGATCGCGCCCTTCAGGGCGTCGAGCGCGGGGGCGAGCGCGGTCGCCAGCTGCCACGGCGGATCGAGGATCAGCAGGCCGCTGCCGTTCATGCGCAATGGCGAGTCGTCGGCGCGGACCAGCAGTTCGACCAGCAGCGAGGATTTGGTCTGCAGCTTGGCGGCCGAGCGCAGAAAGGGCGTCAGCGTGCGGCGCTGCTTGATCGGATACCACAGCATCTGGATGCCCTGCGGCCAGCGCGTCAGCCCCTCGCGCATCGCCTTGAGGGCGATCTCGAACTCGGCCGCCTGCGCCTCGTAGGGTGGGTCGACCAGCACCAGGCCGCGGTTGAACCGCTGGTCGCCGATCTTCGGCGGCAGCAGCGATTTGAATGCCGCGTAGCCGTCGCCCGAATGGATCGCGACGCGCGGGTCGGCGCCCAGGGCCCGGCGCAGCGCACCCGCGGCCGCCGGTTCGGTCTCGAAGCAGGCGATGCGGTCCTGCTCGCGCAATGCGTGCGCCAGCAACCACGGAGAACCGGGATAGGCATCGGCGCCGTGCTCGGCCCGGCAGGCGTTGACGGCCGCCAGATAGCGCGCGACCAGCGGCTGCTTCGGCGCGGTCGCCAGCAGCAGGCTGATGCCGTCGTCGGCCTCGCCGGTGCGCCGGGCACGCTCCTCGCGCAGGCGATAGACGCCACCGCCCGCGTGGGTGTCGAGCGCGAAGCAGGGCGCGGGCTTCGCCGTCAGCGCATCGCAGATCGCGAGGACCACGAGGTGCTTGAGGACGTCGGCGTGGTTGCCGGCATGGAAGGCATGTTGGTAATTCATCGCGACAGCGTACCCGGGACCGCAAGCGGACTGACGGTTCGTTGCGAACGCGCCGGCTGCGCGTGGGCAGATCGGCGGCGCAGGTTAGGATTCGGCGACTTCCGACGTCGTGGATTCCATGAGCGCCATCCTGCTGGTCGAGGACGAAATCGCGATCGCCGAGACCGTGGTCTATGCGCTGCAGGCCGACGGCCACACGGTGCGCCACTGTCTCGACGGGCAACAGGCGCGGGCGGCCGTCGTCGACACCGCATTCGATCTGTCGATCCTCGATGTCGGCCTGCCGGACATCAGCGGCTTCGCGCTGTGCGGTGAACTGCGCCGACACGCGCCGCTGCCGGTGATCTTCCTGACCGCGCAGGCGGCGGAATCGGACCGCGTCCTCGGTTTCGATCTCGGCGCCGACGACTACATCGCCAAACCCTTTTCGCTGCGCGAGCTGGTGGCGCGTGTGCGGGTGGTCCTGCGTCGCGCGCCCGACACGGTGAGCGGCGAGGCGACGCGCAGTGGTGCGTTCGCGCACGACGCGGAAGGCCGGCGCATCCGCTATCACGGCCATGCGCTCGACCTCACGCGCTACGAGTACGGCCTGCTGGCCGCGCTGCTGGCCCGGCCGGGCGCGGTGCTGTCGCGCATGCAGTTGATGGAGCGGGTCTGGGGCGACGCGCTCGACAGCGGGGACCGCACCGTCGACACCCACGTGAAGACCGTGCGCGGCAAATTGCGCGCGGTCGCGCCCGGGTCCGATCCGCTGCGCACGCATCGCGGCATCGGCTATTCGCTGGATCTGGACTGACGTGCGCATCGGGCTGCGGATCCTGCTGGGCTACTTCCTGATCGTCGCGCTCGCGGCGTTCCTGCTGATGCGCGTCTTCACCCAGGAGATCAAGCCGGGTGTGCGCCAGGCGATGGAAGACACGCTGGCCGACACCGCCAACGTGCTCGCCGAACTGGCGACCGACGATTTCCTCGCCGGGCGCATCGACGACGGTCGGTTCGCCACCCGCGTGCGCGCGCTGCGCGAACGCGACATCGGCGGCAACATCTGGGGCTTCCGCAAGACGCAGGCGGAGTACCGCGTCTACGTCACGAACGCCGACGGCATCGTGGTGTTCGACTCCGCCGGTCGCGACCTGGGCCGCGACTACTCGCGCTGGAACGACGTGCTGCTTACGCTCCGTGGCCAATACGGCGCGCGCTCCACGCGGACCGATCCGGCCGACGACAGCACGTCGGTGATGCACGTCGCCGCGCCCATCCGCGACGGCAACCGCGTCGTCGGCGTGCTCACGGTCGCCAAGCCCAACAGCGCGATCGCCCCCTTCATCGCCCGCAGCGAACGCACGATCCTGCGCTGGGGGTTTCTGCTGCTTGGCACAGCGCTGGCGGTCGGTCTGCTCGCGGCGTGGTGGCTGTCGCGCCAGCTCGGCGGTCTGCGCCGGTATGCCGACAAGGTGACCGCCGGCGAGCGCGCGACGCTGCCCGATTCGGCCGGCGAATTCGCCGATCTCGGCCGCGCGCTGGAAACCATGCGCGAGCGCCTGGAGGGCAAGCAGTACGTCGAGCGCTACGTGCATGCGCTGACCCACGAACTCAAAGCGCCGCTGGCGGCCGTGCGCGGCGCGTCCGAGCTGCTCGAATCGCCCTTGCCCGATGCCGACCGCGCGCGCTTCGCCACCAGCGTGCGCGAACAGAGCGAGCGCATGGCGCAGATGATCGACAAACTGCTGGCGCTGGCCGCGGTCGAACATCGCCAGCGGATCGAGCAGCCGGCCGACATCGACGTGCGCACTCTGATCGACGCGGCCGTCGCGCCGTTCGCCGATCGCGGCGTGCAGCTGCGGGTGGACACCGGAGACGCGTCGGGCCTGCACATCCGCGGCGACGCCTTCCTGTTGCGGCAACTGCTGTCGAACCTCGTCGACAACGCCTGCGACTTCTCGCCTGCCGACGGCGTGGTCGACGTCACGGCACGCCACGACGGCGCGCAGCTGCGGATCGTCGTCGCCGATCGCGGCCCCGGCGTGCCGGACTACGCCCTGCCGCGTGTGTTCGAGCGCTTCTTCTCGTTGCCACGTCCCGGCGGACGCAGCCGCAGTAGCGGACTGGGACTGGCGTTCGCCGCCGAGGTCGCGACGTTGCATGGCGGCGCCGTACGGCTGGCGCAACGCGACGGCGGCGGCACGTGCGCGATCGTCGAGCTGCCGCTGTCGGCCACCGGCTGAGACTTCTTGTCCGCTTCACACAGCCGCCCGCGTGCCCACACGTGGGCGGCGCAGTCTGCGCGCATCCCAATACGGAGCGTCGCGATGCGACTGATGCTGAAGATCCTGATCATCGCCGGGCTGAGCCTGGCGATCCTGATACCGCTGGTGCTGATCCGCGTGGTGATCCAGGACCGCGAACAGCACCGCGCCGCCGCGGTCGCGCGCATCGCCTCGAGCGAGGCGGGCGCCCAGACGCTGAGCGCGCCGGTGCTCGTCGTGCCCTACACCGAGCGCGTCGAAGTGGAACAGACCGATGACCGGGGCCGGCCGACCGGCCGCGTCTGGCGTGACCGCAGCGGCGCCTGGACGTTCTTCCCGAAGACCATGGAGATGACCGGCACCATGTCGCCGTACCTGCGCCAGCTCGGCCTGCACGACGTGCGCATGTATGCACTCGGCGGCCAGCTGTCGGCGGATTTCGATGTGCGGATCCCCGAAGACGCCGAGGGATTGCCGCCGCGGAAGATCGGCACGCCCTGGATCGGCTACACCGTGGCCGACGTGCGCGGTTTGCGTGGCACGCCGCGTCTGCGGGTCGACGGCGCCGGCGTCGTGCTGCATCAGGGCGCGGGCAGCGATGGCGGCAGCGGTGTACACGGTCTGCTGACGCGGCCCGCACTCGCCGGCGCGCCGCTGCGGCTGCGCACGGTGCTGGACTTCGAACTGACCGGCGCCGAGACGCTGGCAGTGGTGCCGCTGGCGGACGAAAACCGGGTGGCGCTCGATTCGCCATGGCCGCATCCGCAGTTCAACGGCCGCTTCCTGCCGCGCACCCGTGAGGTTTCCAGCAGCGGCTTCCACGCCGAGTGGGCGGTCTCCTCGCTGGCCAGCGATGCGCAGCTGCAGTACCGCAACGGCACGCGGGCCGAATCCGGCACCGCATCGCTGCTGCGCGGCCATGGCGATGCCGGCGTCGACGTGCTCGGCATTTCACTGGTCGACCCGGTGGACGCTTATACCCGGGCCGACCGCGCCAGCAAATACGGCATCGTGTTCGTGCTGCTGACCTTCACCGCGTTCTTCATGTTCGAAATGCTGCGGGGACTGCGCATCCATCCGATCCAGTACGGCCTTGTCGGCCTGGCGCTGGCGATCTTCTTCCTGCTGCTGCTCGGCCTGTCGGAACACATCGCCTTCGACTGGGCCTACCTCGCCGCGAGTGGCGCCTGCATCGGCCTGATCGGCGTGTACCTGAGCGCGGTGCTGCGCAGCCGCGTGCGCGGTGTGGGGTTCGCGGCCGGTCTGGGCCTGCTCTACGCCGCGCTGTACGGCCTGCTGGTTTCGGAGGACAACGCGCTGGTGCTGGGTGCGGGCCTGCTGTTCGCGATCCTCGCGGCGATCATGCTGGTGACGCGCCGGGTCGACTGGTACCAGGTCGCCGCCACGCCGACGGTGGCACCGCCGCCTCTGCCGCCGCGCTGATCCCGCTGTCGTGCGCACGTGGCCACAGGGATGCCTGCGGCCACGCTGCGTTCCGTGTTGCATACGAAACGCCCACTGCGCGCATGCCAGACTTCGGGCATGACGTCTTCCGTTCCCACCGTGCGCGCGCTGTCGGGCGCTGCGATGCAGCCCTGGCTCGATGCAGTCGCCCGGCTGCGCATGACCGTCTTCCACGACTGGCCGTATCTCTACGCGGGCGATGCCGACTACGAACGCGACTATCTGGCCGCATACGCGCGCTCGCCGCGCAGCGTGTTCGTGCTGGCCTTCGACGGCGACACGATCGTCGGCGCGTCGACCGGTCTGCCTCTGGCCGATGACACCGCCGAGTTCCAGGCGCCGTTCGTCGATCAGGATGTCGCCGTCGACCGCGTGTTCTATTTCGGCGAGTCGGTGCTGCTGCCGCAGTGGCGCGGGCACGGCATCGGGCATCGATTCTTCGCTCTGCGCGAGGCCCACGCGCGCGCGCTCGGTGGCTTCGACATGACCGCCTTCGCCGCCGTCGATCGCGCCGAGGACGATCCGCGTCGGCCCGCCGATCACCACGACAACGAGGTGTTCTGGCACAAGCGCGGCTACGTGCGGCAGCCGGGCATGACCATGCTGCTGCGCTGGGACGAGCGTGATGTCGGCGACGTGGCGCACCCGATGACGTTCTGGACCCGGCCGCTGGAGGCCAGCGCATGAGGGTGGCCGCCGCGCGCTACGCCATCGGCATGCCGCCAGATTTCGACGCCTTCGCGGCGCACCAGCGCCGGCTGCTCGGCGACGCCGCCGCGCAGGGCGCACAGGTCGCCGTGCTGCCCGAATACCTCGCACTGGAACTGGCCGCGACCTTCGACGATAGCGTGCGCAGCGACACGCTTGCCTCGCTGGCGGCAGTGCAGCGCTACCGCGACCACTGGCTCACGCTGTTCGCCGGTCTGGCGCGGGACACCGGCATGCACATCGTCGCCGGCTCCTTCCTCGTCGACATCGGCGGCGGCCGCTACCGCAACCGCAGTGACATCTTATCGCCCGACGGCGGACACGGCTGGCAGGACAAGCTGCAGCTGACCGGCTTCGAGAAGAAGACCGGTGTGATCGAACCCGGCGACGCGCTGAAGGTCTTCGATCTGGGCGGCGTGCGTGTCGGCATTGCCATCTGCTACGACATCGAGTTCCCGCTGCCGGCCCGCACGCAGTGGGACGCCGGTGCACGCCTGCTGCTGGTCCCCAGTTGCACCGACACCGCCGCCGGCGCGACCCGCGTGCGTGTCGGCTGCCTCGCGAGAGCGCTCGAGAACCGCTGCTTTGTCGCCCAGTCGGTGACGGCGGGCGACGCGCCTTGGACGCCGATCCTCGACGTCAACACCGGCAGCGCCGGTCTGTTCGCGCCGATGGATGCGGGATTTCCGGCAGGCGGGGTCTTGGTCGAGACCGGCAACGCGGATGTCTGGGCGATCGCCGATCTCGATGTGGAGGCGCTTGAGGCCGCGCGTTTGGACGCGCAGGTCGACAATGATCGGGACTGGGTGGGGCAGGCGCGGCCGGCGCTGGCGCGGGCGGTGCTGTCGTCGTTTGATTCGATCGCTTAGCGCTCGCTCCAGCGTCAATCGCGCGAGAAATCTGCTTCTGATCTCCGATCCGCCGTTGCGGTAGTCACTCACCCGGAGGGCGCCGCACAGGACGTGCGGCGTTTTCCGACCGAGGCAGGATGCCGAGTCGGAAAATCCCTGTGCACGACAAGCCGCGGGCTGTGGACGTGTCGGGGAGACGTTTTTCTTTGGTTCCGTTTCTTTTGGCGTCTACCAAAAGAAATGAACTCGGCCGCGTCAGCGGACGAAAGCGTTTGATCTGCGCGTTTACTTGTTCGTCTGTCGAGAGAAGCAAAGTCAGACGCTTCCACTCGCCTTGCGGCGAGCGGGTTCATTTCTTTTGCTGGCCCCACGCACGTAGTGCGAACGGCGCAGCCGGCCCCGGAGGGGCGAGCATCGAAGATGCGAGTCAAAGAAACGGAACCAAAGAAAAGGGCCAGCCCCGATCACAGCGTCATGGCGGGTTGTTCGTTCCGGGATTTTTCGACTCGTCATCCTGGCTCGGTCGAAAAACGCCGCACATCCATGTGCGGCGCCCTACGGGTCTGCGGGCAGAACGGCGCCGATCCGGAGAGCGAAAAGCGAAAAGCGGATCGATGCTTCGTCAATATCAAGTCGGATCAGATGACACCACCCGCCCAGAGCGAAGTGGCGCCGAGCGCACTGCCGATCGCCGTCGCCGCCAGTACATCACTCGGATAGTGCAGGCCGAGCACCACCCGCGACACCGCCACACTTGCTGCGAATGGCACCAGCACGCCGGCGAGCATCGGATACCACGCCACCGCGACGATCGAAAACGATACCGCGTGCAGCGTGTGTCCGGACGGAAAACTGAATTCGTCGAGCGGGGCGACCCAGGCGCGGATGCGGCCGTCGGCGGCGAAGGGGCGGGGGCGTTTCGTCCAGCGCTTGAGGGATTTGTAGAGCAGCAGCGCGACCGCGCCGGTGGCGGCCATGTGCGTTGCGGCGACCAGGCCGTCGAAGCCGTCGATCAGCACCAGCGCGGCCATCAGCAGATACCAGAACACGCCGTCGCCGAGGCGGCTGACGGTGGAGAAGTAGCGGCGGATCCCCAGCCGCGTGCAGGCCCGGTTGGCGCGCAGGCACCAGCCCGTGTCGTGGTGGAGCAGTCGGCTACGCGGCGGCGCGTGCATCGGCATCCTCGGCATCGGTCGGAGCGGGAAGCGGTGTGCGCGTATCGGGCGCGCCGCCGCGCAGGCCGGACAGCAGCGCGTCGAGATCGTCGGCGACGTGCGCAGGCGTCAGTCGTCGCATGGCGTCGCGACCGGCGAGTCCCATCGCGCGGCGCGCCGACGGGTTCTGCGCAAGCGCGACCGCAGCGGTGACGAACGCGTCTTCATCGTCACCTGCGATCCGCGCGCCCTGGACGCCGTCGCACAGGTGTTCGGTCGCCGCGCCGTGGTCGAAGGCGACCTGCGGCACGCCGCAGGCCATCGATTCGAGCACCACGTTGCCGAAGGTCTCGCTGCGGCTGGGGAACAGGAACAGGTCGGCACTGGCGAAGTGCCGGCCGAGATCGTCGCCGCGCTGCGCGCCGCTGAAGATGAAATCGGGATTCGCGGACTGCAGTGCGCTGCGCTCCGGGCCGTCGCCGACGAACACCATGCGTGCATCGGGGCGCTCGGCCTGCAGGGCGCGGAACGCGCGCACCGCGAGGCCGAGATTCTTCTCGGCGGCGATGCGGCCGACGTGGATCGCGACGAGGCCGTCTTCGTCGACGCCCCATTGCGCGCGCAGGTCCGCGTCGCGCCGCGCCGGATCGAACTGCGCGCAATCGACCGCGCGCGACAGCACGACCGGATGGCCGATGCCGGCCTCGCGCAGTTCGACGGCCAGTGCCTGCGTGGCGACGAGCGTGGCATCGGCGCGGGCATGGAAGCGGCGCATCCACGACAGCGCCGCCGGCTGCAGCCACGGCACGCCATACGCGCCCATGTAGAGGTCGAAGCGGGTGTGCAATGCGGTGACGACCGGAATGTCCAGCGCCTGCGCAGCATTGAGCGCCGACCAGCCCAGCGGGCCTTCGGTGGCGACGTAGATCGCGTCGGGCCGCGCGGCGCGCCAGCGGGTACGCAGGCGTTGTCCGGCGGGCAGCGCGAGGCGCAGCCCAGGATAGCGCGGCACCCGCAGACCACGGATGCGCAGCGACTGTGCATCGGCCCCCGGCGGTTCGCCGGCGCGGGCCGGGCGGATCACCTCGACCGCGTGTCCGCGTGCGCGCAGACCGCGGACGTAGGATTGCAGCGTCAGGGCCACGCCGTTGATGTCGGGCGGGTACGTGTCGGTGACGATCGCGTAGCGCATCGTTCGGTCCGGTCGCTGGTTGTGCGCAGCTTGCGGACGGACGATGCCGCTTCGATGACCGGGGTTTGACGCTTCGGTGACAGCGTGGCCGGAGGCGCCGGATCGCGCGCGAGCGCGCTCCCACAGGTCGGCAGCGCGATATCAGTCCGCCGTGAGCGCCAGCGTGATTCCCAGTGCCGCCATGTCGTCGGGTTCGCCTTCGAGATCGGTGCGCAGCAGCGGCCGCGCATCGAGCCACTGGCGCGGCAGGCTCAGGCGCAGCAGCGGGCCGTCGGCGGTCGCCTGCAGGCGCGGAATCTCGTCGGCCTCGTGGCTGCGATGCAGCAGCACCGCGATGCGGAGCAGGGCGGCGGTGCGACGCGCCTGTTGCAGCAGACGATCGGGCAGCGCCTCGAACGTGGACTTCCCGACCTTGCGCCGCTGGCAGCGCACCAGCGTCGCGAGGAACTGCTGTTCCTGGCGCGAGAAGCCGGCGATGTCGGAATGTTCGAGCACGTAGGCGCCGTGCACGTGGTACTGGCTGTGCGCGATCACCAGGCCCAGCTCGTGCACGCGCGCGGCCCAGGCCAGCATGCGCAGATCGTCGCCGTCGAGGCTCCAGCTGCGCGCGACCTGGTCGAACAGCCGCAGCGCCGTCGTTTCCACGCGCGTGGCCTGCGCCTGGTCGATGCCGTAGCGCTGCTCCAGTGCGGCGATCGAGCTCTCGCGCGGATCGTCGCTGCCGCCGCGGCCGAGCATGTCGCGCAGCACGCCTTCGCGCATCGCGGCCTTGCTGACCTGCATGCGCTCGATGCCGAGCACCTGGAACGCCGCTTCGAGCACCAGCACGCCGCCGGCGATGATCGGCCGGCGATCATCGGACAGCCCGGGCAGGTTGATCGCATCGATGTGGCCCGCCTGCAGCAACGTGTCGCGCACGATCGGCAGCGCCTGCGCGGTCACCGCGCCCTTGGTCAGCTTCATCGCCGCGCAGATCTCGCCGATGGCCTTGTTGGTGCCCGAGGCGCCGACCACTTCCTGCCAGCCGAGCGCGCGGTAGGTGCTGGCGAACTGCTGGAATTCCGCGGCCACTTCCGCCAGCGCTTCGCGCCAGCGCTTCTTCGACAGCTTGCCGCCGGGGAAGAACCGCCGCGTGCTGGCGACGCAGCCGATCTGCAGGCTTTCGCGCTCCAGCGCGTCGAAGCCGCTGCCGATGATGCATTCGGTCGAACCGCCGCCGATGTCGATGACGAGGCGCCGTTGTCCGGGTTTGGGCGGCTGCGCGTGCGACACGCCGAGATAGATCAGGCGTGCTTCCTCGCGGCCCGAGATCACTTCGATCGCATGGCCCAGCGCCGTCTCCGCCGGTACCAGGAAGGCTTGCGGCGCCGCCAGCCGGCGCACGGTGTTGGTGGCCAGCGCACGTACGCGCTGCGGCGGGATGTCGCGGATGCGCTGGCCGAAACGCGACAGGCATTGCAGCGCACGCTGGCGCACGTCGGCATTGAGTCCGCCGCGTGAATCGAGGCCCTCGGCCATGCGCACGGTTTCGCGCAGGCGGTCGACGACGCGCAGCTGGCCCAGCGTGTAGCGGGCCACCACCATATGGAAACTGTTGGAGCCCAGGTCGATCGCGGCGAGCATCTCGCCGTCCTCGAGCGGTACCGTCAGTGCCTCGGCGAGCGCGAGCGTGTCATGACCGGTCATGGCATTCCTGGATGCCGCGGCGCAGGTCGCACCGACGGCGTTGGGGGAGCGGGCATGTTAATGCATGCCGCGCCACCCGCTCAGCCGCACAGATGTGCGAGCAGCCAGCCTTGCGCCGAATGCGGCATCGTGTCGCCGTCCGGCACGACCTTGACGTAGGTGCCGTCCTCGCGCAGTTCCCAGGCGTTGAGATTGTCGGCCAGGTAGTTGTCGAGCGACTCGCTGCGCACGCGCACCGCGATGTCCGGATCGAGAATCGGAAAGCCCGTCTCCACGCGTCGCAGCAGATTGCGTTCCAGCCAATCGGCGCTGGCGCAGAACAGGTCGGGTTCGCCGTCATTGGCGAACCAGTACACGCGGTGATGCTCGAGGAAGCGACCGACGATCGAGCGCACGCGGATGTTGTCCGACACGCCCGGCACGCCGGGGCGCAGCGCGCAGGCGCCGCGGATGATCAGGTCGATCTGCACGCCGGCCTGCGAGGCGACGTACAGCGCACGCATGACCTGCGGCTCGTTGAGAGCGTTCATCTTGGCGACGATGCGCCCCGGACGCCCGGCCTTCGCGTGCGCGGTTTCGCGTTCGATGCGCGCGATCACCCCGGCATGCAGTGTGAAAGGCGACTGCAGCAGACGCTTGAGCCCGATCGCCGGCGCCAGGCCCGACATCTGCTGGAACAGCAGGTGCACGTCGTTGCCGATGTCGGGATCGGTCGTCAGCAGACCGAAGTCGGTGTACACGCGCGCGGTGCCGGCGTGGTAGTTGCCGGTGCCCAGATGCACGTAGCGGCGCAGCTTGCGGCCTTCGCGGCGCACGACGAGCAGCATCTTGGCGTGGGTCTTATAGCCGACCACGCCGTAGACCACCTGCACGCCGGCCTCCTGCAGCCGGTCGGCGAGGCCGAGGTTGGCTTCCTCGTCGAAGCGCGCGCGCAGCTCGACGACGACGGTCACGTCCTTGCCGTTGCGCGCGGCCTGGATCAGATGCTCGACGATCCCCGAGTCTTTGCCGGTGCGGTAGAGCGTCTGCTTGATCGCCAGTACGTTCGGGTCTTCGGCCGCCTGCTTGATCAGCTCCAGCACCGGCGCGAAGGAATCGAAGGGGTGGTGCAGGAGGATGTCGCCGTCGGCGATGAGCTCGAACATCGCGTCGGTGCCCTTGGGCAGCCGCTGCTGGAACGTCGGAAACTTGAGGTCGGGGCGCTGCACCAGATCGAAGATCTGGCTGATGCGGTTGAGGTTCACCGGGCCGTCGATGCGGTAGACCGCGTTCTCGGGCAGATCGAAATTCTGCAGCAGCGTGCGCACGATCGGCTTGGGACACTTGGCCGAGATCTCCAGCCGCATCGCGCGCAGATAGCCGCGGCCGGCGAGTTCGTCGCGCAGCGCGAGGGCGAGATTCTCGACTTCCTCGTCGTCGACGATCAGTTCCGAATTGCGGGTCACGCGGAACTGGTAGGCGCCCTTGACGTCCATGCCGGGGAACAGCTCGTGCACGAACTCCGAGAGCACCGACGACAGGAACACGAAGTCGTATTCGCCGCCGGAGATGCTCTCGGGCAACTGGATGATGCGCGGCAACGAGCGCGGCGCGCGCACGATGGCGAGGTTGCCCACGCGTCCGAACGCGTCCTTGCCCTTGAGCACGACGACGATGTTGAGCGACTTGTTGAGGATCTTCGGAAACGGATGCGCGGGATCGAGGCCCAGCGGCGACAGCACCGGCATCACCTCGTCACGGAAGTAGGCGCGCAGCCAGCGCGTCTGCCGCGCGGTCCACTGCTCGCGGCCCAGCACGCGCACGCCGGCCTCGGACATCGCCGGGCGCAGCACCTGGTTCCAGCACGAGTACTGCGCCTCGACCAGCTGCGCGGTGCGCTCGTGGATGCGCTTGAGCACGGTCGCCGGCGTCAGCCCGTCGGGCGGCAGCGGCACGCCGAAGTCCTGCGCGTGATGCATCGTCGCGGCGCGGATCTCGAAGAACTCGTCGAGGTTGGTGCAGGCGATGCACAGATACTTCAGACGCTCGAGCAGCGGCACCGATTCGTCCTGCGCCTGCGCCAGCACGCGGAAGTTGAAGTCCAGCTGCGACAGCTCGCGGTTGAGGTACAGCGCCGGATCGCGCAGCGGATCGACCGGCTCGCTCGACGCGTCGACGGGCTCGGCCCCACGGGCGGATTTCGCGGCTTTCTGCACGCGAGGACGGGCGGCACTCATGCGGTGGCTCCGAAGTACTGGGTGTCGCGAGCGCGGACGCGCTCGGCGGTGAAATGGCAGGCGAAACGACTGCCGGCGCCAACCTCGCTCTCGATCTCGAGCCGCGCCTGGTGCAGATGCAACACGTGCTTGACGATGGCGAGGCCGAGGCCGGTGCCGCCGGATTCGCGCGAACGGCTGGTCGACACACGATAGAAGCGTTCGGTGATGCGCGGCAGATGCGCGGCCGGAATGCCGTAGCCGGTGTCCTCGACCGACAGCGCGACGCCGCCGTTCGCTAGCGGTGCGTAGCGGATCGTGATGCGGCCACCGGCCGGCGTGTAACGCACCGCATTGCTGACGAGGTTGGAGAACGCGCTGTGCAGTTCGCGGGTCGAGCCGACGAGATCGGTCGGCGAGGTGTCCTCGACCGCGATCGTGTGCCGGCCCTGGCTCAGCACTTCGAGTTCGCGCCGCAAGGTGGCCAGCATCGAGGCCATCGACACGCTCTCGTCGCCGACGCCTTCCTGCGCTTCGAGACGCGACAGCGTGAGCAGATCCTCGACCAGCTGGGTCATGCGCTGCGACTGGTTCTGCATCTCGGCCAGCATCGGTGCCCATTCCGGCTGCTCGGCCGGATCGAGCATGTCGAGATAGCCGTGCACCACGGTCAGCGGCGTGCGCAGTTCATGCGAGACGTTGGCCACGAAGTCCCGGCGCATCTGTTCGAGCTTCATGATCCGGGTGACGTCGCGGGCGAGCAGCAGCCACAGATCGTCGGAGTAGGGGATCAGGCGCAGTTCGAGGCGCGTGCCCGAGGAGTGCGGCGACGGCACATCGAGCATCGGCTCCGCGCGTCGCCCCTGCGCCAGCCAGTGCGCGACCGGCAGCGGCTGCAGCGTGTCGCCGACCGGCTTGCCGACGTCGCGCGGCATCTGCAGGCCCAGCAGACTGGTCGCCGCACGGTTGAACCACTGGATGCGCTGGCTGTTGCGATCGACCACCACCACTGCATCCGGCAACGCCGCCGCCACCGCGCGGTACGCGCGCAGCATCCCAATCAACCGCCGCTTGCGCGCGCGCATGTCCTGTTGTCCCCGGTGCAGCATGCGATCCGTCTCCTGCCACACGCCATCTCCCTCCGGCGGTGGCACACGGCTGCGCGAGGTCAGCCGCGTCAGCAGGTCGTAGAGTTTCCAGTAGTGCCAGGCCAGCACCCCGAGTGCCGCGACCGCCAGCGCCATCCAGATATGGCCAGCCAGCGCGCCCAGTACTGCCGCCACGCCGAGCACGGCCACGAGCTGCAGCAGCGTGCGGGTCCAGGCAGCATGGATGCGGGGTGGCATGTCGTTGAGTCTAGGCAATGTCAGGTGACAGGTTGGCGTAAGAAATCAGGATGTCGAGGGTGTTGCTGGTTTGCTGTTGCTGCGGTTGTTGCAGTCACCTAAAACAGATCGCCCGTACAAATCGCCAACCCGGAGGGCGCCGCCCATGGATGGGCGGCGTTTTCCGACCGAGGCAGGATGCCGAGTCGGAAAATCCCGGTGCACGACAAGCCGCGGGCTTCGGACCTGTCGGGGAGACGTTTTTCTTTGGTTCCGTTTCTTTTGGGGTCCACCAAAAGAAATGAACTCGGCCGCGCCAGCGGACGAAAGCGTTTGATCTGGTGTTTGCTTGTGCCTCCGGCGAGAGGAGCAAAGTCAAACGCTTCCACTCGCCTTGCGGCGAGCGGGTTCATTTCTTCTGCTGGCCCCACGCACGCAGTGCGAACGGCGCAGCCGGCCCCGAAGGGGCGAGTATCGAAGATGCGAGTCAAAGAAACGGAACCAAAGAAAAAGGCCAGCCCCGACGGAGCGAACCCGGCCAGTCGTTCGTTCCGGCATTTTCCGACTCGCCATCCTGGCTCGGTCGGAAAACGGCGGGCATCCATGCCCGCCGCCCTCCGGGTGTTCGATGCGCAGTGCGGCGTCGCGAAGATCAAAAGCAGGGCGCGGCGCGCGTCGCGTCAGACCGACGCCGAGAACCGGTACCCCGACCCCCGCACCGTCTGCACCATGCCATCGAGCGCACTCGGCTCCAGCGTCTTGCGCAGGCGGCGGATATGCACGTCGACCGTGCGCTCCTCGACGTAGACGCTGCCGCCCCAGACGTGGTCGAGCAGCTGCGAGCGGCTGTAGACGCGTTCTGGGTGGGTCATGAAGAAGTGCAGCAGGCGGTATTCGGTCGGGCCGATCGTCACCGGCGCGTCGCTGGCGAAGACCCGGTGCGCGGCGCCGTCGATGCGCAGGGCGCCGACCGTGACGCTGCCGTCCTCGTCATCGTCGCGGGCGCGGCGCATGACCGCGCGGATGCGGGCCAGCAGCTCGCGCGCCGAAAACGGCTTGACCACGTAGTCGTCGACGCCGGCTTCGAGGCCGCCGACACGGTCGTTCTCCTCGCCGCGGGCGGTGAGCATGATGATCGGGATGTCGCGGGTCAGGGCGTCCTTGCGCCAGCGGCGCGCCAGTTCCAGACCGCTGGTCCCGGGCAGCATCCAGTCGAGCAGGATCAGGTCCGGCACGCGGTCGACGATCGCCGACTGTGCCTCACGCGCGTCGCCGGCGTGCATCGGCTCGAACTCGCCCTTGCGCAAGGCAAAGGCGACCATGTCGCGGATCGCCGGTTCGTCATCGACGATGAGGATGCGTTTCTGCATGGATCGGTCCATAGCGCCGGTGGGATGGCGCCATTACACGACAGTTTTGTGACGGTTTGGCGACAGACGCGGCCCGGTGTCATGCGGCGCGGTCAGGCGATGTCGCAGGAGGCCGACACCTCTCCCTCCGGGAGAAAGCCTGCCCGGACCTGATCCGGGGGTCGCCGCGCATCGCGCATGGGTAGGGCAGGACAAGAATCAGTCGATCCCGCCGATCAACAACCCTCGACTCAGCGCCGCCGCAGATCCTCGTCCCGGATGCCCTGGCGCCGCAGCTCCAGCACCGTCGGGGTGATCGACGCGATCCGCGCATCGATGCGGGTGCGGGCGTAATAGTCCAGATCCTCGCGCTTCTTCAGCGTATTGAGCTGGATCAGCGCCTGCTCCGGGCGGCCGCCGAGCACCGCGGCTTCGGCCCAAGCCTCGCCGGCGCGGACCGGATCGCCGGCGGTCTCGCTGGCCCGGGCGAAGGCGCGCTGGAAGGCCGGGTCGCCACCGGAGGAATTCAGCAGCGGTCGCAGGATCGCCTGCGCGCGCAGCCCGGCTTCGGGCGTATTCCGCTCGGCCAATGCAGCCGCATAGGTCAGCACCACCGCCGGATGGCGCGGCATGCGGTCGATCAGGGTCTCGAAGCGCTGGTCGGCGGCCGCGATCCGGCCGGCGCGCGCGTCGGTCTCGGCCACACCCAGCGTCAGCCAGACATCGCCCGGATACTCGGCCAGCAGTTCGCCGAACGCCTTGCCTGCGGCATCGAGTTCGTTGAGCCGCTGCCGAGCGACGGCCAGGCCATAACGCTGTGCATCGGTCAGCGTGCCGTTGCGGCGCATGGCCTCGTACTCGCGCACCGCCTGCGCGGGCGTGTTGGCGCTGAGCACCCGCAGGCGTTCGCGCGCCCAGCCGAACGCCGTGCCGTCGACGCCCGACAGCGCATTCGCCGGCAGACGCAGATCCACCGGCAACATCGGATTGCCGAACCCGCGCGCAGGCGCCTTGGCGCCGGGGCTCACCGGCACGCGTTCGGTACGCGTGCCCTCGGGTGTCGAGGTCGTGACCTGCACGGTGTCGCGGTCCATGCGCTCGGCGCGGTCGCGCGCCTCGCTGATGCGCGTGGTGGTGACGGGGTGCGTGCGGAGGTAATCGGGCACACGTTCGCGATCGCCGCCCTGGTTGGTGCGCGAGACCGCCTGCATGCGCTCGAACATCGAAGCCATGCTTTCGGGGTCATAACCGGCGCGCGACAGCGTGCGGATGCCGAGCCGGTCGGCTTCGGATTCGTTGGAACGCGTGTAATCGATCTGACGCTGGATCGCGAGACCCTGCGCACCTGCAATGACCGCCATCGCCGCGTCGTCGGACGAATTGCTGCCGCTCTGCGAGGCGACCGCGATCGCGCCGAGCATCGCCAGCAGCATCGGCACCTGGTCGCGTTGCGCGCGCTCGACGCCGCGCAGGACGTGCGACTGGGTGACGTGCGCGACTTCGTGCGCGAGCACCGCGGCGACTTCGTCCTCGGTCTCGGCCGCCAGCACCAGGCCGGCGTTCATCCCGATGTAGCCGCCGAGGGTCGCGAATGCGTTGATGCTGCGGTCGCGCATCATGAAGAACGTGAAGGGCTGCTGCGGCTGGTCGCTCGACGAGGCGAGGCGGTTGCCGGTGGTGCGCAGCCAGCCATCGACCAGCGGATCCTCGAGTACGTAGTTGTAGTGGCGCAGCTGTGCCAGCAGCATCTGGCCGTATTCGGACTGCTTCGCCGGACTGAGCACGGTGCCGGCGGACGAACCGATGTCCGGCAGGCGCGTGTCCTGCGCCGGCGCGCGCACCGCGGCCGTCGCCAGCACCAGCGCCGCGATCGGCGGCAGCAGGGCGAAGCGGGCAGGGCGGTGGGGCGTCTGGGTTCGGCGCATCGGCTCGTTCGGTTCAGGCGGCGAAGGTGCAGCATGCCGGTGGCATGCGCGGAGGGCATGAATGCCATGTTAAGGCGACGGTACGTGGCGCCGCATGGAAAACACGGCGCCGCACCCCCATCTGACCGACAATCGCCCGACAAGTTTCCGGAGACTGCCGTGACCCTCGATTCCCCCACTACCGCATCGTCCGGCGCCGCGCCGGAGATCGTGATGTACACCAGTGCGATCTGCGGCTTCTGCGTCGCCGCCAAGACCTTTCTCAAGAGTCAGGGGCTGGACTGGCGCGAGGTGCGCATCGATCTGGACGTCGCCGAACGCGAACGCATGGTCACGCGCGCGCGTCGTACCAGCGTGCCGCAGATCTTCGTCGGCGACACCCATGTGGGTGGCTACGACGACATGATGGCGCTGCACCGCAAGGGCGGCTTCCTGCCGCTGATCCAGGGCGCGGGCGCATGAGCGGCGACAACGAGACCGACCGCGTCGCCGAGTTCAGCGCGTTCCGCAAGCGCATGAACGAGCGCATCCTGGCCGAGCCCAACCAGGTCGTGCGCCGCTTCTTCGCGCTCGACACGCAGACCTATCAGGCCGGCGCGCTCGATCTCAAGACCAAGGAACTGCTCGGCCTGGTCGCGTCGATGGTGCTGCGCTGCGACGACTGCATCAGCTATCACGTGGCGCAGTGCAAGGAGGCAGGCGCGACACGCGAAGAACTGTTCGAAACCTTCTCGGTGGGCCTCGTCGTCGGCGGCAGCATCGTGATCCCGCACCTGCGCCGCGCGGTCGATTTCCTCGATCGTTTGGAGCAGGGCGACGCCGGGACGCCGCCTAGCCACGCACACGATTGAGTGCGTCTGCGAGGCGCGCTGAATGCGTCGCTCGCGATGCCGCGATCGCGCTCCGGTGTGCCTGCGTTTGGGTCGGGGCAGGCGCCTCGGGCATAATGGGCGGGTCTTCCCCTCACCCGACGCCGCGCATTGCGCGTCGTCCCTGCGCACGGAATCCCACCCCACATGACGCACACGATTACGGTCATCCGCGGCGACGGCATCGGCCCGGAGATCATGGACGCGACGCTGCACGTGCTCGACGCGATGCAGCTCGGCCTCACCTATGAAGACGCGGACGCGGGCCTGATGGCGCTCGAGAAGCACGGCGAACTGCTGCCGGCCGCGACGCTCGAATCGATCCGCCGCAACAAGATCGCGCTCAAGAGCCCGCTGACCACGCCGGTCGGTGGCGGTTTCAGCTCGATCAACGTGGAACTGCGTCGCCAGTTCGATCTCTACGCCAACGTGCGTCCGGCGACCTCGTTCCCGAACACGCGCTCGCGTTTCGCCGATGGCGTGAACCTCATCACGATCCGCGAGAACACCGAAGGCTCGTACATCAGCGAAGGCCAGGAAACCTCGGCCGACGGCGAGACCGCGGTCTCGATCACGCGCATCACCCGCAAGGGTTCGGACCGCATCGTGCGCTACGCGTTCGAGCTGGCGCGCAAGACCGGTCGCAAGAAGGTCACGATCGTCCACAAGGCCAACATCCTCAAGAGCACCTCGGGCCTGTTCCTAAAGGTCGCGCGCGAAGTGGCGGCCGAATATCCGGACATCGAAGCCAACGAGATGATCGTCGACAACACCTGCATGCAGCTGGTGATGCGTCCCGAGCAGTTCGACATCATCGTGACGACGAACCTGTTCGGCGACATCATTTCCGACCTGTGCGCCGGCCTCGTCGGCGGTCTGGGCCTGGCCCCGGGCGCGAACATCGGCACCGACGCGGCGATCTTCGAAGCCGTGCACGGCTCGGCGCCGGACATCGCCGGCAAGGGCGTCGCCAACCCCTGCGCGCTGCTGCTCGCCGCGGCGCAGATGCTCGACCATCTGGCGCTGCCCGAGCAGGCCGAGCGCCTGCGCAAGGCGATCGTCGCCACGCTCGATGCCAAGGACGGCGTGACGCCGGACCTCGGCGGCACCGGCAACACGATGGCGTTCGCCAAGGCGATCGCGGCGCGCCTGTAAGGGCCGCTTGCCGCTCCCGCGCGCCGTGCAGCGGCGACGCGGCGATGGAAGAACGGGACGCTTCGGCGTCCCGTTTTTGTTGCAGGCCATCCTGCCGGTCGTCATGACGGGCCGACGCGTCCTGCGCACAATGCGCACACGCATCGCCCTTTCCGGAATTCCTCCGCATGACCGTCCGCCCCAGCGCACTCGCGCTGACGCCGCTGCTGCTGTTCCTCGCGCTCTTCTTCGGCGCCGGGCTGTACTTCACCGCGCAGGGCGAGGCGATGGGGTTCTACCAGCTGCGTGCGCCGGTCGCGATCCTGCCCGCGCTGGCGCTCGCCGCCTGGATCGCGCATCGCCGCGGCCTGCAGGCCGGCGACATCCTGCTGCGCGGCATGGGCGATCCCAACATCGTGCTGATGTGCCTGATCTTCCTGCTGGCGGGCGCGTTCGCCTACGTGTCGAGCGCGATCGGCGCGGTGGATGCGGTGGTGTCGATCGGGCTGTCGGCGATTCCCGCACCGCTGATCCTGCCGGGCCTGTTCGTGTTGTCGGCGCTGATCTCGCTGGCGATCGGCACGTCGATGGGCACGATCGCCGCCGTCGTGCCGATCGCACTCGGCGTCGCCGAAGCCTCCGGGCTGGATCGTGCGCTGGTGGTCGGCGCGGTGATCGGCGGCGCGATGTTCGGCGACAACCTGTCGATGATCTCCGACACCACGATCGCCGCGACCCGCACCCAGGGCGCGCAGATGCGCGACAAGTTCCGCGAGAACTTCAAGATCGCGACGCCGGCCGCGCTGGCCACCGTCGTGCTGCTCGGCGTGCTGGGCGGCGCCTCGCCGATTGAATCCGAGAGCAGCGCGTCCGCGTGGCTGATGCTGCCCTACGTGATCGTGCTGGCGCTCGCGCTGGCGGGCGTGGACGTGCTGATCGTGCTGGGCCTGGGCATCGTGCTGGCCGGCGGCTTCGGCCTGGTGTTCGCCGACGACTACGGCGTCGTGCCGTTCGTGGGCGACATCTGGACCGGCTTCGAAGGCATGGTCGAGATCCTGCTGCTGTCGCTGCTGATCGGCGGCCTGGGGGCGTTGACCAAGGCCAGCGGCGGTCTCGACTGGCTCGCGCAGCTGATCGCGAAATTCGCACGCGGGCGCCGCACCAGGCGCTCGGGCGAGTTCAGTATCGCCGCGTTGTCGACCGCGGCCGATGTGTTCACCGCCAATAACACCGTCGCGATTCTGGTCAGCGGCAGCGTCGCGCGCGACATCGCCGAAAAGCACGGCATCAGCCCCAGGCGCGCGGCCAGCGTGCTCGACATCTTCGCCTGCGTCGCGCAGGGCGTGCTGCCCTACGGCGCGCAGATCCTGCTGGCTGCCTCGCTTGCGTCGGTCTCGCCGCTCGCGCTCGCCGGCAGCGTGCACTACTGCTGGCTGCTCGCCGTGGTGACCATCGGTTTCATGCTCTGGCCCGGCCGCAGCGACGCCAGCGCCGTCGAGGCGCCGACGACGCGGAGCTGATCGTCGCGCGCAGACATCGCCACAAAAAAGGCGCCCGATCCGGGCGCCTTCTTCGTGGCGGAGCGGGGTGGCTCAGCGCTGCTGCAGCTTCGACAGCAGACGCAGGAACTCGATGTACAGCCACACCAGCGTGACCATCAGGCCGAACGCGCCGTACCACTCCATGTACTTCGGTGCGCCCTGTTCGACGCCGGTTTCGATGAAGTCGAAGTCCAGCACCAGATTCAGCGCGGCAATCACGATGACGAACAGGCTGAAGCCGATACCGACCAGGCCCGATTCGTGGATCAGCGGAATCGAGACGCCGAAGAAGCCGAGCACGATCGTCGCCAGATACACCAGCGCGATGCCGCCGGTCGCGGCAACGACACCGAGCTTGAAGTTCTCGGTCGCCTTGATCAGGCCGGTGCGGTAAGCGGCCAGCAGCGCGAACAGCGTGCCGAAGGTCAGCATCACCGCCTGCAGCACGATGCCTTCATACATGAAGTTGTACATCGCCGAGATCGCGCCGAGGAAGAAGCCCTCCACCAGCGCATAGGCCGGCGCGGTGACCGGCGCCCATTCCTTCTTGAACACGGTGACCATTGCGAGGATGAAGCCGCCGATCAGGCCGCCCCACATGTAGATGCCGAAGCCGGGCTGCGGACGGCCGTCGGCGCCGAACTCGACCTGCGACCACGCGAACGCGGCGGTGAGGATCGTCAACAGCAGCAGAAAGCCGGTCTTGTTGACGGTGCCGTTGAGCGTCATCGCCTCGCCGTCGCGTGACACGACGCTGCCGCTGGCGAGATCGAGGAAGGTGGATTCCTTCAGTGCCGGATTGCCGCTGCGCATGAGTTTCGCCCCTGTCTGTCCATGGATTCGGATCGGAAGGGAGGATACACGTGCATCCGTATGCTGCACTGCATTGACAGCACGCGCGGCGGTCGTACAATTGCGCCCTTCGTACGGCCCTGGCCGTGTCGGGGTCAGGTTCGACCGCTTGTTCCGGCGGGGTATAGCGCAGTCTGGTAGCGCGCCTGCTTTGGGAGCAGGATGTCGGGGGTTCGAATCCCTCTACCCCGACCATCGGGTACCAGCCGCGTTTATCATTCGACGCACTGGCGCCCGTAGCTCAACCGGATAGAGCACCGACCTTCTAAGTCGGGGGTTACAGGTTCGATTCCTGTCGGGCGCGCCACGACCCAGGGTACGAGACACGTTTTTGCTGTGGTGGATGTAGCTCAGTTGGTTAGAGCACCGGATTGTGATTCCGGGGGTCGCGGGTTCAAATCCCGTCTTCCACCCCATTGCTTCATCGGGTGACACACGAAAGGTGTTGCCCAAGCGCGCAAAGTTTTTTACAATGCGCGCCCGCTTCATCGGGCCGTTAGCTCAGTTGGTAGAGCAGTTGACTCTTAATCAATAGGTCCAAGGTTCGAATCCTTGACGGCCCACCAGTTCCACGAAAAACGCCCGGCATTGCCGGGCGTTTTTCGTTTTAAGCTTCGAGGCGGATTCGAACCCGTGGTTCGCCTGCTGTGCAGGCCCGACCATGCGCAGGGCACATGGGTGCGCAGTTGCCCCCGCTCACCCTGGACGGCCTACCAGTTCCACCAGAACGCTAGGCATTGCCGGGCGTTTTCCGTTTCAGGCGTTCGAGGCGGAACGGGGCCTGCGGTTCTCAGGCTGCCCATGCGCTCCGCCGGTCTGGACGCTGCCAAAACATCCGGGCGATGGACTAACATGCCGCGGCTCGCCAGCGGCGGGCACGAAGCGAAAGTGGCGGAATTGGTAGACGCCCTGGTTTTAGGTACCAGTGCCGCAAGGCGTGGGGGTTCGAGTCCCCCCTTTCGCACCATCTCGGCCCCGGTGGATTCAGGCGGGCGACCTGGCAGGCGGCGTGTGGCGCCGCGCGTTCCGCGAGTTGCAGGGGAGTAGGCGCGTACCTGCGGGCCATCCGGTCGACGCCGGGCTCTAAGGCATCGCATGCGGCGTCGGGCCCTGGCGCCCGCACCGGTGGCGGCCACGCCCCGAATCCGCCAAACTAGTCCGTTCCGTCGCCCGCCTCACTGGAATGGGCGGCCGGCAGAGTTCAGAACCAATTCCCAACAGTCAGATGTCATGCGGCCCCGTCCGCAAGCGCAGGAGTGGATATGCAAGTTTCGGTCGAATCGCTGGGTAGCCTGGAACGCAAGATGACGTTCCGCGTGCCGTCCGAACGCCTGGATACCCAGGTCGGTGGCCGTCTGCGCGAGATCGCGCGGACCACCCGTCTCAAGGGTTTCCGTCCGGGCAAGGTGCCGGCCAAGGTCGTCGAGCAGCGCTTCGGCGAGCAGGTGCGCGCCGAGGAGCTCGACCGTCTGCTGCGCGAAGGCTTCGATCAGGCCGTGCGCGAGAACTCGCTGCAGATCGCCGGTGCTCCGCGCATCGCGCCTGAAGGCGAGGCGGGCGAGGGCGAACTGGCCTTCGTCGCGACCTTCGAGATCGTGCCGGACTTCGGCGACATCGAGCTCGAGAAGCTGGAAGTCGTGCGCCACACCGCCGAAGTGGCGGAAGACGACATCGACCGCATGATCGAGAACCTGCGCCTGCAGCGCCGCAGCTGGAGCGCGGTCACGCGTGGCGCGCAGAAGGGCGACGCGGTCGACGTAGAGACCTGGTCGCAGATCGGCGGCGAGCGTCTGCCGGCCGACGGTGCCGAGCGTGGCGTCACCGTGCTCGGTTCGGGTGCGATGTACCCGGAAATCGAAGACGCGCTGGTCGGTCTGGCCAAGGGCGACGAGAAGGCGATCGAGGTCAGCTTCCCGGCCGACTGGCGCGTGCCGCAGCTGGCCGGCAAGCAGGCCACCGTGCACGTCAAGGTCGAGCAGGTCTCCGAGCAGCAGCTGCCGGAAGTCGACCAGGTCTTCATCCGCAGCTTCGGCGTCAAGAGCGGCGAGATGGCGCAGTTCCGCACCGAGATCCGCAGCAACCTGGAGCGCGAGCTCAAGGGCGCGCTGATGAACCGTCTGCGTCGCGAAGTCGGCGAGCAGCTGGTCGCGGCCTTCGCGCACGTCGAACTGCCGCCGAAGCTGGTCGAGTCCGAAGCCAAGTCGCTGCTGCGTCAGACCGTCGAGCAGGCCCGTCGCAACGGCCAGAATCCGAACGTCGCCGACGATGCGCACACCGAGTTCCTCGAGCCGGCGCGCAAGCGCGTGCTCGTCGGCCTGCTGGTCGGCGAGGTCGCCCGTCGCAACCAGCTCAAGCTCGACCCCAAGCGCGTGAACGAGACGATGCGCCTGATCGCCTCGACCTACGAAGAACCGCAGCAGGTCATTGAGATGTACCGCAATGACCCCCAGCTGATGTCGGGTCTGCAGAACCGTGTGATGGAAGAGCAGGTGATCGACTGGATCGCCGAGCGCGCCAAGCACACGGAGCAGGCGCTGAGCTTCCAGGACGCGATCGGCCCACAGGGCTGAACCTCGCGCACCCCGTCCGGTCCATGTGGGCCGGACGCTCCTCCGACGGGAATTGATTGATGAGCATCGAGACGAAAGCCCTCAACCTGGTGCCGATGGTGGTCGAACAGACCAGCCGCGGCGAGCGCGCGTACGACATCTATTCGCGCCTGTTGAAGGAGCGCGTGATCTTCCTCGTCGGCGGCATCGACGACCACATGGCGAACGTGATCGTCGCCCAGTTGCTGTTCCTCGAGGCGGAGAACCCCGAGAAGGACATCAACCTGTACATCAACTCGCCCGGCGGCATCGTCACCGCGGGCATGGCGATCTACGACACCATGCAGTTCATCAAGCCCGACGTCAGCACGATCTGCATCGGTCAGGCGGCCAGCATGGGCGCGCTGCTGCTGTCAGCGGGCGCTGCGGGCAAGCGGTATGCGCTGCCGAATTCGCGCGTGATGATCCACCAGCCGCTGGGCGGCTTCCAGGGCCAGGCGACGGATATCGACATCCACGCCAAGGAAATCCTGTCGATGAAGCAGCGTCTGAACGAGATCATGGCCCATCACACCGGCCAGCCGCTTGAGACGATGGCCCGCGACACCGAGCGCGACAACTTCAAGAGCGCGCAGGCTGCGCGTGAGTACGGCCTGGTCGACCAGGTGCTCGAGCGTCGTCCCGACGACTCGATCACTGCCGCCTGACGCTGCTAAACGCTTGATTCATCATGCATCTGCGTGACGGCGCCCTCCCGGTGGAGGCGCCGGACGCTGTGCTATTCTCGAAACGAAACCGCAATACAGATTTGGCCAAGGCATGAGCGAAGACCGTCAGGGTCGTTCCGGCGACAGCAACAAAATCCTCTACTGCTCTTTCTGTGGAAAGAGCCAGCATGAGGTGCGCAAGCTGATTGCGGGTCCCAGCGTGTTCATCTGCGATGAATGTGTCGAGCTGTGCAACGACATCATCCGCGAGGAGCTCGAAGAGAAGGCGCAGTCGGCACGTAGCTCGCTGCCCAAGCCGCGCGAGATCCTCGAAGTGCTCGACCAGTACGTCATCGGCCAGCGACGGGCCAAGAAGACACTGGCGGTGGCGGTGTACAACCACTACAAGCGCATCGAAAGCCGCAGCAAGAACGACGAAGTCGAGCTCGCGAAGTCCAACATCCTGCTGATCGGTCCGACCGGTTCGGGCAAGACGCTGCTGGCCGAAACGCTGGCGCGCCTGCTTAACGTGCCGTTCACGATGGCCGACGCCACGACGCTGACCGAAGCCGGTTACGTCGGCGAGGACGTCGAGAACATCATCCAGAAGCTGCTGCAGAAGTGCGATTACGACGCCGAGAAGGCGCAGCAGGGCATCGTCTACATCGACGAGATCGACAAGATTTCGCGCAAGAGCGAGAACCCGTCGATCACGCGTGACGTGTCGGGCGAAGGCGTGCAGCAGGCGCTGCTCAAGCTGATCGAAGGTACGGTCGCCAGCGTGCCGCCGCAGGGCGGTCGCAAGCACCCGCAGCAGGAGTTCCTGCAGGTCGATACCAAGAACATCCTGTTCATCGTCGGCGGCGCATTCGCGGGCCTCGACAAGGTGATCCAGGCGCGCAGCACCGACGCCAGCGGCATCGGCTTCGGCGCCAAGCTCAAGAGCTCCGAGCGCAAGGCGGAAGTCGGCAAGGTGCTGGCGGACGTGGAGCCGGAAGATCTGATCAAGTTCGGCCTGATTCCCGAGTTCGTCGGCCGTCTGCCGGTCGTGGCGACGCTCGAGGAACTGGACGAGGCCGCGCTGATCCAGATCCTGACCGAGCCCAAGAACGCGATCAGCAAGCAGTTCAAGAAGCTGTTCGAGATGGAAGGCGTGGAACTGGAGTTCCGTCAGGACGCGCTCTCGGCGATCGCCAAGAAGGCGATCAAGCGCAAGACCGGTGCCCGTGGTCTGCGGACGATCGTCGAATCGGTGCTGCTCGACACGATGTACGACCTGCCGTCGCTGGAGAACGTCAGCAAGGTGGTCGTCGACGAGTCGGTCATCGAGCACAAGTCCGAGCCGTACCTGATCTACGAGACCCCTGCCACCGAGCAGAAGGTCGCCTCCGGCGACTGAGTCGACCGCCGGAACGAAACGTTCCGGCGACGCACCCGGGCCGCGTTTTCCGACGCAGACCGCTTCACGACGCGCCGCGTGCCTCCGGGTCCGCGGCGCTTTCGTATGTGGCGATTCAAGCGCGCTTGCATCCCGGACGGGCGCGCCCCATAAACGGGGGCAGGGCGACCGCACGGCCGCCAGGGCTGTCCCGCCGGACGGCGCCACACCGAGGAACGACGATGCCCCCACGCAGTACTCCCGAAACCCACGAACTGCCGGTCCTGCCGCTGCGCGACGTCGTGGTGTTCCCGCACATGGTCATCCCGCTGTTCGTCGGCCGCGACAAGTCGATCCGTGCGCTCGATCTGGCGATGGAGGCCGACAAGCGCATCCTGCTGGTGGCGCAGAAGTCCGCCGAAACCGACGATCCGGGTGCCGCCGATCTCTACGAGGTCGGCACGCTGGCGACGGTGCTGCAGCTGCTCAAGCTGCCCGACGGCACGATCAAGGTGCTGGTCGAAGGTACCGAGCGCGTCAGGCTGCGCGACATCCGCGAGAACGAAGGCGCGCTGGCCGGCAGTGGCGTGGCGATCCCGCCGCTCGAATCGCGCGAGCCGCGCGAAGTCGAGGCGATCGCGCGTTCGCTGATGAGCCTGTTCGAGCAGTACGTCAAGACGAACCGCAAGCTGCCGCCGGAACTGCTGCAGACGCTGGCCGGCATCGACGATTCCGCGCGCTTGGCCGACACCATCGCCGCGCATCTAGGCGTGCGCCTGGCCGACAAGCAACGCCTGCTCGAAGCGACCGACACCGCCGACCGCCTGGAACTGCTGGTCGGCTTCGTCGACGGCGAGATCGACGTGCAGCAGATGGAGAAGCGCATCCGCGGCCGCGTGAAGTCGCAGATGGAGAAGTCGCAGCGCGAGTACTACCTCAACGAACAGATGAAGGCGATCCAGAAGGAGCTGGGCGAGATCGACGACGCGCCGAGCGACATCGACGAGATCGCGCGCAAGATCGCCGAAGCCGGCATGCCGAAGGCGGTCGAGGCGAAGGCGAAGGCCGAGTTCAACAAGCTCAAGCAGATGCCGCCGATGTCGGCCGAAGCATCGGTCGTGCGCAACTATCTCGACTGGCTGCTCGGCGTGCCATGGAAGAAGCGCAGCAAGGTGCGCAAGGACCTCAAGTCCGCGCAGGACGTGCTCGACGCCGATCACTATGGCCTGGAAAAGGTCAAGGAACGCATCCTCGAGTACCTCGCGGTGCAGACGCGCGTGAAGCAGATGAAGGGCGCGATCCTGTGCCTCGTCGGTCCGCCCGGCGTGGGCAAGACCTCGCTCGGCCAGTCGATCGCGAAGGCGACGAACCGCAAGTTCACCCGCATGGCACTGGGCGGCGTGCGCGACGAGGCCGAAATCCGCGGTCACCGCCGCACCTACGTCGGTTCGATGCCCGGCCGCATCGTGCAGAGCATGAACAAGGTCGGGACCAAGAATCCGCTGTTCCTGCTCGACGAGATCGACAAGATGTCGAACGATTTCCGCGGCGATCCGGCGTCGGCACTGCTGGAGGTGCTCGATCCCGAGCAGAACCACACGTTCAACGACCACTATCTCGAGGTCGATCTCGATCTGTCGGAAGTGATGTTCGTCGCGACCTCGAACTCGCTCAACATCCCCGGCCCGCTGCTCGACCGCATGGAAGTGATCCGGATTCCGGGTTACACCGAGGACGAGAAGCTCAACATCGCCACGCGTTATCTGCTGCCCAAGCAGCTGAAGGCGAACGGGCTCAAGGCCGAGGAGCTGACGGTGTCCGAGGGCGCGGTGCGCGACATCGTGCGCTACTACACCCGCGAATCGGGCGTGCGCAATCTCGAGCGCGAGATCGCCAAGATCTGCCGCAAGGTGGTCAAGGAAATCGCGCTCGCCGGTCCGGTCGCCACAGGCAAGGGCAAGGCCAAGGGCATCAAGACGATCAAGGTCACCGAGAAGAATCTCGACAAGTATCTGGGCGTGCAGCGTTTCGATTTCGGACGCGCCGAGCAGGACAACGAGATCGGTCTGGTCACCGGACTGGCGTGGACGGAAGTCGGCGGCGATCTGCTGCAGATCGAAGCGACGCAGGTGCCGGGCAAGGGCCAGCTCATCCTCACCGGCCAGCTGGGCGACGTGATGAAGGAGTCGGCGTCTGCGGCGATGTCGGTCGTGCGTTCGCGCGCCGAGCGTCTGGGCGTCGAGCTCGAAGTGCTGCAGAAGCACGACATCCATGTGCACGTGCCCGATGGCGCGACGCCGAAGGATGGTCCGAGCGCGGGTATCGCGATGGCGACGACGCTGGTGTCGCTGCTGACGAAGATCCCGGTCCGCGCGGACGTGGCGATGACCGGCGAGATCACGCTGCGTGGTCGCGTCACGGCGATCGGTGGACTCAAGGAGAAGCTGCTGGCCGCGCTGCGCGGTGGCATCAAGACCGTGATCATCCCCGAGGAGAACCGCAAGGATCTGGCCGACATCCCGAAGAACGTCACCGACGGCATGAAGATCATGCCGGTGAAGTACATCGACGAGGTGCTGGATCTGGCGTTGGAGCGTCCGCTGCCGCCGCCGCCCGGCCAGAAGGTCGAGCGCAAGACCGCCCGCAAGGTCGTGCCGCGCGCGGAAGGCACCAAGCGGACGCGCGTGAAGCACTGAGTCGCGCGTCCTGTTGAAACCGGACGGCCGTCGCTGCGCATGCAGCGGCGGCCGTTCCTCGTTTCCGGGCTGGGCGGTGCGCATGTCTGCGCAGCGCGCAGGTCATCGACGCGAGGCGCCTGGCATCACGCGGCAGGCGAAATCGTCAGGCGTTCCATCACGATGCTCGCGACGACATGGACGCCGAGCAGCGCCACGATGCAGGCAGGCATCGCGATCAAGGTAAAGCCGATGCGTCGCGCACGCGGACGCATGCGCGCAGCGCGATCGGCGCGATGCCACCGCCAGACGCCGAGCATCGACAGCGCGCACGCAGGCAGCAGCGATCCGAACGTCGCGACCATCCAGAGCAGGCCCAGCGATGGCGCACCGGGCGAAAACTGCAGCCACATCCACGCTTGGGCGAGGACGGGGATCAGCCAGGCGAGGACGCCCAGCGCGATCGCGGTGACTTTCAGCCGGGACGTGTCGCGCGGGATCACGCGTGGCGCGCTCAGCGCTGCCGGGGACGCAGCAGCACCAGCACGGCGCCGGCGCCGCCCTGGCCGCCGGGCGCGCTGTGGAACGCAAGCACGTCGGCGCGCTGCCGCAAAAGTCGATCGACGAGGTTCTTGAGGATCGGCGCATCGGGGGACGAGTTCAGGCCCTTGCCGTGGATCACGCGCACGCACCCCACGCCGGCATCGATCGCATCGCGCAGGAACAGGCGCAGCAATGCGCTTGCCTGGTGCGCATCGCTGTGGTGCAGGTCGAGTTCTTCCTGCGCAGCGTATTCGCCGCGTCCGAGTCGCTTCAGCACGCGCGGCGAAATCTCGTCGCGGCGGTATTGCATCGTGTCGCCGCCGCCCAGCAGCGGGCCGTCCAGCAATTGCCTGAACTCGCTGCGTGCTTCCGCGTCGTCGCGTTCGGCCATGCGCGTCGACGGGCGCGGTTTCGGCGCCTGCGGCGGCAATGGCGCGGCAGGCAGTTCGCGGACCGGGCCGATTGCACTGCGGAAGAGCGCGGCATCGTCGTCGTCATCGGACGGCGCTGCAGGCGGATCGGGGCGGTGGCGTCCTCGTTGCATGCCGCTAGCGTAGCGGCGTGCGTGTCCGCGTGCAGTCTTCCGCGGCATCCGAACTGGGGTGGGGGGGATGCATCCGGTATCATGGCCGCCTTGTCCGACGGCTCGGGGCCTCTAGAACGATCCATGCGCGTACTGGTCAGCAACGACGACGGCGTCGACGCCCCCGGCATCCGGATTCTCGCCCAGGGTCTGCGTGATGCCGGCCACGAGGTGCTCGTCGTCGCACCCGATCGCGATCGTTCCGGCGCGAGCAACTCGCTCACGCTCGACATGCCGCTGCGCACCGTGCAGGTCGATGCCTGCACCTGGCGCGTGCACGGCACGCCGACCGATTGCGTGCATGTCGCGATCACCGGTCTGTTGGAACTCGAACCCGACATCGTGGTCTCGGGCATCAACAACACCGCGAATCTCGGCGACGACGTGATCTATTCCGGCACGGTCGCCGCCGCAATGGAAGGCCGCTTTCTCGGTCTGCCCGCGGTCGCGATGTCGCTGGTCACGCGCAACCACGACGGCAAGCATTACGAGACCGCCGCGCGCGCCGCCGTCGAGATCGTCGCGCGTCTGAAGGCCGATCCGCTGCCCGCCGACACGATCCTCAACGTCAACGTGCCGGACGTGCCGTGGGACGACCTCGCCGGTTTCGAGGTCACCCGCCTGGGTAATCGCCACCGCGCCGAGCCGTGCACGTCGATCGACGATCCGCGTGGCCGCACCTGGTGGTGGATCGGCGCGGCCGGTCCCGAGCAGGACGCCGGTCCCGGCACCGATTTCCACGCCGTGCGCACGCAGCGCATCGCGATCACGCCGATCCATGTCGACCTCACGCGCTACCAGGCGCTCGAGCACGTCGCCAGTTGGGTCGGCGGGCTCCAAGCGGACCTCAAGGCGACCCAGGCGTGACGGCGCGGATGCGCCTGCAGCCCGAAGCGGTCGGCGTCGGGATGACCTCGCAACGCGTGCGCGACCGCCTGATCGAACGTCTGCGCGATGGCGCGCATCCCGGTGGCGGCATTTCCGACGAGCGCGTGCTTAACGCGATCCGCACCGTGCCGCGACACCTGTTCGTCGACGAGGCGCTGGCCACGCGCGCCTACGAGGACACCGCGCTGCCGATCGGCCATGGGCAGACGATTTCGCAGCCCTGGGTGGTCGCGCGCATGACCGAAGCGCTGCTCGCGAACGGCATGCCGGGCAGGGTGCTCGAAGTCGGCACCGGCTCCGGTTACCAAGCGACGATCCTCGCCGCGCTCGGCATCGAGGTGCACACCGTCGAGCGCATCGGCGAACTGCTGCGCATCGCGCGCAAGCGTTTCCGTTCGCTCGGCCTCAACGTCCGCAGCAAGCACGACGACGGCCGCATCGGCTGGCCGGAGAACGGTCCGTTCGACGGCATCATCGTCACCGCGGCCGGCCCTGCGCTGGTCGAAGCCCTGACCCAGCAGCTCGCCCCCGGCGGCACGCTGGTCGCACCGGTCGGCGCACCGGGTTCGCAACGTCTGCTGGTCCTGCGCAAGCACGCCGACGGCCGGATCGAGCAGCAGGATGTCGCCGCCGTCGCGTTCGTACCGTTGTTGTCTGGATACGTGGACTGATGCAGCTGTTTGCAAGGATGTACGAGACCACGCTCGCGTGGGCCCGCCACCGTCACGCACCGCGTTACCTCACCCTAATGAGCGCCGCCGAATCGGTCGTCTTCCCGATTCCGCCGGACGTCATGCTCGCGCCGATGTCGCTGGCCAAGCCGAAGTCGTGGTGGCGCTATGCGCTGCTGTGCACGCTGGGCTCGGTCGCCGGCGGGCTGCTGGGCTACGTCATCGGTCATTTCGCGCTGGACCTGGTGTGGCCGTGGATCGTGCGCATGGGCTGGCAGCCGGCGTTCGAGAACATCCAGGCGCTGTTCGTCGAACACGGGCTGCTGTTCGTGTTCATCGCGGCATTCACCCCGATTCCGTACAAGGTGTTCACGATCGCGTCGGGTTCGCTCGGTGTCGGCCTGCTACCGTTCCTCGTCGGCTCGCTGCTCGGACGCGGCGCACGGTTCTTCCTCGTCGCCGGCCTGATGGCGTGGGGCGGCCCGAAGTTCGAGCCGATGCTCAAGCGCTACATCGAATGGCTCGGCTGGTTGATGGTGGGTCTGGTGATCGTTGGACTGGTCTGGCTGGAGATGCGTGGATGAGGAAGCTGTCGGTGTTGCTCGCAGTGGGACTGTTGTCGGCCTGCGGCACCAGCACGGTGGTTCGCGAGGGCGGCAGCAGCGCGCCGACCTCGACGCCCCGGCCCGGCCAATCGGTCACCGTGCAACGTGGCGACACCCTCTACCGGCTCGCGACCAGCAACGGCATCAGCGCACTCGATCTGGCGACGTGGAACAACATCCGTGCGCCGTATACGATCTATCCCGGCCAGCGCCTACGCCTGTATCCCGGCAGCGGCAGTGCGCCGCCGGCACGCCCCGCGAGTTCGGGCAGCGCGACCGCGCAGCGTCCGGCCGTCCGACCCACGCAGAGCACACCCCAGGCGCCTGTCGCCGCGCCGGTGCGCAGCCCGTTCCGCTGGCAATGGCCGACCGACGGCCAGATCGTCGGCCGCTACGTCGGCAACGATCCAACGAAGCAGGGCGTCGACATCGCCGGCACTTCCGGCCAGGCGGTCAATGCGGCCGCCGACGGCGTGGTGGTGTATTCGGGCGCAGGCCTGGTCGGCTACGGTGAACTGATCATCGTCAAGCACGACGAACAGTGGCTCACCGCCTACGGCCACAACCGCAGCCGCAAGGTCAACGAAGGCGAGCGCGTCCGCGCCGGCCAGCAGATCGCCGAACTCGGTCGCACGGGCGCCGCCCGCGACATGCTGCATTTCGAGATCCGCTACAACGGCAAGCCGGTCGATCCGCTGACGTATCTGCCGGCGCGTTGATCTATCGCGTGAGCTGACGGTCAGACCGCAGAGGTCTTCGACCCGTCGCCCCAGCGGAGGCTGAGGCCCATTCTGGTTCTCGCCGGCCTGCGGAGTCGCGGACATCAGAATGGGTGAAAAGCCGTACGGCTGTTGAAAAGTTCTTTCAGCATCGCTTGGACGATGGCGGATGCTCAGCTCGGCTGTTTCAGCGCCCCGCGATCAGAACTGCGTGCGGAAGAGCGGGGGCGATCGTCGCCCAGTCATCGCAGAACGCAGGCCGTGCGCCAGAAGACGCTTACGCGTCTGCGGATGCCGCAGCGCCGGCCAGCACGAACGCCGCCACCACCCGACGCCCCTCACCGGCCAGCACATTGAAGGTGCGCGCCGCTGCGGCATTGGTCATGGCTTCCAGGCCGATGCCGCGTGACAGGCACGCGGCCATCGTCGCCGGTGGCGGGAAGCCCTGGGTCTCACCGGTGCCGAGCAGGACGACTTCCGGCTCCAGTGCCAGCACCGGGGCGAGGGCATCGACGTCGAGCGTGCGGACGTCGGTCACTGGCCAGTCCTCGACGAGGCTGCGCGGGGCGACGATGAAGCTGCGGGTCAGGCGACGGTCGTTGACCAGCGCCAGGCGCCCGTCGGCGCCGCGCAGGACGTAATCGAAATCGGGCGATTCGAGATTGAGCTGCATGCCGCGCCGATCGTGCGGTCAGGACCGCGGCAGGACGATCTGGCGGCGGTCCTTGCTCTGGCGGTACAGGATGGCCACGTGTCCGATGCGCTGCACCAGGGCCGAGTCAGTGCGTCCGGCGATGTCGGCGATCATCGCGTCGCGTTCGTCACGATCGGACGCGCCGACCTTGACCTTGATCAGTTCGTGATGCTCGAGCGCCGCATCGATTTCGGCGATCAGGGCATCGGTGATGCCTTTGCCGCCTACCTGCAACATGGCCTTGATGCCATGGGCCTGGCCGCGCAGAAAACGGGTCTGGGCAGCGGTCAGGGCATTACTCATGGATGAACCGATCGGGGAAATGAAAGCGACCGGCAGGATATCATGGCCACCGGACGCACCTGTCCCGCACTCGAGCCGTTGATGGCCTCCCGCAGCAAAAGCAGCCAGCGCTGGCTGAAAGAACATTTCTCCGATCCCTTCGTGAAGAAGGCCCAGAAGGACGGCCTGCGTTCGCGCGCCGCCTACAAGCTCGAGGAACTGGTCGAACGCGACCGTCTGCTCAAGCCGGGCATGGTCGTGGTCGATCTGGGCGCCGCGCCCGGTGGCTGGTCGCAGTGGGTGCGCCAGGCGCTGGGCGACTCCGGACGGGTGATCGCGCTCGACATCCTCGACATGCCGACGCTGGCCGGCGTGGAGTTCCTTCACGGGGACTTTCGCGAGGATGCGGTCCTCTCGTCGCTCGAATCCACGCTGGGCGGACAACAGGTGGACCTTGTGTTGTCCGACATGGCCCCCAACAAGAGTGGAATCGATGCCGTCGACCAGCCCCGCGCCATGCATCTGGCGGAACTGGCGATGGATTTCGCGGACAACCACCTGCGCACCGGCGGCACGTTCCTGATCAAGTTGTTCCAGGGCACCGAGTTCGACGATTACGTCCGCAATCTGCGGCGGCGCTACACAAAGCTGTCGATCCGCAAGCCGGCTGCATCGCGGCAACGTTCGCCGGAAGTCTATGCGCTGGCGCAGGGCAAGCTGGCGACGATGAAGTAGCATGACCCCGATTCAAACGCTCCACCGCACTCTTCACGAGAACCCCGAAACATGAACGATCTGGTCAAGAATCTGCTGCTCTGGGTGGTCGTCGCCGTCGTGCTGATGGTGATCTTCCAGAGCTTCAGCCCCAGAACCGGCGCAGGCGGGCAGGACGTCCAGTACTCGCAGTTCATGGAGCAGGTCCGTCGCGACCAGATCGGCTCGGTGAAGATCGCCGAGGACGAGCGCACCATCACGTTCCAGAGCAAGGGCGGCCAGAGCGGCACGGTCATCGCCCCGCGCCGCGACGATCGCATGATCGACGACCTGATGAACCACAACGTCGCGATCGAGCAGGCACCGCCGTCGAGCGGCATCTCGCTGGGTTACATCTTGATCCAGCTGCTGCCGGTGGCGCTGATCATCGGCTTCTGGTTCTTCATGATGCGGCAGATGCAGCAGGGCGGCGGCAAGGGCGCGATGTCCTTCGGCAAGTCCCGCGCGAAGCTGCTCAACGAAGAGCAGACCAAGGTCACCTTCGCCGACGTCGCCGGTTGCGACGAGGCCAAGGAAGAAGTGTCGGAGCTGGTCGAGTTCCTGCGCGATCCCTCGCGCTTCCAGAAGCTCGGCGGCAAGATTCCGCGCGGCGTACTGATGGTCGGCCCCCCCGGTACCGGCAAGACGCTGCTCGCCAAGGCGATCGCCGGCGAGGCCAAGGTGCCGTTCTTCTCGATCTCCGGTTCGGACTTCGTCGAGATGTTCGTCGGCGTCGGCGCGAGCCGCGTGCGCGACATGTTCGAGCAGGCCAAGAAGCAGGCGCCGTGCATCATCTTCATCGACGAAATCGATGCGGTCGGCCGTCATCGCGGCGCCGGTCTCGGCGGCGGGCATGACGAGCGCGAGCAGACGCTCAACCAGCTGCTGGTCGAGATGGACGGCTTCGAGGGTGGTGAGGGTGTGATCGTCGTCGCCGCGACCAACCGTCCCGACGTGCTCGATCCGGCCCTGCTGCGCCCGGGTCGTTTCGACCGCCAAGTCGTCGTGGGCCTGCCGGACGTCAAGGGCCGCGAGCAGATCCTGAAAGTGCACATGCGCAAGGTGCCGCTGGACGAGGACGTGCAGCCGCTCGTCGTCGCCCGTGGTACGCCCGGCTTCTCGGGTGCGGACCTGGCGAATCTCGTCAACGAGGCGGCGCTGTTCGCCGCGCGCGAGAACGGCAAGGAGGTCCGCATGGACCACTTCGACCGTGCCCGCGACAAGATCCTGATGGGCGCCGAGCGCCGTTCGATGGCGATGAGCGAGGACGAGAAGACGCTGACCGCCTATCACGAGGCCGGCCACGCGATCGTCGGCCGCCTCGTGCCCGAGCACGATCCGGTCTACAAGGTCACGATCATTCCGCGCGGTCGCGCCCTCGGCGTCACGATGTATCTGCCCGAAGGCGACCGGTACTCGATGAACCGCGTGGCGATCGAGTCGCAGCTGTGCTCGCTGTACGGCGGGCGCGTGGCCGAAGAACTGATCTTCGGCGGGGACAAGGTCACCACCGGCGCGTCGAACGACATCGAGCGTGCGACCAAGATGGCCCGCAACATGGTCACGAAGTGGGGCCTGTCCGACGAGCTCGGCCCGATCGCCTATGGCGAAGAGGACGACGAAGTGTTCCTGGGCCGTTCGGTCACGCAGCACAAGTCGGTCTCCGACGACACCGCGCGGCGCATCGACGAGGTCGTGCGCACGATCCTCGACAAGGCCTACGAGCGCACGACCGAGCTGCTGACGGCGAACATCGACAAGCTGCATGCGATGTCGAAGCTGCTGCTCGAGTACGAAACCATCGACGTGCCACAGATCGACGCCATCATGGAAGGCCGCGATCCGCCGCCGCCGATGGGCTGGGGCAAGGCGAACGCGAACAAGAACGACGACAGCGGCGACAAGGGCGGCAACCGCCCGCTGCAGCCGCCGATCGGGGGTCCGGCCGAACAGGCCTGATCGAGTCGCACACGTTTCCAGAAGGCCGGGCGCAAGCCCGGCCTTCTGCGTTTCCGGCGGCGCCACTTCGCCGTAGGATGGATCGCGTGCCGCGATACCCCGCGCCATCGACCGGGTTCGCAACGCGCGCACGCACCCATTCGAGGACTGCGCCATGACAGACGCCACAGTGAAAGGTCCCGCGTCCTACTTCCCGTCGATCGAGAAGACATACGGCAAGCCGGTGGCGCACTGGCTCGCACTGCTCGACGGCGTGGCGGATCGCAAGCACATGGAACAGGTTGCGTTTCTCAAGACCACCTATGGCATCGGGCACGGCCACGCGAATGCGCTCGTGGCGTTCCATCGCGCACGCGCGCAGGGCTGATGGCCCCGTCACGCTTGCGATGCCGGTGACGAATCGCCAGAGTCTGCGCTGACGTATCGCCACCTGGAGCCGACGATGTCCGAACCGAAATCGACAACCCGCTATCCCCTGTTGCCCGTCGGAATCGGCGCCGGTGTGGCAATCGGCGTCGCGATCGGCTCGGCATTCGACAATCTCGGTCTGGGTATCGCGGTCGGGATCGCGCTGGGCGTGGCGTTCGGCATGAGCCGCCGCGTGGTGACGATCGAAGACAACGTCCGCAAGGACGAACGCTGATGTTCGACACCGCGCCGCAGCTCGACTGCAACGGCCGCGTGCTGCGGCTCGACCGTCCGCGCGTGATGGGTATCGTCAACGTGACGCCGGATTCGTTCTCCGACGGCGGCGCGCACGACACCACCGACGCGGCGATCGCACACGGTCTGCGGCTGGCGGAGGCGGGCGCCGACGTGCTCGACATCGGCGGCGAATCCACGCGTCCCGGCGCGGACGCGGTGCCGGTCGAAGAGGAACTGCGACGCGTGATCCCGGTGATCGAAGGGCTGATCGCGCGCACGACGCTGCCGATCAGCATCGACACGTCCAAACCGGAGGTCATGCGCGCCGCGGTCGCGGCGGGCGCGGGCCTGATTAACGACGTCTACGGATTGCGCCGTGAGGGCGCGCTCGACGCGGCGGCCTCGCTCGGCGTGCCGATCGTGTTGATGCACATGCTCGGCGAACCGCACGGCATGCAGGATGCGCCCGATTACGACGACGTCGTGGGCGAGGTGCATCGTTTCCTCGCCGAGCGCATTTTCTCCGCCGAGATGGCCGGCATCGCGCGCAAGCATATCGTCGTCGATCCGGGCTTCGGGTTCGGCAAGACCACCGTGCACAACATGACGCTGCTGGCGCAGCTCGCGCGTTTCGTCGAACTCGGCGTGCCGGTGCTCGCCGGTCTGTCGCGCAAACGCAGCATCGGCGAGCTGACCGGCCGCGACGTACCGGCCGATCGCGTGGCCGGTTCCGTGGCCGCGCATCTCATCGCGGCGCAGAACGGCGCCCGCATCCTGCGCGTGCACGATGTCGCCGAAACGGTCGATGCGCTGAAGATATGGAGCGCGGTGGACGCGGTGCCGACACCACGCGCGGCCACGCCGAAGCCGACGATCAGCTGGCCCGACGACGCCTGAGCGGATCTGCGGCGCGCGGGATCGACGCCGCCCACCTGCATCTCGTGACCCGCTGATCCGACGGCATGTCCGTCGGGGCTTCGGGTCCACGTGCCACCCGATGCACTGCGCGTACCCGCGCTTTCCATCGGCGCGGGCACGCGATTCCAGCGGTGTTGTCGACGTGCCGGAGCGGGCGACACCGGTGCACGCGGCAGCCGCGACTGCCGGTCTGCGTTAGGCTGTCGCACCGCCGCGGCCGTCTTTCGCGGCGTTTTTCCGTATCGCGCCAGACCCAGGAGGCCCCGTGCTCAGATCCAATACGCCGACCATCGTGATGTTCCTCGTCTATCTGGCGGTGATGGTCGTGATCGGATTCGTGGCCTGGCGCCGGACCAAGAGTTTCGACGACTACATCATCGGCGGGCGCAGCCTCGGCCCCGGCGTGACCGCGCTCTCGGCCGGTGCGTCGGACATGAGCGGCTGGCTGATGATGGGTCTGCCGGGCGCGATCTTTCTAAGCGGCGTGTCGGAAGCGTGGATCGCCGTCGGCCTGTTGCTGGGCGCGTATCTCAACTGGCGTTTCGTCGCCGGTCCCTTGCGCGTCTACACCGAGCGCACCGGCAACGCGCTGACGTTGCCCGACTTCCTCACCAACCGCTTCGACGACCGCAGCCGCATCCTGCGCGTGTTCACGGCGGTGGTGATCCTGGTGTTCTTCGCGATCTACTGCGCGTCGGGTGTCGTGGCCGGCGCGCGTCTGTTCGAGAGCGTCTTCGGCCTGACCTACGGCCAGGCGATCTGGCTCGGCGCGTCGGTCACGGTGCTCTACACGCTGGTCGGCGGGTTCCTCGCGGTGAGTTGGACCGATGTGGCGCAGGGCATGATGATGCTGTTCGCGCTGTTGCTCGCGCCGATTCTGGTCTTCATGCATACCGGCGGATTCGATGCCAGCATCGATCTGATCCGCGCCAACGATCCGCTGCAGCTCGACTGGTTCCGCGGCGGCAATCTGGGCTTCATCGGCATCGTCTCGCTGCTCGCCTGGGCGCTGGGCTATTTCGGCCAGCCGCACATCCTCGTGCGCTTCATGGCGGCGCAGAGCGTGCACACGATTCCCACCGCGCGCCGCATCGGCATGAGCTGGATGCTGCTGTGCATGGTCGGCGCGATGTCGGTCGGCTTCTTCGGCATCGCCTATTTCGAGACCAACGCGTCGCTGGCCGCGCCGGTCCTCGAGAATCCCGAACGCGTGTTCATCACCCTGGTCGAACTGCTGTTCAACCCGTGGGTGGCCGGCATCATCCTCGCCGCAATCCTCGCCGCGGTAATGAGCACGCTGTCGAGCCAGCTGCTGGTGTGCTCCAGCGTGCTGTCCGAAGACCTGTATCGCGGCTTCTTCCGCAAGCAGGCCTCGCAGGGTGAACTGGTGTGGGTGGGGCGCGCGAGCGTGCTGGCGGTGTCGGTCCTCGCGATCTGGATGGCGCGCGATCCCGACAGCCGCGTGCTCGGCCTGGTGTCGTATGCGTGGGCCGGGTTCGGTTCGGCCTTCGGCCCCGTATTGCTGCTGGCGCTGTTCTGGAAGCGCATGACCCGCAACGGCGCGATCGCCGGCATGGTGACCGGCGCGCTGATGGTGATCTTCTGGAAGGAGATCATGGTCAACCGCATGGGCTCGGCGCTGTACGAGATGATTCCCGGCTTCCTGTCGGCGACCGCGGCGATCATTGGCGTCAGCCTGCTGGGCCGTGCGCCGTCGGCGGACGTGCAGGCCACGCACGCGCAGGTGCGGCTGTCGCTGAAGGAAACGGGATACTGATTCCGTGTCCGGACCATTACCCAGGCTGACGGTCCGGACCGGGACACCGGCATGAGCAGGCGACACCAGGCGTGATGGACAGCACCCCACCGAAGCCCCGTGCCATCGCCCTGATGGGGCCGACCGCGTCGGGCAAGACCGCGCTCGCGCTCGACTGGGCGCAGCGGTTCGGCGGCGAGATCGTCAGTGTCGATTCGGCGCTGGTGTACCGCGGCCTCGACATCGGCGCGGCCAAGCCCGATGCCGCGGAGCGCGCGCGGGTGCCGCATCACATGCTCGATCTGCGCGATCCCTGGCAGACGTACTCTGCAGCCGAGTTCGCGACCGACGCGCGCGCCGCGGTCGAGGACATCCTGTCGCGTGGTCGCGTGCCGATTCTCGCCGGCGGCACCGGCCTGTATTTCGCGGCCCTGCTCGACGGGCTGTCACCGATGCCGGAGGCCGACGCCGAGACGCGGGCCGCGATCACCGCCGAAGCCGAGGCAATCGGTTGGCCCGCACTGCACGCGCGCCTGGCGACGCTCGATCCGGAAGCCGCCGCGCGCATCAAGCCCGGCGATGCGCAGCGCATCCAGCGTGCGCTCGAAGTGCATCGCCTGACCGGTACGCCGATCAGCGAGTGGCAGAAGCGGCCGTCCGAATCACCGCCGTTTCCCGCGCAGGTCCTGCCGCTGGCGATCGCGCCGCCCGAGCGTGCCACCCTGCATGCGCGCATCGCCACCCGGTTCGATGCGATGCTCGCCGCGGGCTTTCTCGACGAGGTGCGTGCGCTGCGCGCATTGCCGCAGCTGCAGGCGCACCCGACGCCCATGGAGCTGCCGGCGATCCGCGCCGTCGGCTATCGCCAGGCCTGGGAATTTCTGGACGGGCAGGGCACGGCCGAGGACTTCCGGGAACGCGGGATCGCCGCCACCCGCCAGCTGGCCAAGCGGCAGTTCACCTGGTTGCGCGGGCGCGGCGGGGCGCGCTGGTTCGATCCGGCGACGCAGCGTGCCGCGCTGGATGCGGAGGTCGCCGCGTTCTTGGGTTGAGCCGTGGACGCCTGCGCACGTAGCGGGCGACCACCGGCGTCACGAATCCCCGATTCCGCACAGCATTCGACCCCTGCGATCCCGCACGGACGGCATCGCGGTTGTGTAACATCGGCCGGTCGTCATCCGGGGAGCGGGTGGCGACCCGGCCAACAGGTCATCAGAACAACAACTACGCTGGGGAAACACCATGTCCAAGGGGCAATCCTTGCAGGATCCTTTCCTGAACGCACTGCGCCGCGAGCGCGTGCCCGTCTCGATTTACCTCGTCAATGGCATCAAACTGCAGGGCACGATCGAATCGTTCGACCAGTTCGTGGTGCTGCTGCGCAACACCGTGAGCCAGATGGTCTACAAGCACGCGATCTCGACCGTGGTGCCGGCCCGCAACGTGCGCGTGGCGCCGGGTGGCGGGTTCGTCCAGTCCGGTGAGGGCGAGGGCGAAGACGAGACGCCCGAAACGACCGACTGACCCGAGGTGTGAACCCACTTGTTCGAACGCTCCCGCAAGGGTGAAAACGCGCTGCTGATCCAGCCGCATTCGCATGGCCCGGCCGACGAAGGCGCGCTGGAAGAATTTTCGGAACTCGCCCGCTCGGCCGGTGCCCGCGTCGCCGCGGTCATCCCGGCCCGTATCGACAAGCCCAATGCCGCCACGCTGTTCGGCAGCGGCAAGCTCGACGAGGTCAAGGCCGCGGCTGATGCGACCGGCGCCGATCTGGTGCTGGTCAACCACCGGCTCACGCCGGGCCAGGAACGCAACCTCGAGAAATTCCTCGAGCGTCGCGTCGTCGACCGCACCGGCCTGATCCTCGACATCTTCGCCCAGCGCGCTCGCAGCCACGAAGGCAAGCTGCAGGTCGAGCTGGCGCAGCTGCGCCACATGGCCACGCGCCTGGTCCGCGGCTGGACCCATCTGGAACGGCAGCGCGGTGGTTCGATCGGCCTGCGCGGTCCGGGTGAAACCCAGCTCGAAACCGACAGGCGCCTGTTGCAGAAGCGGCTTGAACAGCTGCAGGCGCGCCTCGACAAGGTGGAAGTGCAGCGCACGCAGATGCGCCGTGCGCGCGTGCGCAGCGAGCTGCCGCGCGTGGCGCTGGTGGGCTACACGAATGCCGGCAAGTCCACGCTGTTCAACACGCTGACCGGCGCCGATGCCTACGCGGCCGACCAGTTGTTCGCCACGCTCGATCCCACCGTGCGCCGCGTCGATCTGTCCGGCGGCAGCATCGTGCTTGCCGATACCGTCGGTTTCGTGCGCGACCTGCCGCACGAACTCGTCGCCGCGTTCCGCTCCACGTTGAGCGAGGCGCGCGAGGCCGATCTGCTGCTGCACATCATCGATGCCGCCGATCCGCTGCGGAACGAGCGCATCGCCCAGGTCGACGCGGTGCTCGGCGAAATCGGCGCCGGCGATCTGCCGCAGCTGCTGGTGTTCAACAAGATCGACCGCATCGAAGGCGCGACGCCGCGCTACGACCAGGACCCGAACGCGCTGGCCGATGACGCCGTGCGCGAGAGCGTGTGGATCTCCGCGCGCGACGGACTCGGGCTCGATCTGCTGTCGCAGGCGCTCGCGCGCCGGCTCGGCATCCGCCGGGTGACCGGCGAGGTGCGTCTGCCGCCGGAGTCCGGCCGCCTGCACGCCCGCCTGCATGCGCTGGAAGGCGTGCGCGATGAAACCGTCGACGAGTCCGGCTGGCTGCTCCAGGTGGACCTCGCCCATGCGGACGCCGCGCGTCTGGCATCGCAGGCCGACGGCGAGCCGCTGCGCGCGCTCTTGCCTCCGGACGAGGACGACACCATCTGATAGGTCCAGTGGGGGCGTGTCTGCCCGCGATGCGGCGTCGAGCGGACGCCCGCTCGCGATCAGGGCCGCGACCACGGGAATCCCGGCATGACCTCCGGTGCGTGGCCTGCGACAGGCGCGAGCCGGTTAGACTATGCGACCCCCGCGCCGCTGCCGACGCAGGCTGCGCGCCCAGAACTGGAGCAGGCATGGCCTGGAACATTCCCGGCAACAACAAGGACAACGATTCTCCGGACCGCAAGGAGTCCGGAGACAAGGGCGAGCGCAATCCGTGGCCGCCACGCCGGACCGGCGGTGGTGGTCGTGGCGGACGCGGTGGCGGCGGCGGTGGTTTCGATCGCATCCTCGACCAGTTCCGCGGGCTCTTCGGCGGTGGATTCGGAGGCGGCAATCCGCTGCGCTGGATCGCGGTCGTCGTGGTCATCGTGCTGCTGCTCAACTGCTTCGTGCTGGTGGGTGAAACCCAGCGCGGCGTGGTGCTCCGCTTCGGCCAGGTCGCCCGCGTCATGCAGCCGGGTCCGAACTTCAAGCTGCCGTGGCCGGTCGAGCGCGTGACCAAGGTCGACGCGACCACCGTGCAGTCCTTCAGCAACACCGTGCCGGTGCTGACCCGCGACGAGAACATCGTCATCGTGTCGTTCAACGTGCAGTACCGCGTCGGCGATGCCGTGCAGTACTTGTTCGGCACCCGCAACGCCCGCGAAATGCTCGAGCAGACCGCGCTCAGCGCCGTGCGCGAGCAGATCGGCCGCGTGAATCTCGACGCCGCGCTCAATGCGCGTGGTCCGATCTCGACCGCGGCCCAGACCTCGCTGCAGGCGTCGCTCGACAGCTACCGCACCGGCCTGTTCGTCAACGAACTCAACCTGCAGGACGCGCGTCCGCCGGAAGAGGTCAAGGACGCGTTCGACGCCGTCAACAGCGCGCAGCAGATGAACGAGCAGCTGGTCAAGGAAGCCGGCGCGTATGCGGCGAAGATCGTGCCCGAGGCGCGCGGTGAATCCGAGCGTGTCCGCTCGCAGGCCGAAGGCTACAAGACCGCCGAGATCGCACGCGCCACCGGTGACGCGACCCGCTTCTCGCTGCTGGTCGATGCCTACGCCGGCGCGCAGGACGTGACCCGCAAGCGTCTGTGGCTGGAAACCGTGCAGAGCGTGCTGGCCGAGAACCGCGTGGTCGTGGGCGGCGATGGCCGCCAGCTGATCTACGTGCCGATGGCCGGGCAGGGCGCAGGCGGGCAGGCCGCCCCCTCGCTGATTCCGCCCGAGGTGCTGTCGCCGGCCGTCGAGGCCACGCGCAACAGCGGCAACAGCAACAGCAACGCGACTCCGGCGGCGCCTGCGCGCAGCCTGCCGCGTCCGCCGCGTGAAGGAGCCACCCGATGAGACTCAACTTCGTCATTCCGCTGATCATCGTCGTGCTGCTGGGCCTGATGGGCTCGGTGTATGTGGTCCGCGAAGGTCAGGTGGCCTTGGTGCTCAACCTCGGCCGCGTCGCGCGGACCGACATCGGCCCGGGCCTGCACTTCAAGGTGCCGCTGATCGAATCGGCGCGCGTGTTCGACCGGCGCTTCAACGCCAGTGCGTTCTCGCCCGAGCGTTCGCTGACCTCCGAGCGCAAGGACGTCAGCGTCGACTTCGTGGCCATCGTCGCCATCAGCGACGTCGCGGCGTTCTATCGCGCCACGTCCGGCAACGAGGCCGATGCCAACCTGCGCCTCGAGCCGATCATCAAGAACTCGCTGCGTAACGAGATCAACGCCAGCACGCTGACCGAGCTGGTCTCGGGCAACCGCTCGGAGTTCGTCGAGCGCCAGCTGCCGGGCATCAACGAAGCCGCGAAGTCGCTGGGCATGCGCATCATCGACATCCGTCTGAAGCAGATCGATCTGCCGACCGACAGCCAGGTGATCCAGCAGGTCTACAACCGCATGCGCGCCGAGCGCCAGGAAGTGGCCACGCGACTGCGCGCCGAAGGTGAGGAGCGCGCGCGCGCGATCCGCGGCCAGGCCGATCGCGAGCAGACCGTGATCCTCGCCGAAGCCGAACGCGACGCGCAGACCCTGCGCGGTGAAGGCGACGCCGAAGCGGCCCGCATCTACGGCGAAGCGGCGAACCGCGATCCCGCGTTCTATGCGTTCCAGCGCAGCCTCGAGGCCTACCGCGCGGCGTTCGAAAAGGGCGACAGCGTGATCGTGCTCGAGCGCAACGATCCCTTCCTGCAGTACATGCGCAGCGATCGTTGAGGGTCTGCGCCTGATGTCGGATCTGTGAGCGGCGATGTGCCTGGTGTTCGTCCTCGAAGGCCTGATCCTGTTCGCCGTCCCGGGCTTTTGGAAGCGCAACGCCGAACAGATGCTCACGATGCCGATCTCCACCCTGCGCCGCATCGGCGCAGGGGTGCTGGCGGCGGGGTTGATCGCGCTGTATTTCGTGCGGAGTTGATGGCGGCAGATTGATGCCTGTCGGTTGAGGTTGGAAGAAGCGGATTACCGAATCTCAAACGTTTCCGCGAGCTTGCCCTCACCCCAACCCTCTCCCAAGGAGGGAGGGCTCAGAAGCCCGACTACATGGCTTCACTCTCAGGCGCGACGAGCCGGCTACTGAGGTCGCGCATGGCTGACCGGCCATCGAGATCGCCACACACGCATTGACCCAGCGCCTCTCCCCCCGGGAGAGGCCGTCGCGCCATGCGCGTCGGATGAGGGCCGGGGCTCTCCCGTGACCACCCCCGATCCACCATGAACACGTCCCACAAACAGGTGGCCCCCGTCACTGGTTATCCGGATAATGCGGAAAAGCCGGACGGGCCATCTCGCATGAGTGGGCTGCCGGCTTTTTCCGTGTCCGGCCCTGTGCGGCGGTCGTCTCCCCGATGGAGCGGCCCATCACCGCGCGCGGCCGGCCGGTCCCTTCCTGCGGCCCCGATGGCCGCAACGCAATACAGGAGTCATCAAGATGGGTCAGTCAGTGGTGGTGATCGGCGCCCAGTGGGGCGACGAGGGCAAGGGCAAGATCGTCGACCTCCTCACGCAGGACATCGGCGCCGTCGTGCGCTTCCAGGGAGGCCACAACGCCGGACATACGCTGGTGATCGGCGGCAAGAAGACCGTCCTCCACCTCATTCCGTCCGGCATCCTCCGCGACGACGCGCTGTGCCTGATCGGCAACGGCGTCGTGCTGAGCCCGGCCGCGCTGATCAAGGAAATCGGCGAGCTCGAGGCCGCCGGCGTCGAAGTGCGTTCGCGCCTGAAGATCAGCCCGGCCACGCCGCTGATCATGCCGTACCACATCGCCCTCGATCAGGCCCGCGAAAAGGCCGCCGGCGGCAAGGCCATCGGCACCACCGGCCGCGGCATCGGTCCGGCGTACGAAGACAAGGTGGCGCGTCGCGGCATCCGCGTCGCCGACCTGCATTACCCCAAGCAGCTCGAAGAACTCCTGCGCACCGCGCTCGACTATCACAACTTCGTGCTGACCAAGTATCTCGGCGTCGACGCGGTCGACTTCCAGAAGACCTACGATGAGGCGCTGGCGTTCGGCGAGTACGTCGAGCCGATGAAGTCCGACGTGGCCGGCATCCTTCACGACCTGCGCAAGCAGGGCAAGCGCGTGCTGTTCGAAGGTGCGCAGGGCGCACTGCTCGACATCGACCACGGCACCTATCCCTACGTCACCAGCTCCAATACCACCGTCGGCGGCGCGCTTGCCGGCACAGGCGTGGGCGCGGACGCGATCGATTACGTGCTCGGCATCGCCAAGGCCTACGCCACACGCGTCGGCGGCGGCCCGTTCCCGACCGAACTCGACGACGAGATCGGCCAGGGCATCCGCGATCGCGGCCAGGAATACGGCGCCTCCACCGGCCGTCCGCGCCGCTGCGGCTGGATGGACATCGTCGCGCTCAAGCGCGCCGTCGCCATCAACGGCATCTCGGGCCTGTGCATCACCAAGCTCGACGTGCTCGACGGCATGAAGACGCTGAAGATCTGCATCGCGTACGAGTACCGCGGCAAGCGCACCGAGTACGCGCCGCTCGACGCCGCCGGCTGGGACGAGTGCACGCCGGTCTACCTCGAGTTCCCGGGCTGGGAAGAAACCACCCACGGCATCACTGAGTGGGACAAGCTCCCCGCCGCCGCCCGCGCCTACCTGCGTGCGCTCGAAGAACTGGCCGGCTGCCCGATCAGCATCGTCAGCACCGGTCCGGACCGTGCGCACACGATGGTGCTGCAGGATCCGTTCGCCTGATCGCGCGCACGGCGTAGACCCGCGCACGTGATCGATAAAGCCCCGCGTATGCGGGGCTTTTTTTGTGCGTCGGCTGCGGGTCATCACACCATTCGCATTGCCGGAACGCGTTATGCCTTCTTGCGCAGATAGATCGCCCAGTACGCGAGTCCGATTCCGCCGCCGCCGATGATGTTTCCCAGCGTCGACCACACCAGATTGGCGCCGGCCGCGCCCCACGACAGGCCTGCCGGCAGTTCGGCACCCGTCGTCGCCTGCGCCAGCAGGCCCAGCGGCAGCAGCGACATGTTCGCGATCGAATGCTCCAGGCCCAGTGCGACGAAGGCGGCGACGGGCGGCACGATGACGGCGATCTTGTCGACCGCGGATTTCGCGCCGGCAGCCATCCAGACGGCGAGGCATACCAGCATGTTGGCGAGGATGCCGCTGGCGACCAGGCTGCCGGCGGATTTCGAAGCCTTGTCCGCCGCGAGTTCGATCGCGGAACCGGCGAATGCACTCTCACCCGCGAGATGCAGGCCGGCGCCGATGGCGAGCTGCACCAGCAGCAGGGCGCCGACGAGGTTGGCGAGCCACACGAGACTCCAGGCACGCAGCAGCTGGCCTGGACCAATGCGGCGCTGTGCGAGCGGCAGGATCATCAGCGTGTTGCCCGTGAACAGTTCCGCGCCCGCAAGCAGCACGAGGATCAGGCCGAGGGCGAAGCCGAGGCCGACGGCGATCTGGGTCAGGCCGTAAGGCAGGTCGCCAGCACCCGCGCCGATGAGCACGGCGATGAGACTGCCGAAGCCGATGTAGGCGCCGGCGAGCATGGCGAGGCCGATCATCCTGCCTGTGGGCAGGGTCGCTTTCTCGACGCAGGCATCGGACATCGCACTGACGATGTTTTCGGGCGGGGCGATGGCGGGAGAGGCGTCGGCCATGTGGGCGCGTCCGTTCGGGAGAGCGTCCAGCTATACGCAGGCGGCGGTGAAGCATGCGGCCACGGCGCGCGTTCGAACTGGTGATGCGGTGAGGTGCGGCGTCGCGTCAGGCGATTGCGGCGCGTGTATCCGCGACAGGCGGCCGGCCGAACATGCGGCCGTACTCGCGGGTGAACTGCGGCACGCTCTCGTAGCCCACGGCGTAGGCTGCGCTGCTCGCGGCCATACCTTGCGACTGCATCAGCCGACGCGCTTCGATCAGGCGCAGGCGCTTCTGGAACTGCAGCGGCGACAGCGAGGTGATCGATTTGAAATGGCGATGGAACGCAGACGCGCTCATGCCGGCTTCGCTAGCGAGCAGGTCGACGGGCACCGGCCGGGTGTAGTCGCGCCGCAACACGGTCACCGCGCGCGCGATGCGTTGCACGTGGCCGTCGGGCCAGCCGAGGCGCCGGATCGCGTGGCCATGGCGGCCGGCGAGCAGCCAGTAGTGCAACTCGCGGATGCGTTGGGCCTGCAGCACGGGCAGGGCGTCCGGCTGCTCGAGCAACTGCAGCAGGCGCAGGGCGGCATCGGCCACCTCGGGTTCGGTGGGATGCACACGCACGGGACCGGGATCGCCCGCTGGCGGCGGCCCCATCTGTGCGACGAGATCGGCGATCACCGCGGGGTCGAGCGCCAGCACCAGCGAGTAGTACGGCGACGCGGCACTGGCGCGTGTGATCTGGCTGACGGTGGGAATGTCCGCGGTGATCAGCAGCGAGTGACCGGCCGAAAACTCGAACGCGCGGGTACCGAAAGTGACGCGTTTACTGCCCTGCTGCACCAGGCACAGCAGTGGGCGGTGCACGTCGTGCATCAGGTCGCTGGGCGCGAGCGCGCGCACGGCCATCAGGCCGGGGATGGGCGAAGGTGCGAGCCCGTCACTGCCGGCGTGGGCGTCGGCGTGGCGGCGGACAGCTTCGGGCAAGGTGGACATGGCAGGATCGTAGCGTCCGCGCGCATCGTGCGGGTGGCGCGCGGCAGGAATGGGCAAGCTTCGTGGAGATTCCGGCAACGCGCCGGGCGGGGCCGGGCGCACGCTGTGCATCGACTTTCCCATCGTCCCAGAGGAGTTCCCATGCCCCGGATTGCCCTGATCACCGGCGCCAGCCGCGGCCTCGGCCGCAACACCGCGCTCGCCGTCGCCCACGGTGGCGGCGATGTCGTGTTGACCTACCGCAACAACGCCGGAGAAGCGCAGGCGGTCGTCGCCGAGATCGAAGCGCTGGGCCGGAAGGCGGCGGCGCTGCAGCTCGATACCGGCGATGTCGAGGCGTTTCCCGCGTTCGTCGAGCAGCTGCGTGCCGCGCTGCACGCGACCTGGCAACGCGAGACCTTCGATCACCTCGTCAACAACGCCGGCCACGGCGACACCGCACCGATCGCCGAGACCACCGTCGCCCAGTTCGACCGGCTGGTGGACGTGCACTTCAAGGGCGTGTTCTTCCTGACCCAGGCGCTGCTGCCGCTGATCCATGACGGCGGGCGCATCGTCAACATCTCCACCGGACTCACGCGCTTCGCGTATCCGGGTTACGCGGCGTATGCGGCAACGAAGGCGGCGGTGGAGACCTTGAGCCTCTACATGGCCAAAGAGTTCGGCGCCCGCGGCATCGCGGTGAACACGGTCGCGCCGGGTGCGATCGAGACGGACTTCGGCGGTGGCGCGGTGCGTGACAACGCGCAGATCAATGCGCACTTGGCGGACATCACCGCGCTCGGCCGCGTGGGTGTGGCGGACGACATCGGACCGATGATCGCGGCGCTGCTCGGAGATGCGAACCGCTGGGTCAATGCGCAGCGGATCGAGGTGTCGGGCGGGCAGGCGATCTGAGAAGCTTTGAGTTGCTGCAGTGCCTGTTTCGGACATGGGCGCGAGGGGCTGCCCTCACCCCAACCCCTCTCCCGGAGGGAGAGGGGATAGAAGCGGGGTGATGCGCTCTGATTGTTCGTTGATGTCCGGCGTTGCGAAGTGCCGCACCCTGTTTGCGCGCTCGTCTTCGAGAGCCCCTCTCCCTCCGGAAGAGGGGTTGGGGTGAGGGCGCCTGCAGATGGTGCAGCGAAGAAAAGCCGCAGCGCGCTCATCAACGTGCAGGGATCGATCTCCGGACACTGACGCGTTGCTTCTACCCGAGTCTGCACCGCGCAAGCCAACGCCCGCCGCCAATCCGACGCATTCACTACGCCTTGCGCTCGGATGTACGACTGTCTCCGGCGCACCGCGGATCGCCTGGCGTGACGCGGCCCCGCCGACGATGAGACTTCCCATGCAGACACCCCCCGTAGTCGTGACGCAGCCGTACCGGCCGCTGAACCCGTTGCACCTGCTGCTGGTCAGCAGTGCATTCCCTCTTTTCCTCGGCGCCTTGTTCGCCGACATCGCGTATGCGCGGACCTACGAGATCCAGTGGACCAACTTCGCGTCCTGGCTGCTGGTTGGCGCGATGGTGTTCGCGGTCATCGCGCTGGTCTGGGCATTGGTGTCGCTGATCACGCCGACCGCGCGCACCCGCACCCGCTTCATCTACGTCGGCCTGCTGGCACTGACCTGCGTGCTCGGCTTTCTCAATTCGCTGATCCACGCCATGGATGCCTGGCAGAAGATGCCGCAGGCGCTGGTGTGGTCGGTGCTGTGCGTGCTGTCGATCGGGGCGAGCCTGTGGTTCGCGCTCGGCGGCACTCTGCGTCGCCGGGAGGTGCTGCCATGAACCGTCTTCACTCGAAGCGCTCGACGTCCGCGCTGCTGACGCGCGCTCTGGTGCCTGCGCTTGCACTCGCGCTCGTGGCCTGCGGCGGTACGCCGGACGAGACCTATGTCGGCCCGTCGCCGGAGTTGCCGAAGCCGCAGCGTGGTCTGTTCCCGACGCTGAAGATCTCGCTGCCGGCCGAGTGGGGCGATCAGCTGCCGACCGTGCCGGAGGGCTACGAGATCGCGCCGATCGCCGACAACCTGCAGATCCCGCGCCAGATGCTGGTGCTGCCCAACGGCGACATCCTCGTCGCCGAAGGCCGCGGCGGCCGCGCGCCGAAGCTCACGCCGAAGGACATCATCGCCGGCATGATCAAGGCCCGTGGCAACACGCAGGTCGACAGCGGCAACCGTCTGACCCTGCTGCGCGACGCCGATGGTGACGGCGCCTACGAGAACCGTTCGGTGTTCGCCGATAATCTCGACGCGCCTTACGGCCTGGCGTTCGGCAACGACTCTATCTACGTCGCCACGCAGGACGCCCTGCTGCGCTTCCCGTACACGGCGGGCGCGGTCAACGCGGCCGGTGCGCCGGAGGAGATCACCAGACTGCCGGCGGCGATCAACCACCATTGGACCAAGTCGCTGACGATCAGTGCCGATGGCCGTTACCTGTTCGTTGGTATCGGTTCGGACAGCAACATCACCGAGCGCGGGCTGGCCGTCGAAGAGAACCGCGCGATGGTTTGGCAGGTGGAAGCGGCGACCGGTTTCCACCGCGTGTTCGCGACCGGCCTGCGCAATCCGACCGCGCTGGCGATGCAGCCGGGCATGGACCAGCTGTGGGCGGTGGTCAACGAGCGCGACGAGATCGGCGACGAACTGGTGCCCGACTATCTGACCAGCGTGCGGCCGGGCGGCTTCTACGGCTGGCCCTACAGCTACTGGGGCCAGAACGTCGACGAGCGCGTGCGTCCGCAGAAGCCGGAGAAGGTCGCCTCGGCGATCGCGCCGGACTTCGCGCTGGGCTCGCACGTCGCCGCACTCGGCGTCGCGTTCTCGACGCCGACGATGGGCGAACAGTTCGCCAACGGTGTGTTCGTCGGACAGCACGGCAGCTGGAACCGAAATCCGCCGGTGGGCTACAAGGTCTCGTTCGTCCCGTTCCGCGACGGCAAGCCGTCGGGCGAGATGATCGATTTCGCCACCGGCTTCCTCGGTGAAGACGGCAAGGCGCGTGGCCGCCCGGTCGGCGTGACCGTCGATCCGCGGGGCGCATTGCTGGTGGCTGACGATCTGGCCAACACCATCTGGCGCATCACCCCGACGGGGGGCGCGCCGGGCATGCCCGCTGCGGCTGCACAACCGCCTGCACAACCGGCCGCAACGCCGGACGCTGCACCGGCGCCTGCAGCCGCGCCGGCTCAGACGGGTGCGACGCCGCCTGCGGGCTGACTGCACTCGTCACTGGTGGATGACAAAGGGCCCGAAAGGGCCCTTTGTTGTTTCGACGTGCGACGCGGAGCGCACGACGCGTTGCGCATGCCCGTCTTCGGGCTTCGCCAGGACGAACGACGTGGGTGACGGCGACCCAGGCGGGGCCTCCGTACCCTCACGCCCCTCAGCCAGCAGCACGCCCCGGCAACTTCGCAATCACCTTGATCTCGAAGTCGAAGCCCGCCAGCCAGGTCACGCCCACCACCGTCGCGGTCGGAAACGGTGCCTGTCCCCAGTACTCGGGCACGATCTCCCACGCGCGCTCGAAACGGTTCGCGGGATCGACGATGAAGAACGTCACGTCGACGACGTCGTCGAACGTGGCGCCGGCCGCAGCGAGCACGGCGTTGAGATTCTCGAACGCGCGGCGCACCTGCTGCGCGAACTCCGGCTCCGGCGAGCCGTCTTCGCGGCTGCCGACCTGGCCGGCGACGAACAGAAACCCATCGGAGCGGATGGCCGGCGAATAGCGGTGCTTGTCGTACAGGGCATGGCGACCGGCGGGGAAAACAGCGTCACGCGTTGTCATGGAACTCTCCTGCGAGTGCGATGCCCCCAGTCTGCGGACGCGGGTCGGCGCGATAAACACGCAGCGCGCGCCAGCACTGTTCGTAGAATCCGGACAATCTCCGCAGCTGGACAGGCGATGGACCGTTTCGATGCGATGCAGGCGTTCGCACGCGTGGTGGAGGCGGGCAGCTTCACCAAGGCAGCCGACACGCTGCACATGAGCCGGACCACGGTGACGCAGCTGGTGCAGCAGCTGGAGGCGCGGCTGCGGGTCAAGCTGCTCAACCGCACGACGCGGCAGGTCAACGTGACCGCCGATGGCGCGGCGTACTACGAACGTGTGGTGCGGCTGCTGGCTGACATGGACGATGCCGAGACCAGCCTGTCGAATGCGACGAGCGCGCCACGCGGACGTCTGCGGGTCGACGTGCCCAGCCCGTTCGCGCGGATGATCCTGGCGCCGGCCTTGCCGGCGTTCCACGCGCGCTATCCCGAGATCCAGCTGGATCTGGGCGTCAGCGACCGGCGCGTGGACCTGATCGGCGAGAACGTGGACTGCGTGGTGCGCGGCGGCACGATCACCGACCAGTCGCTGGTCGCGCGGCACGTGGGTGATCTGCGACTGGGCGTGCATGCATCGCCCGCGTACCTCGAGCGTATGGGCGCGCCCGCGCATCCGCGCGAGCTGGAAGATTCGCATCACCGCATCGTCGGCTTCCTGTGGGCGCGTACCGGCAAGCCGTTGCCCTACGCGATGCGTCGCGGCGATGAGCGTGTGCAGGCGCAGGGGCGTTACGTCGTGGCGCTGGACGACGGCAACGCCTATCTCGCGGCCGGGCTCGCGGGCATGGGCGTGCTGTGGCTGCCGGCGTACATGGCCGGCCCGCACGTGGCGAGCGGCGAACTGGTGACGCTGTTCGAGGACTGGACGCTCAATCCGATGCCGATGCACGTCGCGTTTCCGCCGAACCGGCACGTCAGCGCCAAACTGCGGGTGTTCATCGACTGGATCGTCGAGCTGATGGACGTGCACGCGCCGGTAATGCGGCCACCGCCGGGTCCGCCACCAACGGCGTGACGCGCTGCCGCATTGCGGGTGCATGATGCAGGCATCTCCCACGGACCCCGCCCATGGCGCTTGCCGACGACCGTCGTCACCAGATGTTCCCGGTGCTGGATGCCGCCCAGATCGCGACCGCGCGTCGCTTCGCCAGCGGCCCGCCGCGGACCTGCGTGGCCGGCGAAGTGCTGTTCGACGTGGGTGACTGCGATGCGCCGGTGTGGCTGGTGCTCGAAGGCGCAATCCATGTCGTGCGCCGTGATGGACTGGGGCACGAGAAACCCATCACCACGCAGGGCGCGGGCCAGTTCACCGGTGAGGTGAGCCAGCTTGCCGGACGCGCGTCGCTGGCGGCGGGGCACGCGGCGGAGAGCGGATGCACGGCCGTGCCGATCGATGCCGCGCATCTGCGCGCGCTGGTGGTGGGCGCGGCGGAACTCGGGGAGATCGTGATGCGGGCGCTGATCCTGCGCCGCGTGGGGTTGATCGAGGGCGACGCCGCCGGATCGGTACTGGTCGGCTTGCCGGGCGATGCGCATCTGACCGCGCTGCAGAGTTTCCTCACCCGCAACGGGTATCCGAACACGCTGTTCGATGCCGACAGTGACGAGGGTCGGGAGATCGTCGAACGGCTCGGCATCCAGCCCGGCGATCTGCCGTTGATGATCTGCCCGAACGGCACCGTGCTCAAACGTCCCGGCAACGCGGAGGCCGCGACGTGCCTGGGGATGACGCCGGAACTCGATCCCGACGCGCTGCACGACGTCGCGATCGTTGGCGCCGGCCCGGCCGGGCTCGCGGCTGCGGTGTATGCAGCCTCGGAAGGGCTCTCGGTGATCGTGCTCGACCAGCGCGCGATCGGCGGACAGGCCGGTGCATCGGCGCGGATCGAAAACTACCTCGGCTTTCCGACCGGCATCTCCGGCCAGGCGCTCGCCGGGCGTGCCTACAACCAGGCGCTGAAGTTCGGCGCCGAACTCGCGATTCCGCTGGAAGTCGCGACGCTGGCCTGCGGCGGCGATCCGGACACGGGCAGCGGGCCGGCGCCGCACGCGCTGCATCTGACCTCGGGCGAAGTCGTGCGCGCACGGACGGTGGTCATCGCGTCCGGCGCGCGCTACCGGCGACCGGACATCGAGAACCTGTCGCTGTTCGAAGGCGGCGGCGTGTCCTACTGGGCCTCGCCGGTCGAAGCGCGGCTGTGCGAAGGCGAGGAGGTCGCGCTGATCGGCGGCGGCAATTCCGCCGGGCAGGCGGTCGTGTTCCTCGCGCCGAAGGTGAAGACCCTGCACCTCGTCGTCCGCGGCGCCGGACTCGAAGCCTCGATGTCGCGCTATCTGGTCGACCGCATCAAGGCATTGCCGAGCGTGGTGCTGCACACGCGCACCGAGCTGATCACGCTGGAAGGCGACGCCGAACGCGGACTGGTCGGCGCGACCTATCGCGACCGCGATTCCGGCGAGACCCATCACTGCGATCTGCGTCATGTGTTCCTGTTCGTCGGCGCCGATCCCAACACCGGCTGGCTGACCGATTGCATCGCACTGGACCATGCGGGCTTCGTGACCACCGGCGCCGATGGCGCGGGGCCCGGACGCTCGACTTCGCTGCAGACCGATCGCCCCGGCGTGTTCGCGATCGGCGACGTGCGCGCGGGATCGGTGAAGCGTGTGGCGGCGGCGGTGGGCGAGGGCGCCGCCGTGGTCTCGCAGATCCACCAGTACCTGGCCGCGGCCGACGAGGCCGCACGTTCCGACACCCGAGAGAAGGCGACCGCCTGATGGCCGACACCTGCACCCACCTCGACACCATCGCGACCGTCGTGCCGAGCGCACGCGGCTGCGAGGACTGCCTTGCGATCGACAGCCCCTGGGTGCATCTGCGCCTGTGCCGCACCTGTGGGCACGTCGGCTGCTGTGACGATTCGCCCCATCGCCATGCCACCGCGCATCACCATGCGACCGGCCACCCGATCATCGAAGGCTACGACCCGCCCGAAGGCTGGGGCTGGTGTTTCGTGGACGACGTAGAAGTGGAGCTGCCGGATCAGACGCCACAGCGTGGGCCGATTCCGCGCTACGTGTGAGGGCGGGCGCCCTGCGTCGCCGGGGATGGCGTGCGGCTACGGCGTCGCGGCCGGTCCCGGACGCGCATTCCGTTTTCACGGGATCGCACGTACGGTCTTTTCGCCATCAACGAGGACACGGGAATGACGCCACAGGAAGACGTGTCGCAACACGACGCCCCGCAGAATCCGGACTCGCCCCCGCGCGATCCAACGCCCAATCCCAAGGCCGGGATTTCAAGCGAGGTCGACGCCTTCGATGATCCGGATTCGCACGACGAGAATGCGTTGCCGGGACATGCGGGCGGTGGATTGGCGGGCGCGTGATTCCAAGGTGAACGCGCTTCCTTCAGAAGTGCGCGTTGCGCATCGTGATTCCCGATCTTGCGTTCTTCGAAGCTGCCGATTCGGTCTCCGCAGAAACCTGAGCACCTCTCCCTCTGGGAGAAGTCGACGCGCAAAGCGCGTCGGGTGAGGGCAGAGGTGTTTTCTGCGAACTTTCCCCCTCACCCCAAGCCCTCTCCCAAAGGGAGAGGGGCTTCAGAGCAGAGCTCGCGTCAGGCGATGTCCGGCAACCCGCCGATCACCTTCTCCAGCGTGATCGGGTACTCGCGCACCCGCACGCCGGTCGCGTTGTGGATCGCGTTCGCGATCGCCGCAGGCACACCGCACAGTCCGAGCTCGCCCACGCCCTTGGCCTTCATCGGCGAACTGTCGGCGTCGGCTTCGTCGAGGAACACGACCTCCTGCACCGGAATGTCCGCATGCACCGGCACTTCGTAACCGGCAAGATCGTGATTGACGAAGAAACCCATGGTCGTATCAACGGCCAGTTCCTCGCTCAGCGCTGCGCCGACGCCCATCGTCATCGCACCGATCATCTGGCTGCGCGCCTGCTTCGGATTGAGGATGCGGCCGGCCGCGGCCACCGACAGCATGCGGCGCACGCGCGTCTCGCCGGTGTGCACGTCGACGCCGACTTCGGCGAAATGCGCGGCGAAGGTGCTGAGTACCTTCTGCTTGTCGAGATCGCCGAATTCGATCGCGTCCTCGACGACGATCTGTCCGTCGCCTGCGGCATCGGCGAGTGACACCGACTTGCCGCCGGCGCTGACCTTGCCGTCGGCGAACTCCGCCGTCGCGGGGTCAAGCTTGAGCCTGGTCGCCACGACTTCGCGCAGCTTCATGCAGGCCGCATAGACACCGGCCGTCGAACTGTTCGCGCCCCACTGGCCGCCGGAACCGGCGGAGGCGGGGAAATCGGAATCGCCCAGCTTCACGTCGATCGACCCGATCGGCAGGCCCAGCGTTTCAGCCGCGGTCTGCGCGATGATCGTGTAGCTGCCGGTGCCGATGTCGGTCATGTCGGTTTCGACGGTGACGCGCCCATCGCCGTCGAGGCGCACGCGGGCGCCTGACTTCATCACCGGAGCGTTGCGGAAGCCCGCAGCCACGCCCATGCCGACCAGCCAGCGGCCGTCACGCACGCTGCCGTGTGCCTTGCGCGCATCCCAGCCGAACTTCTCGGCGCCCTGGCGCAGGCACTCGACGAACTGGCGCTGCGAGAACGGACGCTCGGGCTTTTCGGGATCGACCTGGGTGTCGTTGCGGATGCGGAACTCGACCGGATCCATGCCGAGCTTGTCGGCGATCTCGTCGATCGCGATTTCCAGCGCCATCATGCCCGGCGTCTCGCCCGGCGCGCGCATCGCGTTGCCTTCCGGCAGATCGAGCGTCGCGAGGCGCATCTTGCTCATGCGGTGTTCGCCGGCGTAGAGCAGCCGCGTCTGCTGCACCGCGACCTCGGGACCGCCACCTTCCAGATCGCCCGACCAGCTTTCATGGCCCATCGCGGTGATGCGGCCATCCTTGGTCGCACCGATGCGGATGCGCTGCAGCGTAGCGGGGCGGTGGGTGGTGTTGTTGGCGATCAGCGGGCGATGCAGCGCGACCTTGACCGCACGCTTGGCGGCCTTCGCGCCGAGTGCGGCAAGTACCGCGTCGGCGCGCACGAACAGCTTGCCGCCGAAGCCGCCGCCGATGTACGGCGACACCAGCCGCACCTTGTCCGGCGCGATGCCGAGCGTACGGGCGACCTCGCCCTTGCCCCAGGCGATCATCTGGTTGGACGTCCAGATCGTGAGCTTGTCGCCGTCCCATTCGGCGAGCGAGGCCATCGGCTCCATCATCGCGTGCGACTGGTCGGGCGTGGTGTAGGTCTCGTCGAGCGTGACTTCTGCCGATGCGAATGCGGCGTCGAAATCACCGACCGCGGTATCGGCTGGCGTGTCGCCGCCCTGCGGCTTCACCGCGTTGTCTTTCTCGGCTTCCAGCGAGAAACGGCCGCGGCCGCGCGTATAGACCACGCGCACCAGCGATGCAGCCGCGCGCGCCTGTTCGAAGGTCTCGGCAACGACAAGCGCGATCGCCTGGTGGTAATGCTGGATTTCCGGGCCGCCGAGCAGCTTCGCGGTGTTCATGCGGCCCTGGCCCAGCTTGCCCGCGTTCTGCGCAGTGACGACGGCGAGCACGCCGGGCGCGCGTTCGGCAGCACTGGTGTCGATCGAGGCGATACGCCCCTTCGCGATACCGGCGCCGATCACGTGGCCATAGGCCGCGCGCTCGGTGACGTCATGCCATTCGTAGGCGTAGTGCGCGGTACCGGTGACCTTGCGCGGGCCGTCGATGCGGTCGAGCGGCTGGCCGACGACGCGCATCGCGTCGATCGGGTTCTGGCCTGCGGGTGTGTCGAACTTCATGACGTGGCCTCCTGGGCTTCGGCCAGGGCCGCAGCGATGGTGCGCTCGGCGAGGATCAGCTTGAACCGGTTGTCTTCGGTGGGCGCGGCGCCATCGAACAGACGCGCCGCCACGGCCTTGGCGCCACGCGGCAGTTCCGCGTCGGCCGCATCGCTGCGCCAGGGCTTGTGCGCGACACCGCCGACAACCAGGCGACCACTGCCGTCGCGCTGCACGATCGCGGCGACCGAGACGAGTGCGAACGCGTACGACGCGCGATCGCGGACCTTGCGATAGATCTGACGACCGCCGACCGGCGGCGGCAGCACGACGGCGGTGATCAGTTCGCCGGCTTCGAGCACCGTTTCGCGCTGCGGCGTATTGCCCGGTGCGAGATAGAAATCGTCCAGCGGAATGCGACGCGTCTGGCCGTCCGCCTTGACGGTTTCGACGACCGCATCGAGCGCGCGCATCGCGACAGCCATGTCGCTGGGATGCGTGGCGATGCAGTCCTTGCTGCCGCCGATCACCGCGAGTTGGCGGCTGTAGCCTTCGATCGCGCCGCAGCCGCTGCCCGGCAGGCGTTTGTTGCAGGCCTGGTCGGTGTCGTAGAAATAGGGACAGCGCGTGCGCTGCAGCAGGTTGCCGGCTGTCGTCGCGCGGTTGCGCAGTTGGCCGGACGCGCCGGCGAGCAGAGCGCGCGACAGCAGCGGGTAATCCTTGCGCACGCGGCGGTCCGCCGCGAGATCGGTATTGCGCACGCCGGCGCCGATGCGCAGGCCACCATCGTCGCTCTTCTCGATCGTATCGAGCGACAGCCCGTTGACGTCGACCAGATGCGCCGGCGTTTCGATCTCCAGCTTCATCAGATCGAGCAGGTTGGTGCCACCGCCGATGAACTTCGTGCCGGGCGTGCGCGCGGCCGCAGTAGCGGCCGCCGCGGGCGATTCCGTACGTTCGAATCCGAAGGCCTTCATGCGCGTGCTCCCGACGTGCCGGCAACATCTTCGATCGCGTCGAGAATGTTGGCGTAGGCGCCGCAGCGACAGAGGTTGCCACTCATGCGCTCGCGGATTTCGCTGCCATTGATCGCGGGGCGGGCGGTGAGGTCGGCGGTCACATGGCTGGGAATGCCATCGCGGATTTCGCCGAGCACCGCGACCGCGGAGCAGATCTGACCGGGCGTGCAGTAGCCACACTGGAAGCCATCGTGCTTCACGAAGGCGGCCTGCATCGGATGCAGCTTGTCCGGCGTGCCGAGGCCTTCGATGGTCGTGACCTTCGCGCCTGCGTTCATCACCGCCAGGCTCAGGCAGGTGTTGATGCGGCGGCCGTCCACGATCGCCGTACAGGCGCCGCACTGGCCGTGATCGCAGCCTTTCTTGGTGCCGGTGAGGTGGAGTTCCTCACGCAGGAAATCGAGCAGCGTCGTGCGCGTGTCGACCTCGCGCTCGACGGTTTCGCCGTTGACCTCCAGCGAGACGCGCTGGCGGACGGGCGGGCGCAACGGCGTAGGCGTGGCGGCGGCATTGGCGGCCTGCGCGACGGCGGGCATGGCGACTGCGCCGGCCGACGCGGCGCCGGCCTTCAACAGTTCCCGGCGGGTGAGGGGAGACATGGACATTCCTCTGGCTGGCTCGAAAGGCTGGCTGGATAGGGGCACGCGGACTTGTGCAGGACGAGCATGCGGGTCCGCGTGTTGTGGTGTGGTCAATGAATGCGGGTGGCGTTAATAGAAGCGTGCGCGCTCAGCGACTCCGGGCGCCGCGCCACTGCTGCAGCTGGGTGGCGATGCTCAGGGCGATCGCTTCCGGTCCGCGTCCGCAGTGCGGAATGCCGACCGGCGAATGCAGGCGATCGGCCAGCGCTTCACGCTCTGCAGGGCGCAGCAGCTTGAACAGATCATCGCGACGGCGCTGCGGTCCCAGCAGGCCGATGAAGGGAATGCGCGAGCCGGCCAGTGCGGCCAACGCATCGCGATCGGACTCGAAGCCGTGGTGCATGACCAGCGCGACGTCGGCATGCGGGTGCGCGGCGACGGCATCGTCGGGGTGGAGGTCCAGCAGATCCGTATGCGGCCCCGCGGCATCGCGCCAGCGCGCGCGGCGCTCCGAGACGATCACGCGCCAGCCCAGCGATCGCAGCATCGGGACCAGCATTGGTGTTTCCGGACCGGCGCCCAGGATCAGCGCCTCGGGGGCGCGATGCAGGGTCAGCGTCCAGTCCTTCGATGCGGATTGCGGCGCTTCGCCGACCGGCAATTCCCACGACCACGCGCGGCCATCGAGACGGCAGGCGATGCGGCCACCGCGTTCGAGTCTGATCTCCAGCGCTTGGCCGCCGGCGAGCCAGGCCGAGATCGCCTCCTCGACCTCCGCCATCGCGGCCAGCGGCAGCAGCGCGAGCACCTGCCGGCCCCGGCAGCCGACCGCGCTGCCGGAGAACAGGGACTCGTCGTCGGTGGTATCGATCTCCAGCCATTCGAGGCGACCGGCATCCCCGGCCAACAGTGCAACGCGCTCGATCTCCGGCTCCAGACACCCGCCGCTGATCCAGCCGACGTGCGGGCCCTCACCGAACAGCGCGAGCGCGCCGGTCGAGGCGTAGGTGGAGCCTTCTGTTTCGACGACGAGCGCGAGCACCGGCGCGCGACCGGCGGACAGGGCATCACACGCGGCCTGTAGCACGGCGCCGGGATTGCCTTCGGCAAAGCCCGGCGCAGGAACGTGCAGTGCCTCGGCATTTGCGGCGACGGCGGATGTGGCAACCGCCATCAGCAGGCGCCGTGCGCGGTGGCGTGGCGTGCGAAAGGCGAGTGCGTGGCTGGCGTGGGGCTGGCCATTGAAGAGTCCGGACGGGTCGGTGAAAGAGTGTGGGGTGGGTCGTGAGTGTTGTGTGGACTGGGTGGGTGATCGGTGTGGGTGATTCGCGGCGTTTGCCCTCCTCTCAACCCCTCTTCCGGAAGGAGAAGGGCTTTGTTGATGCGATCGGGGCGTTTGCGGCGGACGACGAGCGCCCAGTGTCGAGCCCCTCTCCCCTTGGGAGAGGGGCAGGGTGAGGGCAGCTCTCCGCGAAACAGCCACCGCATCCGACGCACTCGGCACAGCGCCGCGCATGCACGCCAAACCCATTCCCGGCATCCTTGCAGGATCGCCCGCGTCTCCCATGCGGGCCGATACGACCACCACCGCTTTCCAGGAGTCGCCGATGTCCTTCGCCCCGCGTCGCCACATGACGCTGTCCCGCCTCGTGCTGTCCCTGTCGCTCGCCCTCGGCATCGCGTCGCCCGTGCTCGCGCAGGAAACGCCTGCGCCGGTACTCGCGCCGCCGGCGAACGCCGCCGAGACCGCTTTGCGCGATCTCTACACACGCGAGTGGGAATGGCGGCAGGCCGAATTCGTGCGCGAGAAGGTGGACGGGCGCTGGCAGGGCAGTGACCGGTTGCCGTCGGTAACGCCCGAGGCCTGGGCGCGCCGCGCGGACTACTGGAAGGCGGCGCTCGATGCGCTCGACGCCATTCCGCTCGACCAGCTGGGCCGCGAGGAGCGCATCAACGCCGCCGTGTTCCGCACCTCGATCGAAGCCAGCGAAGCCAGTGCGCGCTGGCGTACGTACGAGGCACCGTTCAACAGCGACAGCTTCTTCTGGGGCGGCATCAATCCGCGTCAGCCGTTCCAGACCGAGGCCGACTGGCGCCGGTTCATCGGCCGCCTGTCCGACGTGCCGCGCTATTTCGACGAGCAGATCGCGAACATGGAAGCCGGCCTGGCGCGTGGCTGGAGCGTGCCGCGCGCGACGCTCGAAGGACGCGATAAGACGCTCGATTCCTATGTCCTGACAGGCGAGACGAATCCATTGCTGGTCACCTTCGACCGCATTCCCAACACGATTCCCGAGCCCGTGCGCACCCAACTGCGCGAAGAAGGCCGGCGCGTCGTGCTGGAGCAGACAATTCCCGCCTACGCGAAGCTGCTGACCTTCATCCGCGGCGAGTACCTGCCGCGTACGCGCACGACGATCGCCGCGAGCGATCTGCCCGACGGCCGCGCGTTCTACCAGACGCAGATCCGCGAGTACGTCACCCGCGACATGAGCGCGCGCGAGATCCACGACTTCGGCCTCGCCGAGGTCGAGCGCATCAGCGCGGAAATGCGCGAGGTCATGACGCGCGCCGGCTTCGAAGGCGACCTGCCGGCCTTCATCGAGTACCTGCGGACGGATCCGAAGTTCTATGCGAAGACGCCGCGCGAGCTGCTGGGCGAAGCCTCGCTGATCGCCAAGAAGATCGACGGCCAGCTGCAGTACGTGGTCGGCACGCTGCCGCGTTACCGCTTCACGATTCTGCCGGTCGCCGACGACATCGCGCCGATCTATACCTCGGGCCGCGGCGGCCTGGACGCCTGTTTCTTCAACACCTACGACCTGCCGTCGCGTCCGCTGTACAACCTGCCGGCGCTGGTGCTGCACGAATGCGCGCCCGGCCACAGCTTCCAAGCCGCCCTCGCGCTCGAAGCACCAGCGCGTCCGGATTTCCGCCAGCAGACCTATTTCTCCGGCTATGGCGAAGGCTGGGGCCTGTACACCGAATGGCTCGGCACGCGCATGGGCATCTACGAAACGCCGTACGAGGAATTCGGCCGGCTGACGTTCGAAATGTGGCGCGCCGCGCGCCTGGTCATCGACACGGGCCTGCACGAATACGGCTGGACGCGCGACCAGGCGATCGAGTATCTGGCCAGCCACACCGCGCTCGCGCGCCACGACGTGGTGACCGAGATCGACCGCTACATCTCCTGGCCGGGCCAGGCGCTGTCGTACTACATCGGCTACAAGACCATCCTCGACCTGCGCGCCGAAGCCGAGCGCGAACTCGGCCCGGCGTTCGACCAGCGGCCCTTCCACGACACCATCCTCAATCTGGGCTCGGTGCCGTTGCCGGTGCTGGAAGAGGAAGTGCGGCGTTTCATCGCCGAGCAGAAGGCGGCGGGCGGGGCGGTGAAATGACGGTCTGCAGGTCCCGGCGTCGGTGCCGAGACTGGAGCGCATCGATTTCCGCGACACGCGAAGTGCGTTGCGCCCGCAACGCACTGTGCATCGTCGTAAAGCGCCGGCGCGACAGGACGTTGCGCTGAGCGCGTAGAACTCACGCCTCGCGAAGTTTCTTTTCCATGCGTGCGTGGTCGCGGCGGTAGCGCTGCGCCGCGCGGGTCTTCTGGGTGTCGGTCAGCAGCTTGCCCGACACTTGGAAGAACTTGCGCTCTTCCTCGCGCAGATGGTGGTGCACCTTTTCCGACAGCTGCTTCGCTTTCGCCATCCAGGCCGCGCCCGCGTGGTCGTGCGTCTGCAGATCCTCCACCAGTTCGTCCATCTGGTGATGCTCGTGCAGGGCATGGCGCGAGGCGTCCAGTCCAGCGTCGTGCATCAGGATCGGCGCGTAGAGGAAGCGCTCTTCGGCAGCGGCATGGGCCGCCAGCTCGATCCGCAGATCGGTGAACAGTTCGACGCGGCGCTCACTGTGCGGCGGCGCGCGCAGCAGCTTGCGGCACAGCGAGCGCTGGCGTTCATGGCTTTCGCGCAGGGCGTCGTAGATGGTCTCGGGCATGGCGGGCTCCGTGGTGGGCTGGCTGGCTGCGGCCACGGTATGCAGCACCAGGTGGAGCCGGCGTTGACGCGCCGTTCCACCCATGCGCTTGAGCGCGTCCGCGGCAGCGCCGAGAATCGGACATCGGTCGCGCAGACGCGGCTCAAGGATCGCCTCATGCAGAACCTCCGCGTGTCCACCGTCCAGGGCGCCACCGTGTGGCACGACCCGGCGGCCAACCGTGCGTACTACGGCGATCTGATCGCGCCGCTGCATGGAGTGACCGATCTGGTCGTCCTGCCCGAGACCTTCACCAGTGGCTTCAGCAACGACGCGATCGATCGCGCGGAAGACATGGACGGCCCGACCGTCGCCTGGATCCGCGCGCAGGCGGTCGCACTCGATGCGGCAGTGACCGGCAGTGTGCAGCTGCGCGATGGCGACGGTGTCTACAACCGCATGCTGTGGGCGACGCCGGACGGCGCGTTGACGCACTACGACAAGCGCCATCTGTTCCGTTACGCGAACGAACACAAGCGCTACGCCGCCGGTCGCGATCGGTTGACCGTCGAGTGGAAAGGCTGGCGGATCAATCCGCAGGTCTGCTACGACCTGCGGTTTCCGGTGTTCTGCCGCAACCGCTTCGACGTCGAGCGCCCGGACGGACTGGATTTCGACCTGCAACTGTTCGTCGCCAACTGGCCCGCCGCGCGCGCGTACGCGTGGAAAACCCTGCTCCGCGCGCGGGCGATCGAGAATCTCTGCTACGTGGTCGGCGTCAATCGCGTCGGCACGGACGGCAACGGCCTGGCGTATTCCGGCGACAGCGCGGTGCTGGACATGCTCGGCCAGCCGCTGAGCGAATCGACGGACGAGGAAGTGGTGTCGACGACGACGTTGTCGGCGGAGCAGTTGCGGGCGCATCGGGAACACTTCCCGGCGATGCTGGATGCGGACCGGTTCGAGATTGTTTGAGGTCGCGCGCCTCGCGCCGCTGGTGCTGATCGCTCACGCAATGCTCGAGACCCGTCGCCCCGGCGCAGGCCGGGGCCCAGCGACTTCGCGCGTGCAGCTACGAATCTTTGAGCCCGTCATCCCAGCGCACGCTGGAAGCGCCTTTCAACAGCCGGATGGCTGGTCATCCATTTTGATTCTCGGGGCGCAGCGTGCTGATCACGGAACTTGTCCGTGTCCCGAATCGAAAGTCACTGGGCCCCGGCCTGCGCCGGGGCGACGGCCGAATTGACCGAGCGCCTGCGAGCGGCGCGAAAATCAGAATGGATCCCAGCTTTCGCTGGGACGACGGCGCGTCTTCGATGGTGGTCCGACTTATCGAGGTGTCTCAACACAAAGCCGGATCAAAGCCCAAACCTCACCGCGCGCCCTTCACCTTCCCCATCGCATGCGCGCCGCGCAGCAGCATGCGGATCATGTGCGACAGCTCGTCCACCAGCGCTTCGTCGCGCTCGGGCGGAGAATCCAGCGCGGTACCGCCCATTGCGAACACCAGGCGGGTGATCGCGCGTGCCACCAGACCCGGCTCGTGGAACACGATGCCCTGGGCTGCGGCGATCCGGACCAGATCCGCGCGTAGTTCGACTTCGAAGAACTGCAGCTGGCGGTCGACCGCGCGTTTGAAGGCGTCCGAGCCGACCGTGCCTTCGCGCAGCAGCACGTGCAGCAGCTTGTCGTCGGCGCGCAGGCGTTCCATGAAGGCTTCGAGCGAGCCGCGGACGATGCTGCGGCCGGCGACGGCGCGCTTGCGGGCGTCGCCGACGATCTTGCGCAGCGATTCGCCGGCCAGCTCGATCAGGGCGACGGCCAGTTCGTCCATGTCGTGGAACTGGCGATAGAAACTGTTCGGCGCGATGCCGGCCTCGCGCGCCACTTCGCGCAGGCTCAGGGTCGAGACGCTGCGATGGGCGCCAGTCAGGCGCAGGGCGGCCTTGATCAGATCCTCGCGGACGATCACCGGTTTGCGGCCGGCCTGGCTCTCCGAAGCGCTCTGGCCGGAGTCGCCGCTGTCTGATGCAAGGGTGCGGGCGGTCACGTTGAGCCGTCGGAAGACTGGGCGATCAGCATAGCAGTGTCCATTAATGTACAAGTGTATACACGGCTGTGCGGATGGGTGTACAGTGCCTCCCATGTCGACCGTCCAGCCCCTGAAGCCGTCCCGCCGCAGCCGCTTGCGCAGGCTCGCCACGCCGTTCGTGGTGCCGCCCGTGTTCGATTTCTGGGCGCAGCGCCTGCATCCGACCTGGAGCTGGGAGCGTCCGCTCGCCCGCGTGGTCGCGCATGCGCCGGCCGCGTCCAACGCGGTCACGCTGACGCTCAAGCCCAATCGGCACTGGGGCGGCGCGCAGGCAGGGCAGCATGTGAACCTGACCGCCGACATCGACGGCGTGCGGATCACCCGCAGCTACAGCCTCGATGCGCCGGTCGCCGCCGATGGCCGCATCACGGTCACGGTGAAGGGCGTCGACGAGGGCCGCATGAGCCGGCATCTGCTGGCCGCGGCGCGGCGCGGTGACGTCTTCGATATCGGGCCGGCGTTCGGTGATCTGGTGCTGCCGGCCCAGGTCGAAGGCAACTGGCTGTTCCTGGCCGCCGGCAGCGGTGTCACGCCGCTGATGGCGCTGGTGCGCCAGCTGGCCGGGCAGGGCATGCCGGTGCCGCTGACGCTGGTCTACTGGGCGCGCACGCGCGCCGAGCTGTGTTTCGTCGACGAACTGCGCGCGCTCGCCGCGCGCCATGCCGGCTTCGAGGTGCGTTTCGTGCTGACGCGCGAAGCCGCCACCGCGGATGATGAAGCGGCCGGTCGGATCGACGCCGGACTGCTCGACACGCTGGTGCCCGATCTCGCCACGCGCCAGGTGTTCGCCTGCGGCCCGGGCGGCTTCGTCGCAACGGCCACCGGACTTGTCGAAGATCGCGTGCCCTTGCTGCGCACCGAAGCGTTCACCCCGCCGCCGCGTCCGCTGAGCGACGACAGCGGCATGGTCGAAGTGCGTCTGGCGCGCAGCGGTCGCGCGCTGCAACTGCAGCGTGGCGTGCCGCTGCTGCAGGCGCTGGAGGCCGAAGGGCTGAAGCCGAAATCCGGCTGCCGCATGGGCATCTGCAATACCTGCGTCTGCGGCAAGTCGGCCGGCGCCACGCGCGATCTGCGCACCGGCGCCGCCAATACCGAGGCGACGGCCGCGCTGAAGCTGTGCATCAGCAGCGCCGTGTCCGATCTCGTGCTCGATCTCTGAAACACGCCGCGTCGAAACGTTCCGCTCTGTCTCGAAAGACCCTGCTTCTGAATTCCGGAGTCGTCATGTCAAAGCTCACCGCCTCGCGCCGTCTCTCCACGCAGGAACTCGATGCCTTCGGCGCCGAGCTCGATGCGTTGCACACGCGCACGATGGCCCAGGTCGGCAAGGTCGACGCCACCTACATCCGTCGCGTCGTGCGCTGGGTGCGCTACTGCGCCGTGCTCGGCCGCGGCCTGCTGTTCGTCGGTGCCATTGGCGGCGCGTTCGTGCCGTGGCTGCTGTGGCCGGCATGTATCGCCGGCGTCGTGTTCCTGGCGCTGGCCAAGATCCTCGAGAACATGGAAGTCGGCCACAACGTCATGCACGGCCAGTACGACTGGATGCACGATCCCGAACTCGACAGCAACAAGTACGAGTGGGACATCGTCGCGACCGGCGACAACTGGCGCCATTCGCACAACTTCCGCCATCACACCTATACCAATGTCCGCGGCATGGACGACGACATCGGGTACGGCCTGCTGCGCATCTTCCCCGAACAGCGCTGGCGCCCGTTCTATCTGATGCAGCCGGTGATCGCGGTCGTGTTCGCGCTGTACTTCCAGTGGGGCGTGGCGATCCAGGAACTCAAGCTCGGCCGCTTCTTCGCCGGCAAGATGCCCAAGGGCAAGCTGGCGCGCGATTTCGCGCCGGTCGGTCGCAAGATGGGGCGCCAGCTGCTGAAGGACTATCTGATCTTCCCGCTGCTGGCCGGTCCGTTCTTCCTGCCGGTGCTGCTGGGCAACCTGGTCGCCAACGGCATCCGCAACGTGTGGACCTACGTGGTGATCTTCTGCGGCCACTTCACGGCCGACGTCGAGACCTTTCCGAAGGACAGCATCCGCAACGAGTCGCGCGGCCACTGGTACATGCGTCAGCTGCGTGGCTCGTCGAACATCGGCGGCGGCAAGGTCATGAACCTGCTGACCGGCAACCTGAGTCACCAGATCGAGCACCACTTCTTCCCCGACGTGCCGGCGCATCGCTACGCCGCGTTGTCGGTCGAGGTGCGCGAGATCTGCCAGCGCTACGGTCAGCCGTACAACACCGGCTCGCTGCCGCGCCAGTTCGGCGAAGTGTCCTGGCGCATCCTGCGTCATGCGTTTCCGAGCCGGCCGCGTCGCATGGCGGGCTCGCGCGAGTTGCAGACCGCCTGAGCGAGCGGCGCCGAGGCGCTGCAAGTGCGGCACTCGAAACGCGTCCGCTCCGGCGGGCGCGTTTTCGCATGTGCAATTCGGGATTCATGCGGAAGCGTGGCGCCTGCCGCGGCGATGGAAATAGACCTGCTCGGCGGCGCGACGCAGCAGCGGCGAATGCAGCAGCAGATTCACCGGCCAGTCCATCTGCAGATGATCGAAGGCCCAGCGCAGGCAGCGTTTGACGCGAAAGCGGGGCGCCGCGGTCTCGGCGATCCCTTCCGGCGCGATATCGGCGCCGAGCCGGTGCTGCGCGATCGCGCGGCCGATCGCCTCGCCGTGCGCCCACGCCGAATGGATGCCGCCGGCGGTCAGCGGCGACACGATGCCGGCCGCGTCACCGGTCAGGATCACGCCGGGTGCGGCAAGGCGTTCCACCGGGCCGCCGCAGGGAATCAGGCCGGCGCGTGTCGCGTCGGGCTGCAGCCTCGAAGACAGGCCCAGGCCTTCGCCGACGCGCGCGCGGAAACCGTCGATGTCCGGTACGCCATGCCGGTCTGCGCGATGCCGGAACGCGAGTCCGAGCTGCACGCCGGTCGGCGACTGCGCCGCCCAGCCGATGTAGCCGGGCGCCAGCGTGCGAGTGATGAAGCAGTGCAGGGCATCGGGCTCCGCCAGCGTGACGCCGTGGAATTCGTGTTCGACGCCGTAGAGAAACGCATCGACCAGACCGAGGCCGGCGCGCTGGGCCACGCGTGATTTCGCACCGTCGGCGCCGATCAGCCAACGGGTGCTGCCGAGTCCTGCGATCTGCCAGCCAGTGCCGTTGCGCTGCGCGTCGGTGAAGGACTGCATCAGCCGCAGATCGACGCCGGCCTCACGCATCTCGGTGGCCAGCCAGCGCAGGACGTTCGGCGTGTCGGTGGTCAGGAAAGCGTAGTCGTCCGCCTGCAACTGCAGGCTGTCGAGACTCGGTGCGTACAGCCGCACGCGCGGCACACGTCGGAAGAGGGCATGCGGCATGCGCCCGAGCCGCGTCTGCGAGAAGGCTTCGGCGACGATGATGCCGGTCGTGTGCAGGCGGATGCCGGGATCGTGCTTGCGTTCGAGCACGCAGACCCGCAGGCCCGCTTCGCGCGCAGCGAGCGCACACGCGGCGCCCGCGAAACTCGCGCCCACCACGACGACATCGAAATCGAATTGCGCGTCTTTGTCCAAACCGTCGGTCTCCAGCTTCGAGCAGGACACCAGTTTCGATCGCGTGGATGGAGCGCCGATGGCGGCGCGGTGAAGCGGGTATGAAGTCTCAGGCGCTGCGCGGCGGCAGGATCTGCTGCGTGGCCTGGCACAGTACGAACACCTTGCCGTCCTCGCTGCGCGCCTCGGCCGCGAGATGCAGCACGTTGCGCGTGCGTGCGACGAGGCGCGCCTCGCAGACGATGTGCGGGGTCTCCGGCGTGACCGGTCGCAGGTACTGCGTGTTGAGCGTCGCGGTGACGCTGGGCGGCGCGATCAGATACGAGAACGGTCCCAACGTGTTGTCGAGCGCGGCGACGATGAAACCGCCCTGCATGTTGCCCATCGGGTTGCGATAACGCGGCAGCACCGGAAAGCGCAGCGACATCCGCACGCCGTCTTCGTATTCGAGAAATTCGCCTTCCATGTCGAGCAGGCAGGGCGGCGGCAGCAGGGCGTGCATCGCCGCCGGCGCGTTCGCTCGGATCAGATCGTTGATGGCGTCGCCGGTGATGGTCATGCGCGGACTCGTCGTGAGAAGCGTCGAGTCTAGCCACCGATGCAAACCGGAAAACAGAGGCCACCAACGAACACGGGGCCCGAAGGCCCCGTGCGTCAACACATCACGATGTGCGTGCGATCAGCGACCGCCGCCACCGCCACTGCGCGGGCCGCGATTGCCGCCGCCCGGCGGACGTCCGCCCGGACCACGATTGCCACCGCCGGGTCCGCCGGGGCCACGTGCGCCGGGGCCACCCGGACCCTTCGGGCCGCGGTTGCCGCCGCCGGGACGCGGACCGCGCGGGCCGGCGTTGGGATTGAAGCCGCCCGGATTGGCGTGATCGGAGGGGAAGCTCGGCGCGCTGTCGGGATGACCGTAAGGCGCACGCGGGCGACCCGGAGCACCGCCGCCACCGGCCGGACGCGAGGCCCACGGACCCTGTCCGACGCCACCGCTGCCTGCGCCACGCGGACCGCCACCACCCGCACCGCGCGGGCCCTGTCCTGCGCCGCCGGGACCACCGGGGCCGCGCTTCTTCGCGCCGCCCGGGCCGCCGTAGGGCTTTTTGGGGCCGCGGCCGTCGGCGTTGCGGTGACCGGTCGGGCCGGTCTCCACGCCGTCCGGCACGTACCAGGTGCGGAACGCGGCGGGATTGCCCTCGGGCAGGGCACGCGCGCCCTTGTCGGCGCGCTGCTTGAACGGCTTCTGCGACTGCTTGGCCGCGGCGTCGCCGCTGACCGTCAGGCCGCCGTGCGGCTTGCGCGGGCCGCCACGGCCACGGCCGCGGTCTTCGCGCACGTGGTCGAAGCGACGCAGTTCGCGACCTTCGTCGGCGCCACTGTTCTGGCCGTTGACGTAGGCCTTGCCGGCGCCGCCCTTGCCCAGATGCACGGTCGACTTGGCGGCCTTGCGCTGGCCGATGACCGGCTGCAGCGTCAACGCCGGCGGCGGACCTTCCTCGAGCTTGAGTTCCTTGCGCAGCGCTTCGACCTGCACGTCGGGCAGTTCCTGCGACTGGCCGCGCAGCAGCGGCTGCGGCAGCGTGACCTGGCCGTAGCGCACGCGCTTGAGGCGGCTGACCTGGCAGCCCTGCGATTCCCACAGGCGGCGCACCTCGCGGTTGCGGCCTTCCTTGAGCAGTACCTGGAACCAGTCGTGCGAATCGGTGCCGCCGATGCGTTCGATCTCGTCGAACTTGGCCGGACCGTCTTCCAGCGCGACGCCGCGCTTGAGGCGATCGACGAGCTTGTCCGACACCGTCTCTTCGCCTTCCGGCGCGCGCACGCGGCACACGTACTCGCGCTCGACTTCGTACGACGGATGCATCATCGCGTTCGCGAGTTCGCCGTCGGTGGTCAGCAGCAGCAGGCCGGTGGTGTTGATGTCGAGACGGCCGATCGCGATCCAGCGCGCACCCTTGAGCGCGGGCAGGGCCTCGAAGATCGTCGGGCGGCCTTCGGGATCTTCGCGCGTGGTGACTTCGCCTTCGGGCTTGTTGTAGATCAGCACGCGCGCCGGTTCGGTCAGCGCGCTGGCGACGAACACCTTGCCGTCGAGCTCGATGCGGTCGCTGCCCTTGATCGACATGCCGGTCTGGGCGACTTCACCGTTGACCTTGACCAGGCCGTCGGCGATGCGCTGCTCGAGCGCGCGGCGCGAGCCGAGGCCGGCCTGCGCCAGCACCTTGTGCAGGCGCTCTTCGAGCTTCGGCGCGGCATCCGCGGCCGGGGCTTCGCCGCGCTTGAGCGACAGCGGGGAACGGGCGGGTTTGTCGGTATTGCGTTGTTGCGTCATGAATGGCTCCGGTCGCTGTCGCCGTCTGCGGCGAGGGCGTCTTGTGCGTTGGGTGTTGCGGTGTCGTCGTCGGACGAACCGTCCGACGGGGTCTGGGTGTCGTCATCGGAGGCGTCGCCGGCGCTGTCGCCGTCGTCGTCCCCGGGTGCTGCATCAGCGTCCTGCACGTCGTGCGGAACGTCGTCGGCGGCGGCGGCGGCGGCGATGTCGCTGCCGGTGTCCGCGTCGTGTGGGGCGTCGTCTGCGTCGTCGGTGTCGGGATCGGCGTCGTCAGCGACGGTGTCGTCGTTGGACGCGATGCCACCGACCGAGCGGTCCGCGGCGTCGGTGCCGGCGAAGCGCATCTGCGGATCGAGCTCGGCGAAATCCTTGAGTTCCGACAGCGGCGGCAGATCGTCGAGACGACGCAGGCCGAAGTAATCGAGGAAGCCTTTGGTCGTGCCGAGCAGTTCCGGACGGCCGGGCATGTCGCGATGGCCGACGACGCGGATCCACTCGCGCTCTTCGAGCGCCTTGATGATGTTGCTGTTGGTCGCCACACCGCGCACCTGCTCGATCTCGCCGCGGGTGATCGGCTGGCGATAGGCGATCAGCGCCAGGGTTTCCAGCGTGGCGCGCGTGTACTTGGTCTGGCGCTCGGTCCACAGCCGGGACACCCAGCCGTGCACGTCGCCGCGCACCTGGTAGCGCCAGCCCGAGGCCAGCTCCACGAGTTCCACGCCGCGATCGGCACACGCGGCCTGCAGATCAACGAGCGCCTGCTTGAGGCTGCCCTCGGGCGCGGGTTCGTCGAGCGTGAACAGCGTTTCCAGCTGCGCCACGGTCAGCGGCTGCGACGAGGCGAGCAGGGCCGCCTCGACGATGCGGTTGATGAAGGTCTGTTCCATCGGGACTGTTCGGAGATCCGGTCGGTGGTCAGGACTGGGCGGGTTCGGGGACGTCATCGTCGAACTCGCTGGAGAACGTGGTCGGCGGCGCGGCGCCGTCGGCATCGGCGAGCGACTTGATGTAGATCGGCGCCAGCGGCGCCTCCTGCACGATGTCGAGCAGGCGTTCCTTGGTGAGCTCGAGGATCGACAGGAACGTCACCACGACGCCCAGCCGACCTTCCTCGGGTTCGAACAGCGACTCGAAGCGGTGGAAATGACCGCCGGTGAGCCTTGTCAGCACTTCACCCATGCGCTGGCGCACGCTCAGGGCGTCGCGACGGATCGCATGACCGGTGAACAGCTCGGCGCGCTTGAGCACGTCGTGTAGCGCCAGCAGCATCTCGCGCAGATCGACCGGCGGCGGATCGCGGTTGATCGTGCGCTCGGGCAACGTGGCCTGCGCCGGCGCGGTGTCGCGATCCTGGCGCGGCAGCCGGTCGATGTCTTCGGCCGCCTGCTTGAACCGTTCGTATTCCTGCAACCGGCGCACCAGCTCGGCGCGCGGGTCGCCTTCCTCGCCTTCTTCGACGGGCGGACGCGGCAGCAGCATCCGCGATTTGATCTCGGCCAGGATCGCGGCCATCACCAGATACTCGGCGGCGAGTTCGAACCGAAGCTCCTGCATCACGCCGATGTAGGCGACGTACTGCTTGGTGATGTCGGCGACCGGGATGTCGAGGATGTCGAGGTTCTGGCGGCGGATCAGGTAGAGCAACAGGTCGAGCGGGCCCTCGAACGCGTCGAGGATGACTTCCAGCGCATCCGGCGGAATGTACAGATCCTGCGGGATCTGCAGCACCGGCTGGCCATGCACCAGCGCCAGCGGGAATTCCTGCTGCTGCGGCTGGGCGGCATTGGCGGACGCCTTGGCGTCGGGTGCAGGCTGTGTCATTCGATAGGCAACAGCAGCGGGGCGCTCGGGCGCGGAGAATGGATCACGGGCAGTGGATCGCTGGCAGGGCGGGGCGACGGCTCGGCGGGCCGCGGGAAAGCGGATCCGGTCGGTTGCGCGGCTCGGGCCGGCGCGGGGACAACGGTGCTGCGGAACATCTTCGTCTGGGTCGGTCGTCGCCAAGCGCGAAGCGCGTCTGCATGCAGGGCAGGCGCGGAGATCGGAAGGGCGTTGGACCGGGCCGGTGGGGCGACCGCGTGCGGCAGCGTCTGCAGACGTGACGGGCGGCGAACTGGCCGGATGCTGGTGCACAGAGTACGCGGTGCCTGCCGGACCTGTCCAGCGGGCGCGCTCGCTACACTGCGCGCCTCACGAACGGACAGGGGACGCCCATGTGGTACGCGATCGAAGGCTATGACGGCGAGGACGTGCTCGCGCGTCGTGGCACGGCACGCCCGGCGCATCTTGCACGCCTGATCGCGCTGCGCGATGCGGGCCGCTTGCTGCTAGCGGGCCCGTGCCCGGCGATCGATGCCGAGGATCCGGGCCCGGCGGGCTTCAGCGGCAGCATCGTCATTGCCGAGTTCGGCTCACTGGCCGATGCGCGGGCCTGGGCGGACGCCGATCCGTACGTGGAGGCCGGCGTCTATGTGCGCGTCGACGTGCGGCCGTTCCGCCCGGTGCTGCCCTGATCGCCACGGCACGATCGACGAAATAGCCTGCAGATCGCGGCTTTTATAGTGCAGTGCAGCATCGATTGTTCGTTACATCCGGTTTACATGACATTGTGGAAACGCTTACAGTCCGGCCCATCGCGAGAGCGGGAGGGTGCGGTTTGAGCGTGACGATCAAGGATGTGGCCAAGGCCGCCAGTGTGTCGGTTGCGACGGTGTCGCGCGCCCTCAACGGCCACCAGAACGTCGCCGAAGCGGTACGCGAGCGGGTGCTGGCCGTCGCCGCCGAACTGCGTTACAGCCCCCACCACGCCGCGCGCAGCCTCAGCAGCCGGCGCACCCAGACTGTCGGCGTGGTGCTGCCCGACATCCATGGCGAATTCTTCTCCGAACTGATGCGCGGCATCGACCAGGTGGCGCGCACCCGCGGCCAGCATCTGCTGGTGTCGAGCTACCACGGCAATCCGGAAGAGCAGGGCGCCGCCCTGCGTGCGATGCGCGGCCGCGTCGACGGCCTGCTGCTGATGTCGCCCTACGTGCACGACGTCGACTTCCTCGAACGCAACGTCGACGCCAGCCTGCCCATGGTGCTGATCAATGCCGCGCAGGGCCGGCCGCAGCTGTCGGTCGGCATCGACAACTACGGCGGCGCGCGGGCGATGGTCGCGCATCTGGTCAACGCGGGTTACACGCGCATCGCCTTCATCGACGGACCCGAAGACAACGACGACGCACGCGAGCGAAAGCGCGGCTATCGCGATGCACTGGCGGCCGCGGGCGAGACGTACACGCCGTGGGAGCTGCCGGGCCAGTTCGACGAAGACTCCGGACATCGTGCGGGGCAGGCGCTGCTCGCGCTCGATGCACGACCCGATGCGGTGTTCGCCGCGAACGACATGATGGCCATCGGCTGTCTGTATGCACTCGGCCGCGGTGGCGTGCGCACACCTGCAGACATCGCGGTCGTGGGCTTCGACGATATTCCGCTTGCACGCTACGTTCACCCATCGCTCACGACGATGCGCGTCGACATCGCTGAACTGGGCGCGCGCGCATTGAAGGCGTTGCTGGAGATCGAGGATGCGGGGAATGCAGAGGTCGCGGTCCATACCGCGTTGCTCGAGCCCGCGCTCGTGATCCGTGATTCGAGTGGCACTGCCACTGACTCATCGTCCAGTGGAGAGCCGTCGAACCGGTCATGACCGGTCGACGTCGGCGCCTTGGGAGGGGTTGCATGACATCAAGTCCGATACCGACGCATCACCGTGTGTGCAGGGGCACATGCGTGACGTCGTATGTCGGCGAATGTGTCGTGGGTCTTTCCGACGGACGTTCGAGGTGACACCGCCGCTTCGCGGCACACAGGGCGGCGGGAATGCCGTCCGTACAAACATCCCCTGAAGATAGAGACCGACGACATGACACACAGCGACACCCGGCCGCGCGCCTTCTCGCGCTCACTTCTCAGTATCGCGCTGGGCGGTTGCCTGGCGATGGCGGCGCCCGCGCTGCTGGCCCAGTCCACGTCCGCCACGATCCGCGGCCAGGTGATGGTGGACTCCACGCCAGCAACCGATGCACGCATTACGGCTGTAAACACGGCCACCGGTCTGAGCCGGAGCGTCGGCGTGAGCGCGAACGGCAGCTACAACCTTGCGGGTCTTCCGCCAGGCACGTACCGGCTGCAGGTCGAAGCCAACGGACAGAGCACTTCGCAGACGGTGACTGTCGCGATCGGCCAGACCGCCACGCTCAACCTGGGCGTGGGAGGTGTTGCCGAAGCGGCGCCGACAGGGGAAGCCACGGATCTGGACGCGGTGACCGTGACCGCTGACGTATTGGTTGAGACCAAGACGTCTGAAATCGCGACTTACGTGTCGCAAAAGCAGATCGAATCCTTGCCGCAGAATTCGCGCAACTTTCTGGCTTTTGCCGACACCGTGCCGGGCATGCAGTTCGTCAATTCGCCCAACGGGACCGAGTCCCAGCTGCGCAGCGGTGCGCAGGGGTCGAACAACATCAATGTGTTCATCGATGGCGTAGGCCAGAAGAACTACGTGACGCCGGGCGGCATCACTGGTCAGGACGACAGTCGCGGCAATCCGTTCCCGCAGTCTGCGATCGGCGAATACAAGGTCATTACCTCGAATTACAAGGCCGAGTACGACCAGATCAGCAGCGCAGCGGTGACTGCCGTCACCAAGTCGGGTACCAATGACTTCAGCGGTAGCTTCTTCTGGGACCGCACCGCGGACGAGTGGACGGCAAGAACGCCGCGCGAGATCCAGGATGGCGTGCAGCAGAAGCAGGTGACAGAGCAGTACGGTGTCACCCTCGGTGGCCCGATCATCCGTGATCGTCTGCACTTCTTCGTTGCGTATGACGCCAAGGACTTCGTGGTACCGAAGGACACGCGGCCACCGACGGTGTTCGACCCGTCACTGCTACCGGCCGATCTCGCTGGCCTCTACGGCGGCTACAGCGTCCCGTTCAATCAGGACCTCTACTTCGGCAAGCTCAGCCTGCAGCTGGCCGACGCGCACTTGATCGAACTGTCGCTGCGATACCGGGAAGAGGATTCAATCAGTCCCGGAAACGACATCAGCACGCCGTCGTTTGCGACCAATTTCACCAACGATGAGACGCGCGTGGATCTGCGCTATCAGTTCAGCAGTACGGACTGGTTGAACGATGCCCACATCACGTTCGAAGAAGCTGCTTACAACCCGGTGCCGGTGACGGCGGCGCCCGGACTGCGTTACACGATCATCGACCCCAATAACCCCGCCGTCCTCGATCTGGGCGTGCTCAACGTTGGCGGCGGTCCGACCTTCCAGGACAAAGGCCAGCGTGGCGTCGGTTTCCAGAATGATCTGACTTTCTTCGGATGGGAGGGTCACACCGTCAAGATGGGTGTGAAGTACAAACAGGTTGACCTCAATGCCTTCCAGCAGAATCCCCCGTTCCCGCAGTACTTCTACGATGTCAACGAAGGTCTGACGCAGCCGTATCGCATCACGTTCTCCGCACCGTTGGAGGGCCGCAATCCGAACGTGGAGTCGAGTAACAAGCAGTTCGGCATCTATATCCAGGACGACTGGGAGGTCAACGATCGGCTGACGCTCAATCTCGGTCTGCGCTGGGACTACGAGGACAACCCCAGCTACACCGACAATATAATGGACCCCGGCATCGCAGCGGCAATACGCGGCTGGAGCAATCTTGACAACGCCGATTACAACCGCGAGGACTTCATCAGCGACGGCCGGAACCGAAAGAACCAGAAGAATGCGTGGCAGCCGCGACTCGGCTTTTCATACGATCTGAGCGGTGACGAGACCCACGTACTCTTCGGTGGTGCGGGTCGCGCGTACGATCGCAACATCTTCGACCAGATGGCGCGTGAATATTACGGTGGCGCCTTCACGGGCTACGAAATCCGCTTCGACACGCCGCTGCATCCCTGCGATTCGGCAACCGCGTCGAACTGTGTGCCATTCGATCCAGCACTGTTGACCCCGGAAGGCATCGCTGCCTATACGGCTGCGAACCCGCGCTCGGGTGGCGAGGTGTACGCACTCAACAACGACCTGAAAACGCCGTACTCCGACCAGTTCAGTCTCGGTATCCGCAGCCAGTGGCAGGTGATGGGCCACAACTGGAGCACCTCGGCGACCGTCGCGCATATCCGCAGTCGCGACGGCATCTACTTCCGTCTCGGCAACCGGTACGAGGACGGCAGCTTCCATCGTGTTGCGGGCGCTCCCGACGCGACGTGGGGCGGCGCGCCGTTTGATCAGCCCATTCCCGGTTACGGCAACCTGATCCTTGGTGACAACGGCATTGAGTACAACCTCAACTCGCTGCTGCTGTCGTTCGACAAGCCCTACACCGAAGATTCGGGCTGGGGATTCAATGTGGCCTACACGTTTAGCGATGCGGAAGAGAACCGTTCAGACGCATCGAACGGCGAGTCGTTCTATTTCGACGGCTCGCGCGTCGACCAGCGTTTCTATCGTTCCACCGGTCTGGCCCGGCATCGTCTCGTGCTCTCGGGCATCTACGAGCTTCCATGGGAGACGACGTTCAGCGCCAAACTGATCGTCGCGAGCCCGACGCCTCGCAACGCAACCAACTGCATCGCCGATCCGGCACGAGGCAATCCGTACTGCTTCTACGATCCCTATACACCTGACGGCACGTTCGGGTTCAAGCAGTTCGATTTCTCGCTTGAGCGGCGTTGGGACACCGGTACCGATATCTCGTTCAAGGTGCGCGCCGACGTGCTCAACGCGTTCAATTGGCGCAACTGGAACCAGTACGACTTGAACCGTGGTGGCTGGGGCGCTAATGACGCGCAGCTCACTGTCAACGAGAACTTCGGTTCGCGCAGCGGCAATGAGATTCTGCTCCCAACGCGTACGTTCAAGCTGTCCTTCGGTATCGACTGGTAAAAAACCCCGCTGCCGGTCCCCTTCGGGCGACCGGCAGTTTTATACTGGCCCCTGTAAACGATTTCAGCGCGAGGTTTCCTTCACGATGCAATCCCGTCTCCGTGCGTTCCAACTCCTGATGCTCGTCGCGCTTGCCGCGTTGTTCCTGGCCGGCTGCGGCAAGCAGGCACCTGCCGAACCCGATGTGCCGCCACCGAAACCGGGGCCCATCGAGCAGGTGCCGGAGGTGGCTGCGCCCGTGGAAGAAGTGAAGGGCCCGCCGGAGCTGCCGCCGCTGTTCGCCGACATCGAGCGCCGCACGTTCCAGTATTTCTGGGACACGACCAACGAGGTCAACGGCCTGACCCCGGACCGCTTTCCGTCGCGTCCGTTCTCGAGCGTCGCCGCGGTGGGCTATGCATTGACCGCGTATCCGATCGGTATCGAGCGTGGCTGGGTGAGCCGCACGCAGGCGGTGGATCGCACGCTGACGACGCTGAAGTTCTTCAGCAGCGTCAAGATGGGCCCGCAGGCCACCGGCACCGCGGGCCACCAGGGCTTCTTCTATCACTTCATCGATATGCAGGACGGCCACCGCTTCGAGCCGTGGGTCGAGCTGTCGAGCGTCGACACCGGCCTGCTGATGATGGGCGTGCTGTTCGCGCAGTCGTATTACGACCGCGACGATCCGCGCGAGGTCGAGATCCGCGAACTGGCCGACAAGCTGTACCGCAACGTGCGCTGGCCGTTCCTGCAGCAGCGCAAGCCGCTGATCTCGATGGGCTGGTATCCCGAGAGCGGCTTCATCGAGCACGACTGGACCGGTTACGACGAGGCGATGCTGGTCTACATCCTCGCGCTCGGCTCGCCGACGCATCCGGTCGGCCCGGAAGCCTGGGAAGTCTGGACGCGGACCTACGACAAGCTGTGGGGCGTGTTCCGCGGCCAGGAATACCTGAGCTTCGCACCGCACTTCGGTCACCAGTACACGCACGTGTGGGTGGATTTCCGCGGCATCCGCGACGACTACATGCAGCGCCGTGGCATCGACTACTTCGAGAACAGCCGCCGCGCGACGTATGCGCAGCGCCAGTACGCGATCGACAACCCGATGGGCTGGAAGGACTACGGCGAGAACGTCTGGGGTCTGACCGCCAGCGACGGTCCGCAGCGCACCGACCAGGATTTCAACGGCGAGCAGCGCGAGTTCCGTCATTACAGCGCGCGCGGCGCAGGCCTGGACGTGGCGTTCGACGACGGCACCATCGCGCCGACGGCGGCAGTCGCCTCGATCGCGTTCGCGCCCGAGATCGTGATCCCGGCGACCGAGGAGATGCACCGTCGTTACGGCGACTATCTGTACTCGAGCTACGGCTTCCTCGATTCGTTCAACCCGAGCTTCACGTACGAAGGCGTGCCGCTGAAGACCGGTCGCATCGTGCCGGGCAAGGGCTGGGTGGCGAGCGACTACATCGCGATCGACCAGGGCCCGATCCTGGCGATGATCGCGAACTACCGGAACGACTTCGTCTGGAACGTGATGAAGAAGAATCCGTACATCCGCGCCGGTCTGGAACGCGCGGGCTTCACCGGCGGCTGGCTGGCCGGTGAGGACGAGCCCAAGGATTCCGGTCCGCCGGACGCCGAGGCGGCGATGGCACGCTCGATGGGCATCGCTGAGTCGCGCGCTGCGAACCAGACGTCTGACCGCGATGGCCGCACGCCGGCTCCGGCGCCGTCGCGCGCCTCCGATCCGGTTCCGGCGGAGTAAGCCCTTGCGCGCATTCCGACGCGATCCCGGCGCCCGCCGCATCCCCGCGGCGGCGCGCCTCGTCTGTCTGTTGCTCGCGCTCGTGCTGCTCGCAGCCTGCGCGCGGCGCGACGAACAGACCGTCGTCCGCTTCTGGGCGATGGGCCGCGAGGCCGAGGTCGTGTCGGAACTGGTGCGCGATTTCGAACGCGAGCATCCGGACATCCGGGTCGAGATCCAGCAGATTCCTTGGACCTCCGCGCACGAAAAACTGCTGACCGCATTCGCGGCCGATGCCTTGCCCGACATCTGTCAGCTCGGCAACACCTGGGTGCCGGAATTCGCGGTGCTCGGTGCGCTGGAGCCGCTGCAGTCGCGGGTCGACGCGTCCGACGTCATCGAGGAATCCGACTACTTTCCCGGTATCTGGCACACCAACGTCGTCGACGACACGCTACTCGGCGTGCCGTGGTACGTCGACACGCGCCTGATCTTCTACCGCAAGGACATCCTCGCCGCGGCCGGCGTCGACACCCTGCCGCGCACGTGGCAGGAGTGGGAAACCGCGATGGCGGCGGTCAAGGCGCACGTCGGGCCGGATCGCTACGCAGTGATGCTGCCGCTCAACGAGTTCGAGCAGTTGCTGTCGTTCGGTCTGCAGCAGCGCGATCCGCTGCTGCGCGACGACGACAGCCGCGGCAACTTCACCAGTCCCGGCTTCAGCCGTGCGCTGGGCTTTTACACCAACATGTTCGAGCAGGGCTGGGCGCCGCGCATGTCGGAGACCCAGATCTCCAACGTCTGGGACGAATTCGGTCGCGGCTTCTTCTCCTTCTACGTCTCCGGTCCGTGGAACATCCGCGAATTCCGCACCCGCCTGCCGGCCGAACTGCAGGACCAGTGGGGCACGGCACCATTGCCCGGTCCCGATGGTCCGGGTGCGGGCATCGCCGGTGGCACGTCACTGGTGATGTTCCGCGATTCGCCGAACAAGGACGCGAGCTGGCAGCTGATGGAATTCCTGTCGCGCCCCGAGATCCAGCAGCGTTTCCACGCGATGATCGGCAATCTGCCGCCGCGTCGCAGCACCTGGGAATTTCCGGAGCTGCGCGAAGACCCGTACGCACAGGCGTTCCGCGACCAGCTCGAACGCGTCGAGCCGACGCCGAAGGTGCTGGAGTGGGAGCGGATCGTGCAGGAAATGCGCCTGATGAGCGAGCGCGTGGTGCGCGGTGGCATGGCGCAGGACGCGGCGTTGCAGGCCCTCGACGCGCGCGTGGACACGCTGCTCGAAAAGCGTCGTTGGGTGCGCGAGCGCGAGGCGGAAGAAGGCAAGGCCATCGGTGCGATCAGCGTATCGCACACTACGGATCAGGGTGCCGCCCATGCGCGCTAGTACCGCAGGCTGGATCTTCGCCGGGCCGGCGCTGATCGTGCTCGGCATCTTCTTCGGCATTCCGGTGGCGTCCGCGCTGCTGCTGAGCCTGACCGACTTCGATCTCTACGCGCTGTCGGACATGTCGAACCTGCGCTTCGTCGCGCTGGGCAATTATTTCGATCTGCTGCAAACGCCGCTGTTCTGGAAGTCGCTCGGGAACACCGCGTACTTCGTCGTCATCGGCGTGCCGCTGTCGATCGGCGTCTCGCTCGGCGCCGCGCTGCTGCTCAACGCCAAGGTCGCGCGCTTCAAGGGTCTGTTCCGCACTGCGCTGTTCGCGCCGGTGGTGACCACGCTGGTTGCGGTGGCGGTGATCTGGCGCTATCTGTTCCACACCAGCTACGGCCTGGTGAACTGGGCGCTTGGCCACATCGGCATCGCGCCGGTCGACTGGCTGGGCGATCCGGCGTGGGCGATGCCGACGATCATCCTGTTCGCCGTGTGGAAGAACTTCGGCTACAACATGGTGATCTTCATCGCCGGCCTCGCCGCGATTCCCGAAGACCTGTACGAGGCCGCGCGTATCGACGGCGCCTCGCGCTGGAAGCAGTTCGTGCACGTCACGCTGCCGATGCTCGGCCCGGTGCTGCTGGTGGTCGCGGTGATCACCGTGTCCGGCTACTTCCAGCTGTTCGCGGAACCGTACGTCATGACGCGCGGCGATCCGCTGCAGAGCACGGTCAGCGTGCTGTACTTCATGTACGAGGAAGGCTTCATGTGGTGGAACCTCGGCCGCGCGTCGGCGGTGGCGTTCCTGCTGTTCCTGATCATCCTCGGCGTCACCACATTGCTGCTGCGCTTTGGGCGCAAGCGGGAGCTGGTATGAGCCGGATCGCGGCGTATCACGAAGTCGGCGCGACGCGCTGGTCGGCCTGGGCGGTCAACGGTGCGCTGATCGCACTGGCGGTCGTCGCGCTCGCGCCGCTGGCGTGGATGCTGTCGGTGTCGTTCATGCCGACCGGCGAGGCGAGCGGATTTCCGCCGCCGCTGCTGCCCTCGGCGATCACCTTCGACAACTATCACGAGCTGTTCGCGCGCGCCGGCATGGGGCGCTACTTCGCCAACAGCCTGATGATCTCGGCGGCGATCACGGTCGGTGCGCTGCTGATCAACACCATGGCCGGCTATGCCTTCGCCAAGCTGCGCTTCAAGGGCCGCGAGCGGATCTTCCAGATCCTGCTCGCCGCGCTGGTGATTCCTGCGCAGGTGGCGATGCTGCCGCTGTTCCTGATGATGAAGGGCATGGGCCTGGTCAACAGTTTCGGCGCGGTGGTGATTCCGGGCCTGGCGACGGTGTTCGGCATCTTCCTGGTGCGCCAGTACGCGCGTTCGATTCCCGACGAACTGCTCGAAGCCGCGCGCATCGACGGCGCCGGCGAGATGCGGATCTTCTTCCAGATCGTGCTGCCGATGCTCAAGCCGGTACTGGTCACGCTGACCATCTTCACCTTCATGGCCGCGTGGAACGATTTCATGTGGCCGCTGATCGTGCTGACCGACCAGACCAACTACACGCTGCCGGTCGCGCTGGCAGCGTTGTCGCGCGAGCACATCCAGGACGTCGAGATGATGATGGCCGGCGCCGTCGTCACCGTGATTCCGGTGCTGCTGCTGTTCCTCGCGCTGCAGCGCTACTACATCCAGGGCCTGCTGCTCGGCAGCGTGAAGGGGTGAGCAAGCCCGCTTGCGGAACACAGGTCCGCGGGCTTGCGAACGCCATGCCACGGATGGCATGGCCAGACCATCCGGCGCCTGTGCGGTTCCGCCATGGACGGCAGCGAAATCCTCTTGTGTGAATCGCGTGCTGAAGCGATTCCAGTACCGCCACATCGCGCGCGAGCGCGGCTGCAGATCAAACCGCAATACCCGTCCGAACCACGGAGCCACCGCACCGCATGAAGACCCTCGACACCCGCGCCGCGCGCGCGCCTGCCGACACCGACATGGCGCTGGCTGACGTCGCCATCGCGTCGTCCGACCGTTTCCGCACCGCACGCGTCGCCGGCATCGCCGCGCTGACCGCCGCGCTCGCGGCCTGCAATGTCGCGCCGACGCCGACCGGCGACACCGCCGCGCCCGCGGCGGGCGAGGGCATCCGCATCCTCGACGACTTCGACGATCCGTCGACGTGGACCGTCGTGACCTCGAACCAGGTCACCGGCGCGCTGCGCCAGGTCGATGTCGATGGCGGCAAGGCGCTGTGCCTGGACTACGACTACAACGGCGTGTCCGGCCACGTCGGTATCCAGCGTGATCTGAAGATGACGTATCCGGAGAACTACCGTTTCGCGTTCCGCATGCGCGGCGAATCGCCGGCCAACGATCTGCAGTTCAAGGTCATCGACGCCAGCGGCGACAACGTGTGGTGGGTCAACCGGCCGAAATACGACTTCCCGACCGACTGGACCGACGTCCGCTACCGCAAGCGCCACATCGACAAGGCCTGGGGTCCGGAGCAGGACAAGACCCTGCGCGCGACCGAGAAGCTCGAGTTCACGATCTACAACAACGCCGGGGGCAAGGGCACGGTCTGTTTCGACCAGCTCACGTTCGAAACGCTGCCGCCCGACGACACCTCGCCGCTGACCGCCAGCGCCGCGTCGACGACGACGCCCGAGGGTGTGGGCAACCTCGTCGACGGCAACGCCGAAAGCGCATGGACCACCGCGGCGGCGCCGCAGAACGTGGTGCTCGATCTCGGCAAGGTGCGCGAGTTCGGCGGCCTGCGCCTGCAATGGCAGCCCGGTCGTCACGCGTCGAGCTATGCCGTGTCGCTGTCCGCCGATGGCGAGCAGTGGACCCCCGTGCGTGAAGTGACCGAAGGCAATGGCGACGTCGACTGGCTGGCACTGCCCGAAGCCGAGGCGCGCTACATCGGCCTCGATCTGCGCGAAGGCCCGGCCGACGGTTTCGCCCTGCGCGAAGTCGCCGTGCAACCGCTGGCGATGTCCGAGCATCCCAACGACGTGCTCGAAGCGGTCGCCAAGGACCGGCCCAAGGGCCAGTTCCCGCGCGGTTTCAGCGGCGAGCAGACCTACTGGACGATCCTCGGCATCGACGGTGGCCTGCAGCAGGGCCTGATCGGCGAAGACGGTGCGATCGAAGTCGCGGCCGGCGGTTTCTCGATCGAACCCTTCGTGCGCGTCGGCGACACGCTGGTGACCTGGGCCGACGCGCAGATCGCGCAGACCCTGCAGGATGATTACCTGCCGATTCCCAGCGTCGACTGGACGCACGATGCGCTGGGCCTGCGGGTGACCGGTTTCGCCCGCGGCACGCCGGAGGATTCGCAGCTGGTCGCGCGTTACCGGCTCAGCAATCCGGGCGGCGAAGCGCGTGATTACCAGCTCGCGCTCGCGGTGCGGCCGATGCAGGTCAATCCGCCGACCCAGTTCCTCAACATCACCGGCGGCGTCAGCCCGTTGCGCCAGCTCGCCGTGACCACCGACGGCGTGCGCGTCGACGGCACGCCGCGCGTGTTCGCGCGGCAGCCGGCACAGGCCGCGTTCGCGACCACGTTCGACGCCGGCATGGACGTCGAGCATCTGGCGACCCGCACCTGGCCGACGACGACCGAGGTCGACGATCCGCAGAAGATGGCCTCCGGTGCGCTGGTCTACACCGTGCGTCTGGCGCCGGGCGAGTCGCGCGAGTTCGATCTGCTGATTCCGATGACCGGCGAGATGGCGAGCGCGCCGGAAAACTGGAACGCGCAGTCGATGCAGGACGCGATGGCGCGCGAGTGGCACGGCAAGCTCGACGAAGTCGGCTTCGACGTGCCGGCAGCGGGCAAGGATCTGGCCGACACGCTGCGCACGTCGCTGGCGCACATGCTGATCTCGCGCATCGGGCCGCGTCTGCAGCCGGGCACGCGCTCGTACGCGCGCAGCTGGATCCGTGACGGCGCGATGATCTCCGAAGGCCTGCTGCGCATGGGTCGTCCGGAAGTGGTCAAGGACTACGTGGAGTTCTATGCGCCGTACCAGTTCGACAACGGCAAGGTGCCGTGCTGCGTCGACGATCGCGGCAGCGATCCGGTGCCGGAGAACGACAGCCACGGCGAGCTGATCTTCAACATCGCCGAGTACTGGCGCTACACCGGCGACGACGCCTTCCTGCAGACGATGTGGCCGCACGTGCTGGGCGCGTACACCTACATGGAAGAACTGCGCGCCAGCGAACGCACCGAGGAGAACCGCAAACTCAACGCGGCTTTCTACGGGATGATGCCGGCCTCGATCAGCCACGAAGGCTATTCGGCCAAGCCGATGCATTCGTACTGGGACAACTTCTGGGCGCTGCGCGGCTACAAGGACGCGGTGGAGATCGCCGAGGCGCTGGGCAAGCCCGACGACGCCAAGCGTATGGCCGCCGCGCGCGACGAGTTCCGCGTCGATCTGGATGCCTCGCTGCGCAAGGCCGCCGAGCAGCACGGCATCGACTTCCTGCCCGGTGCCGCCGAACTCGGCGATTTCGACGCGACCTCCACGACGATCGCGCTCGCCCCCGGCGGCGAGCAGGGCCGTCTGCCCGAGCCGCTGCTGACCAACACCTTCGAGCGTTACTGGGAGAAGTTCACCGCCCGCCGCGACGGCCGCGAACAGTGGGAGAACTACACGCCCTACGAATGGCGCAACGTTGCTGCCTTCGTGCGTCTGGGCTGGCGCGAGCGTGCGACCGAAGTGCGCGAGTGGTTCTTCGGCCATCGCGCGCCGCAGCCCTGGAACCAGTGGGGCGAAGTGGTGACGCCGACGCCGCGCAAGCCGTTCTTCCTCGGCGATCTGCCGCATGCCTGGGTGGGTTCGGATTTCGTGCGCTCCGCGCTGGACATGTTCGCCTACGTGCGCGAAGTCGACGACAGCCTGGTGCTCGCCGCCGGCGTGCCGGCCGACTGGTTGAACGAGGGCGTCGCGCTGCGTGGCATGCGGACGCCGCAGGGCACCGTCGGCTATTCGCTGCGTCGCGACGGCGATGCGCTGCTGCTCGACATCGCGGCCGGCAGCGGGCTGCCGGAGGGTGGGCTGGTGTTGCAGTGGCCGTACGAGAGCGTGCCGGGTGCGACGACGATCGACGGCCAGGCGGCGCAGTGGGACGGCAACGAACTGCGCATCACGCGCGCCAGCGCGAAGGTGCGGATCGCGGGCGCGGGCTGAGACGCGACACCCCGTGGACGCGCCCGGAAACGCGCGTCCGCGGGTCACTGATAGGCAGGCGCGGCCCATGGCCGCGACGGGTCGCCCCAACAGGGCCTGTCGCGCGCATGGGCCGCGCCTGCACCACATTCGAGGGGAGGGGAGTTCGATGAAGACCCAGACGTCGACACGCATGCTGGTGTGCGCGTTGCTGGCGGCCGCGCCCGCGTTCGCGCAGGACGCGAGCGGCGCGCAGCCGTGGATGGATGCCAACAAGTCGCCGGATGCGCGCGCCGCGTTGCTCGTTGCAGCGATGACCCAGGACGAGAAGTTCGCGCTGATCCGCAGCCGCTTCGCGATCGGCGAGAAGAAGCCTGAAGAGGCGCTCACCGCCGCCGGTTACGTGGCGCCGATTCCGCGCCTGGGGATTCCGGCGCAGGGTCTGGTCGATGCCGGCCTCGGCGTGACCAATCCAGGCGGCGCGCGCGCGGGCGATCACGCGACCGCGATGCCCTCGGGCCCCATGACTGCGTCGACCTGGAGCCGCGACATCGCCTTCAAGGGCGGCGAGACCATGGGCCGCGAGGCCTGGCGCCAGGGCTTCAACGTGCTGCTGGCCGGCAGCGTCAACCTGCAACGCGATCCGCGCAACGGCCGCAACTTCGAATACGCGGGCGAGGATCCGTTGCTCGCCGGCACGCTGGTCGGCGAATCGATCCGCGGCGTGCAGTCGCAGCACGTGCTGTCGACGATGAAGCACTACGCGCTCAACGACATGGAGACCGCGCGCAATTTCCACAGCGCGCAGATCGGCGACCGGGCGATGCACGAATCCGATCTGCTCGCGTTCCACGTCGCGATCGAGATCGGCCAGCCCGGCTCGGTGATGTGCAGCTACAACCGCATCAACGGTACCTACGGCTGCGAGCACGAGGAACTGCTCAACAACGTGCTCAAGCGCGACTGGCGCTATCCCGGTTACGTGATGTCGGACTGGGGCGGCGTGCACAGCGCATCGAAGGCGGCGAACGCCGGTCTCGACCAGCAGTCGGCGGGCGAGGTGTTCGACAAGGCCGTGTACTTCGACGCGCCGCTGCGCATGGCGGTCGGCGCTGGAGTGGTGCCGCAGACGCGGCTCGACGACATGGTCCACCGCATCCTGCGCAGCTTCATCGCCGTCGGCGCGTTCGAGCACCCGCCGCAGCGCCAGCCGGTCGACGACGCGCTCGATGCGATCGGCTTCGATGTCGCGCAGCGCACGGCCGAAGCCGGCGCGGTGCTGTTGCGCAACGAGAACGGCGTGCTGCCGCTCGCGCCCGGCGTGCGCCGCATCGCGGTGATCGGCGGACATGCCGACAAGGGCGTGATCGCCGGCGGCGGTTCGTCGATGGTCGGCTGGACGTCGCGCGGCACCAGCGCCGTCACCGGTCTCGCGCCGATGACCTGGCCGGGGCCGGTGATGTTCCAGCCGTCCTCGCCGCTGCTCGCCTTGCGCGAAGCGCTGCCGGATGCGCGCATCGACTACGTCGACGGTCGCGACCGCGCGGCTGCCGCGCGGCTCGCGCGCGAGGCCGATGTCGCCATCGTGTTCGCCACGCAGTGGGCCGCGGAATCGGTCGACCTGCCGGACATGCGTCTGCCCGATGGCCAGGACGCGTTGATTTCCGCGGTCGCCGCCGCCAATCCGCGCAGCGTGGTCGTGCTGCAGACCAACGGGCCGGTCGAACTGCCGTGGCTCGATGCGGTGCCGGGCGTGCTGCAGGCCTGGTATCCCGGCATCCGCGGCGGCGAAGCGATCGCGCGCCTGCTGACCGGCGCAGCGAATCCGTCCGGGCATCTGCCGGTGACGTGGCCGGTCGACGTCTCGCAGCTGCCGCGGCCGACGATTCCCGGGCTCGGCTTCAAGCCTGCGCAGAAGCCCGAGGACACGATCGACTACGACATCGAAGGCGCCAACGTCGGCTATCGCTGGTTCGCAGCCAAGGGTCTGACGCCTCGCTATGCGTTCGGCCATGGTCTGTCGTACACGACGTTTGCGACATCGGGCCTGCAGGTGCGCGCGGAAGGGGCGCGCATCGTCGCGCGTTTCAGCGTGCGCAACACCGGCGAACGTGCAGGCGCCGCGGTGCCGCAGCTCTACGTGCATCTGCCGCAGGGCCACGCCACGCCGCTGCGCCTGGCCGGTTGGGACCGCGTCGAACTGCAGCCCGGCGAAACACGTGAGGTCGAAGTCGCGCTGGCGCCGCGCCTGTTCGCGGACTACCACCCGGACGATCGCAGCTGGCGGATCGCCGCCGGCGACTACACGGTCGTACTCGGACAGTCGGCCACAGATGCAGGCGAGCGCGCCGCGCTGACGTTGCCGGCGCGTCGTCTGGACTGAAGATGGGTGGAGCGCGCTGGCTTACCAGCGCGCTTCGAGGGTCTGGAACGGCTTCGACAGGCGCACGCCACGCGCATCGAAGTCGTCCACCGCGCGGCCATCGACGTGCACCGACGTCGGCCGCGTGCGGTTCGGCCAGATCACCTGCACCGGCACCGTGTCCTGCAGGCCATCGCCGAGCGTGATGTCGAGCTGCTCGCCGGACTGCCTGGCCGCCATCGTCAGCGGCCCGAAAGCGGTCGGCAGCGCACTCACCGACAGGCCGTCGCCGTCGAGCCACGCCGTGGGCGCGCCAGGCAACAGATGCAGGCCGTCGTCGCCCTCGTGCAGCAGCATGCCGACGAGCGTACGCGCGTACTCGGCGCCGATCCACGTATGCGGCATGTCGCCGATGTAGCCGGGATAGCGCGGACGCGAGTGCACGACCTCGGGCCACATCTGCCACGTGCGTGGACGGCGGTCCGCGAGCAGGCCCTGCAGCACGGTCTGCGCATCGGCGGGGCGATCGAGATGCACGAAGGTCAGCACGTTGCGCACCTCGTACGGCGTGTAGGCCCACAGCGCATCCGGGCCGCTGCGCTCTCCGAACTGCCTGGCGAGATAGCGATCGAACGTGGTGCGCAGTTCGCGCGCGGGCAGCACGTGGCGCGCACCGGTGGGATCGAGTGCGATCGACACGCTGGTCGGGTCGCTGTCGCCGAGATCCGCCGAGGACGGAATGAAGTCGATGCCTTTCCACGCGATCGTCGCGCGCAACGAGGCGGCGACCGAGTCCGACAGCAGACGCCCCTGTTCGCGCGCCCAAGCTGCGGTCTCCGCGTCGCCGAGCGCATCGGCGAGCCAGGCGCCGTCGTGCCAGCCCTTGATGCCGTAGAAGTCGTCCCAGTAGCTGTGCGTCGGCGTGGAATAACCCTCATGGCTGATCGACGGCGCGAGGATGCCGCGGAAACGTTCCGGCGCCGGATGCGTGCCCATGTAGCCGGCGACGAGCGTGCGTTCGCGGAGCTCCTGCAGGAAGCGCATCGCGGCTGTCACCGCCGGCAGGTATTCGCGCACCGTTTCGGGCCCGCCGTCGAGACGCGCGACGTCTGCGACGAGCTGGATGTACTGGCCCTGGCTGTCGTATTCGACGTCCGAACCAAAACCGCGATTGATGCTGCCGTCCTCGTTGAGGATCGGCGAGATCATGCCGTTCGGATTGAGTGCGTGGTCGGTGTACCAGCGCAGATAGTCGCGCGCGATCTGCGGCTGGCCCATGCGCAGCAGCACCGCGGCGGTCGCGGCGCCATCGCGCAGGAACGAGCGGTTGTAGTTGCGCGGACCAGGCTGCATCGCCGGGCCGGTCTGGTTGATCAGCATGTACGCGCCCTGCGCGCGCAGCATGTCGACGAGGTCCTGATCGGGCAGACGGATGTCGAAGGCGTCGAAGCGGTCGGTCCAGCCGGCGGCGATGCGCGCGGCGTTCGCATCGAAAGCCTCCGAGGGCGTCGCGGCATCGCCGGTGAGCGCGGCGAAATCGAGCGCCGGGGGTTCGGTCAGTTCGCCCTTTGCGGGATCGAGTGCGGTCGTGCCCAGTGGCAGCGCGATGACGATGTCCTGGGTGGCGCCCGGCGCGATCCGCACCGGATACGAGAGCATGCCGGCGGCGAGTCCGGACGCGTCCGATGCTGCGCTTGCGTCGGGTGGCGTGCCGCGCGCGGCAGCGGCGGTGATCTCGGTGTCGCCGTGCGCGCCGAACGGCGCGGCGCCGCCGGCGCCGACGGGCGTCATCGAGGTCAGCAGGGTGCGACCGTCGACGCGCACGCGGGTGCGGCCGGCGATCTCGTCGATCGCGAGCTGCCGGATCGGCGACCAGCCGCCGTGCTGCCACGGCGGATTGACCTGCAGCGGGCGCACCAGCAGCGACAGCGCGCCGTCGATCGACCGGCGTCCGCGGTTGTGCAGGCGGTAGCGCATCAGCGTCACCGGCTGTCCGTTCTGTTCCAGCGCGAACGCCTCGTTGCGGATCGTCAGGTCGCGCTGGCCCTGCCACTCGACCGAGGGCATCGGCATCCACCGCTCACGCAGGGCATGGCGACGCTGCGGATCGTTGTCGGCGACCCGCGCCTTGCCGTCGCTGCCGCGCCACACGGCCTGCAGCATCGGGCCGCCCTTGAAGGGCTCGAGATTGCCGTATTCGTCGAGCAGCGATTTCTGCCGCCCGGCGGGAATGCCGAGCGCCGTCCAGTAGACCTGCTGCTGGTGCAGCGACGATGGAAACAGCGCGCCGTGCGTGCGCGAGGCGACGATCTCGTAGCGCCGGGTCGGTGTCAGCAGCTGTTTCGGGCCGAGCAGGCGCAGGCGTGCGATGGCGGGCGGGCGGCCGTCGACCTCGCCGACGACGAGGCGCAGGGCGGTCGGCGACAGCGGCGCGTCGCCTGCGAGCCACGAGCGCGTGCCGTCGCGGCCGGGATCTTCGGCCAGCACGCGCCACTGGCCATCAGCATCGCGCGCTTCGAGCGTGGCGCCGTTGCGCGGGCCGCTCCACCAGATTTCGAGCCCGGCGATCTGGTCTGCACGTGGCAGTGCGAGATCGAGCTGCCGCGTGCCGGGCGTGGGACCTGCGCCTTCGACGAGACCCGGCTTTGCGTCGGTGGCGAACAGCGTGGCGCCGTCGACGCCGGCTGCCAGGCCGTCGAGCTGCGGTGCGGCGTCGGCCGCGAGCGGTTCGAACTCGAAGATCGACGTCGCCCAGTCTGACGATTTCGACGGGCTGGCGATGCGCACGTAGCGCGCACTGCGCGCGGGAAACACGATCAGGTCGGTGTCGCCGCGCGAATCGGTGCTGGTGTAGGCGACGTCCCACCGCGTGCCGTCGAGCGAGGTCTCGAGCGTCCAGCGCACCGGGAATCCGCTGTCCCAGAGGATCGCGACGCCGCCGACGTCGGACGCTCGTCCCAGATCCACTTGGAACCAGTGGCCGGGCAGGAAGGACCCGCCCCAGCGCGTCCTGGGATCGCCGTCGATGGCGTGCTGCGGCGCGAGTGCGTCGACCTGCGTCGACGAGGCCGAGGCGGTCCAGTCGCTGCGTGGCGGCAGAGGGGCCGCAGCGGCGGCGGTCGTTGCCCAGGCGAGCAGGGCGCCGAGCAGGATCGGCGCGATACGCCGCCCATGACGGGCTTGGCCGACGCGTGCTTCAGGACACCGGGATCTGATTGCCATGCATGTGTGGTCCGCGACTGGAGAGCGGACGCTAACATTCGCTGGAAGCGGTTACATGCTGCGTTGCGGTGCGGGTTTTCTTCCCGCTGGTTCGGACCGTGCTCGACATCAGCAAGTCTGCGAGCCGTCGTTCCGGCGCAGGCCGGAAATGCGTCTCAACAGCCGAACGGCTGGTGCCCAGAGCGTGAACGTTCCCGGAAAAAGGACGAGCCGGTTACGGCGTCAGCCGCGCGACACGAAATGGTGGTCGGGGGCAGCTGACGTCGCTGGATGACCAGCCATTCGGCTGTTGAGAAGCGCCTCCGGCGTGACCAGACATGCGTCTGTTGCCAGCCGCCGGGATGACGATCGGAGCCGGATGCCGATTGGCGTGGTGCAGATTCATTGCACGAGTCGTCAGGCCTGCCTGTCCGCGTAACGCCGGATCCTTCAGCCCCGCACATCCCGCACGATCTGCGCCGCACGCGCCGCGGTCTCGCGGACACGGGCGTAGTCGCCGACTTCCAGCCAGCCCTTGTCGAGCATCCACGAGCCACCGATGCACAGCACGTTCGGCTGCGACAGGAACTCGGCCGCGTTGGATTCGGAAATGCCGCCGGTCGGGCAGAAGCGCATGTCGTGCAGCGGACCGGCGAGGCCCTTGAGCATCGCGAGGCCGCCGACGGCGCTGGCCGGAAACAGCTTGCAGTTGCGGAAGCCGCGCTCGCGCAGCGCCATGAATTCGGTCGGCGTCGCGGCACCGGGCACCACCGGAATGTCGGCTTCGGCCAGTGCATCGGCGAGCAGCGGCGGCGTGCCGGGTGTGACCAGGAAGTCCGCACCGGCATCGATCGACGCGCGGATGTTGTCGGCATTGAGGATCGTGCCGGCGCCGATGACGATGTCCGGGCGCTCGCGCTTGAGCATCGCCAGCGCGTCGATCGCGACCGGCGTGCGCAGCGTGAGTTCGAGCGTGTTCAAGCCGCCTTCGAGCAGCGCATCGGCGATCGCGCGCGCCTCGTCGAGGGTGTGCACGGTGATCACCGGCAGCACGCCGGCCTTGCGCAGGAACTCGGCGGCGCGCTGCTGGCGCTCGGACATGGTGGAAACGTTGGGCATCGTGTCAGGCGTCCTTGGAATCGTGTGGCGCATCGAGCGCTGCTGCATCAGCGCCCAGGTCGTATTCGGCATCGTAGTGCCACGCGCTGCCGTCGGTGGTGGCCGGGCCGCAGGAAATCGACAGCGCGCCCTGGTCGGCGGGCGACACGTTCGCGCGGTTGAAGCCGAACAGATTGCGGCCGTGGTCGGTGGGCGCGGGCGCGGTATCCGTCGCGGCCGTGCGCGCCTGCCACTCGGCCGGATCGACCAGCGCTTCGAGCGTACCGGCCTCGCCGTCGAGTCGGATGATGTCGCCTTCGCGCACGAACGCGAGCGGTCCGCCGCGCGCGGCCTCGGGGGTCATGTGGATCGCGGCGGGAATCTTGCCCGACGCGCCCGACAGGCGACCGTCGGTGACCAGCGCGACGCGCCGGCCCTGGTTCTGCAGCATGCCCAGCAGCGGCGCCAGCGAATGCAGTTCGGGCATGCCGTTGGCTTTCGGCCCCTGGTAGCGGACGACGGCGACGAAATCGCGCGGCAGTGCGCCGGCGGCGTGCAGGCGGTTCAGAGCCTGCGGCGCGTCGACGACGACGGCCGGTGCTTCGATGGTGCGGAACTCCGGCTTCACCGCCGACAGCTTGATCAGCGAACGGCCGAGGTTGCCGCGCAGCAGACGCAGGCCGCCGTGGGCCTCGAACGGAGCGGACACCGGGCGCAGCACGCTGTCGTCGCCGCTGGCCGTCGGGCCGGGTTCGTAGCGGATATGCTCGCCATCGAGCTTGGGTTCCTGACCGTAGCGCGCCATGCCGCCGTCGACGATCGTCGGCAGATCGCCGTGCATCAGGCCGGCATCGAGCAGTTCGCGGAACACGTAGGCGTTGCCACCGGCCGCGTGGTAGCGGTTCACGTCGGCTTCGCCGTTCGGATACACGCGCGCCAGCAGCGGCACGGCCTGCGACAGCTGGTCCATGTCGTCCCAGGTCAGCACGATGCCGGCCGCGCGTGCGACCGCGATCCAGTGGATGGTGTGGTTGGTCGAGCCGCCGGTGGCCATCAGCATCGCGACCGCGTTGACGATCGCGCGTTCGTCGATCAGCTGGCCCAGCGGGCGGTAGTCGTCGCCGAGCGCGGTGATCGACAGCGCGCGTTCCACTGCCTCGCGGGTGAAAGCTTCGCGCAGCGGCGTGCCCGGATTGATGAAGGCCGCGCTCGGCAACTGCACGCCCATCGCCTCGAGCAGGGTCTGGTTGGAATTCGCGGTGCCGTAGAAGGTGCAGGTGCCGGGGCCGTGATAGGAGTCGGACTCGACCTGCAGCAGCTCCTCGCGCGTGGCCTCGCCGGCGGCGTAGCGCTCGCGCACTTCGGCCTTGGTCTTGTTCGGCACGCCGGGCGTCATCGGCCCGCCGGGAATGAAGATCGCCGGCAGATGGCCGTAGGCCAGCGCGCCGATCAGCAGGCCGGGCACGATCTTGTCGCAGATGCCCAGATACACGCTGCTGTCGAACATGTCGTGCGACAGCGCGATCGCGGTGGCCTGGGCGATGACGTCGCGCGAGAACAGCGACAGTTCCATGCCCGCGCGGCCCTGGGTCACGCCGTCGCACATCGCCGGCACGCCGCCCGCGACCTGGGCGGTGTGGCCCAGCGCACGCGCGGTCTGGCGGATGAATTCCGGATACGGCTCGTAGGGCTGATGCGCCGACAGCATGTCGTTGTAGGCGGTGACGATGCCGAGGTTCGCGGTGGGCCCATTGCGCAGGCGCGACTTGTCGACCGGCCCGCAGGCGGCGAAGCCGTGCGCGAGGTTGGCGCAACTCAGGTGGCCGCGCAGCGGCCCCTCGTCGCGCATGCGCGCGATGCCTTCGAGATACGCCTGCCGCGACGGCGCGCTGCGCTTGCGGATGCGTTCGGTGACGGACTGGACGACGGGATGCAGGCTCATGGGCGGCGGCGATGAGAGGAACGGGCGCCCGGGGGACGGGCGGGGGCGCGCGGATCGCACTGCGCGCAACGGTCGAACGGCGTGCGCATCCGCGCAGGTGCGCGGGTCACGGGCACCAGTGGACGTGGAGCTTCGCGCCCGGCGTGGTGAACGCGATGCGCGCGGGGAATTCGGTGGCGTCGTCGCTCTGCAGCAGACGGTCGAGCAGAGCGCGCTTCTTCTCGCCGCGGATCAGCAGGATGCGCGTGTGCGCGGGTGCGAGGCCGGCCGGCGTCAGGCTCACCCGACGCTGCCAGCTGCCCGCACCGGGACTGCCGCCGGCATCGACGCCGACATACGGCGACGTGGACGCGAGCGCCGAGTCGAGATCGACCATGCCGGGGAACAACGACGCGGTATGCCCGTCGTCGCCCATGCCCAGCACGACCACGCCCGCGGGCTGGCGCGCATGCAGATTGGCGGTGGCGACGGCTTCGTCGAACGGACGGCCGGCGCGGGTGATGGTCTCCAGCCGCGCCTTCTGTGCCTTGTTCTGGATCAGCGATTCGCGCAGCAGGCGCGCATTGCTGTCGGGATCGTCGGGCAGCAGCCAGCGCTCGTCGACCAGCGCGACGTCGACACGGTCCCACGCGAGCGGCGATTTCGACAGCGCCGCATACACCGGCCCCGGCGTCTTGCCTCCGGACAGCAGCAGTCGCGCACGCGGCTTGAGCTCCAGATCGCGGGCAATCGCGGACGAGATCGCAATCGCGGCGCCCCAGGTCCACTGGGTCGCCGATTCGTAGGCGTGCAGCTGCATGCGCCCATCGTCGCCGATTCCGCCGGCGATGCCAAAGGCCGCGGCGCCGGTGGGCGTCATGCGGCGGCCCTGCGCGATGCGATCGCGGCCGCGCCGAGCAGGCCGGCATGCGGATGCAGCACCGCGACGCTGGGCACGCGGCCCATGTTCGGCGAGAAGCGGCCCTTGTGTTCGAAGCGCTGGCGGAAGCCCGAATGACGGATCGAATCGAGCATCTTCGGCACCAGACCGCCGGTGAGGAACACGCCGTCCCAAGCGCCGAGGGTCAGCACGAGGTCACCCGCGATCGCGCCGAACACCGCGCAGAACACGTCGACCGCGCGCGCGCAGCGGGCATCGCCATCCTTCGCACGTGCGGTGATGTCGGCCGGCTGCATCGGGCCCGGATCGACGCCGGCGATTTCGCTCAATGCGCGATGGATGTTGACCAGACCTGGACCGCAGATCAGGCGCTCGTTGGATACGCGGCCGAATTGCGCCGACAGGCGTTCGAGGATCGCGGTTTCTTCCGGCGTGCCCGGCGGAAAGCTGACGTGGCCGCCTTCGGTTTCCAGCGGGTAGTGCCTGCCGTCGCGGATCACCAGGCCACCGACGCCCAGCCCCGTGCCGGGGCCGATCACCGCATAGGTACACGGACCGCCCGGATCCTTCGGCACCGACCACGGCACGCCGCCGATGGCGCTGAAATCGCCCGGCTGCAGCAGCGGGATGGCCATGGCCTGCGCGGCGAAATCGTTGGTCAGCACGACGTCTTCGATCCCGAGCCGCTGCTGCGTGCGGGTGCGCGAGATCACCCAGGGATGATTGGTGATGCGTGCATCGTCGCCGTCGACGCGACCGGCGACCGCGAGCACGGCGCGGGGGAGCGCGCCCTTGCCGTCGTGGCCGATCTCCTGCAGGTAATGCAGCGCGGCATCGGCCAGCGACGGGAAGTCGGCGACCGGAAAGATCTTGACCGTGTCGAGCTGCAGCGGCGTCGGGCTGCCGGTGTCGGCCAGCGCGAAGCGCGCATTGGTGCCGCCGATGTCGGCGAGCAGGGCGAGCGCAGCCGTCACGATTTACGTCCGTTGTGGGTGGTCAGCGTGCGCGGCAGGAACGGCTGCGCTTCGGCCGGGCCCCAGCTGCCGGCCGGGTAGTCGCGTACCGGCGTGCCGGCCTCGCGCCATGCGGCGCTGACGCTGTCGATCCAGCGCCACGCGGCTTCGACTTCGTCGTCGCGCACGAACAGCGTCTGATCGCCCTTGAGCGCATCGATCATCAGGCGTTCGTAGGCGATGCGGCGCTTGGGCGGCAGCATCGCCAGGTCCAGCGACATCGGCTGCAGTTCGTTCGCGGCCCATTCCGACGCCGCGAGACTGCCCATCAGGCCGAGTTCGATCGTCTCTTCCGGCTGCAGGCGCACGCGCAGCTGGTTGGCCCGCGCGCGCTTGCGCTCACCCGGTCCGAACAGCCAGTGCGTGACCGGCTTGAAGGTCACGACGACCTCGGTGGTGCGCGAGGGCATGCGCTTGCCGGTGACCAGGCGGAACGGCACGCCGGCCCAGCGCCAGTTGTCGATCCACGCGCGCAGGCCGACGAAGGTTTCGACATCCTCGTGTCCGCCGTGCTTGAAGCCCTGCACGGCCTGGCCATCGACGACGCCCGGGCCGTAGCGACCACGCACGCTGTCGGCGGCGGCATCGGCGGCGGTCATCGGCCGCAGGGCGCGCAGCACCTTGCGCTTCTCGTCGCGGATGCTGTCGGTGTCCATCGCGGCCGGCGGCTCCATCGCGATCAGCGCCAGCAACTGCAGCATGTGGTTCTGCACCATGTCGCGCAGCGCGCCGTAATCGGCGTAGTAGCCCTCGCGGCCGTCCACGCCGGCGGTCTCGGCCACGATGATGTCGACCGATTCGATCCAGCGCCGCTCCCACGTGGCTTCCAGCAGCGTGTTGCCCAGCCGCAGCGCGAGCAGGTTCTGCACCGGCGCCTTGCCCAGGTAATGGTCGATACGGAAGATCCGCGACTCGTCGAGCGCGGACTTCAGCGTCGCGTCGATTTCCTGCGCGCTGGCGAGGTCATGGCCGATCGGCTTCTCGAGCACCAGCCGCGACGGCGCTTCCAGCAGTCCGGCGGCCTTGAGCCCGCGGCACGCGGAGGCGAACAGGTTCGGCGGCGTCGACAGATAGCTGACCGCCGGACGGTCGGCGAAGCGCGACAGGGACGCTGCCATCGCATCGGCATCGCCCAGGTCCACCGGCACGTACTGGATGCGGCGCAGCAGTTCGTCGACCAGCGAGGTGTCGTAGTCGTCACCCAGACGCTCGCGCAGCCAGTCGCGGAAGCTTGCGTCGTCGTGCTCGCTGCGCGCGATCGCGATCACGCGGAATTCGTCCGGCAGCAGCCGGTCGCGCAGCAGATGCAGCAGGGACGGGAACAGATAGCGTTGCGCCAGGTCGCCGGTGGCGCCGAACAACAGCAGGGAATCGTGCATGGGCGCCGGGACCGTCTCGGGTTCAGGATGGGTAATCACGGAGTGTGTCGCCGGAGGCGTGCAGATCGCAACGTCCAGGCCATCGCGGCGTGTCCAGCGCTGTCACCTGGCGCGCGCGAGGCGGCGCACGCGTGGATGGAATCTGTCGTTCGATGCACCAAGCTGTGCCTCCCACACGTGCGCCGGCTGGATTGGAAACGATTACATGCCAGAATAGCGCAATTGCATCGCGGCGCGCGGTTCACGCAGGCAGCCGCACGATGCGATCCACGACGGGTTTGCGACTCACGGGAGCGTGCATGGCACAGGTGCGGTTCGACGCGGTACGGAAGGTCTACCCCAACGGTTTCGTCGGTGTGGCCGGTGCGACTTTCGAGGTCGCCGATGGCGAGCTGCTGGTGCTGGTGGGCCCGTCGGGCTGCGGCAAATCCACGCTGCTGCGCATGGTCGCGGGACTGGAGGCGATCAGCGACGGCACGCTGACCATCGGCGACCGCGTCGTCAACGACGTGGCGCCGAAGGATCGCGACATCGCGATGGTGTTCCAGAGCTACGCGCTGTACCCGCATATGAGCGTGGCCGAGAACCTCGCCTTCGGCCTGAAGCTGCGCGGCCAGTCGAAGACCGAGATCGCCGCGCGCGTGGACGAAGCCGCGCAGGTGCTCGAACTCGACAAGGTGCTCGACCGCAAGCCGGGCCAGCTCTCGGGCGGCCAGCGCCAGCGCGTTGCCTTGGGCCGCGCGCTGGTGCGGCAGCCGCAGGTGTTCCTGCTCGACGAGCCGCTGTCCAACCTCGACGCCAAGCTGCGCAGCGGCATGCGTGTCGAGATCGCCCGGCTGCATCGCAAGCTCGGCACGACGATGATCTACGTCACCCACGACCAGATCGAGGCGATGACGCTGGGCCAGCGCATCGTCGTGCTCAAGGATGGCCACATCCAGCAGATCGACACGCCGATGGCGCTGTACGAGCGTCCGGCGAATCTGTTCGTCGCGACCTTCCTTGGCAGCCCGGCCATGAACGTGCTGCGCGGCGCGCTGGCACAGGGCACGGAGGGCTGGACCTTCGACGCGGGCGCGGGCATCACGCTCGCGCTCGGCGATGCCGGCTTCCCGGCCGAGTGGAGCGGCCGCACGGTCGATCTGGGCATCCGGCCCGAGCATCTGCTGCCCGCAAACGACGCCGATGCATCGCTGTCGCCGGTGGTCGAAGTGGTGGAACCGGTCGGCAGCGAAGTCTTCGTCAACCTGCGGCTGGGCACCCACGCCCTGATCGCACGCCTGCCGCCCGACCGCGTGCCGGTGCCGGGCGAGACCCTGGCACTGACGATTCCGGTCGGCCGCGTGCATGCATTCGATGTCGAGACCGGCGAGCGGTTGGTGCAGCGGGCGGGTTGAGCCTTGCGACGCAGAAACCACACCTCTCCCTCTGGGAGAGGTCGACGCGCGAAGCGCGTCGGGTAAGGGGTGGCGTTCCAGGTGGACGGTCTTAGAGCACCTCATCCGCCCTTTGGACACCTTTTCCCGGAGGGAGAAGGGCTGGGAATTCACCTCACCGGAACTCTCGCTATACTGACCGCTTGCGCGCGCGAGCGGCGCTCCGTGCTTGTGGAATCAACCGCTTGCGATGGAAATTTCGCGTATCGCATGACACGCTATCCGTCATCCATCGCGCCCTGACGGGCGCCAAGAGGCCACCAAAGCCCGCATGCGCCTGTCCACGATCAAGCTCGCCGGTTTCAAATCCTTCGTCGATCCGACCACGCTGCACCTGCCGACCAACATGACTGGCGTGGTGGGGCCCAACGGGTGCGGCAAGTCGAACATCATCGACGCGGTGCGCTGGGTCATGGGCGAATCCTCGGCCAGTCGCCTGCGTGGCGACTCGCTGACCGACGTGATCTTCGCCGGTTCCACCGCGCGCAAGCCGGTGTCGCAGGCGATGGTCGAACTGGTGTTCGACAACTCCGATCACACGATCGCCGGCGAGTTCGCCGCGTTCAACGAGATCTCGGTCAAGCGCACCGTCAGCCGCGACGGGCAAAGCGGCTACTACCTCAACGGCACCAAGTGCCGCCGCCGCGACATCACCGATCTCTTCCTCGGCACCGGTCTGGGCCCGCGCAGCTACTCGATCATCGAGCAGGGCATGATCAGCCAGATCATCGACGCCAAGCCCGAAGAGCTGCGCGTCTATCTCGAGGAAGCGGCCGGCATCTCCAAGTACAAGGAGCGGCGCAAGGAAACCGAGACCCGCATCCGCCACACCCGCGAGAACCTCGATCGCCTCAGCGATCTGCGCGAGGAAGTCGGCAAGCAGCTGCAGCACCTCGCGCGGCAGGCCAAGCAGGCCGAGCAGTACACCGCGATCCAGGCCGAGCGGAAGATCCGCGACGCGCAGTGGAAGGCGCTGGAATGGCGCACGCTCGATTCGCGTCTGCGCGCATTGCGCGAAGGTCTGGCGCAGGAAGAAACCAAACTCGAGCAGATCATCGCCGAGCAGCGCGAAGCCGAGCGCGAGCTGGAGACGGGCCGCGAGCGTCGCCACGAGGCGAGCGAAGGCCTCAACCGCGCGCAGGCCGAAAGCTACGAGGTCAGCGGCGCGCTGGCCCGCGTCGAGCAGCAGATCCAGCACCAGCGCGAACTGTCGGCGCGCCTGCTCAAGGCCCGCGACGAGGCGCAGGCACAGCTGGCCGAGATCGGTGAACACATCGACCAGGACCAGCTGCGGCTCGACGCCCTGCACGAAAGCATCGCCGACGCCGAACCGCAGCTCGCGCAGCTGCAGGACGACGACGCCGTGCGCCAGGACTCGCTGCGCGAAGCCGAAACCGCGCTCGCCGACTGGCAGACGCGCTGGGAAGCCCACAACCGCGAGCAGGGCGAAGCGGCCCGCGAAGGCGACGTCGAGCGCACCCGCGTCGACTATCTGGACAAGCAGTCGCTCGAAGCCGACCGCCGTCGCGAGCAGTTGCAGGCCGAACGCGGCGGGCTGGATCTCGAAGCGCTGAGCGAAGCCTTCGCCGATCTGCAGATCCGCCACGACGAGCAGAAGGCCGCGCTCGACACGCTCGGCGACGACCTGGAAACGCGCAAAGCCGCGGCGGTCGACCTGCAGGACGCCCAGCGCGGCGCGCAGGAAGAACTGTCCGTCGTGCGCAAGCAGGCGCAGGAAGCGCGCGGCCGGCTGTCGTCGCTGGAAACCCTGCAGAACGCGGCGCTCGGCCAGGAGCAGGGCGCCGCTGTCGAATGGCTGCGCCAGCGCGGGCTGGATTCCTCGGCGCGCGTCGGCGAGCGCCTGCGCGTGGAATCAGGCTGGGAATTCGCGGTCGAAAGCGCGCTCGGTCAACTGATCGAAGGTGTGCTGGTCGAAGGCGACGGCGTGCCGGCCGAACTGGTCGACGCGCTCGGTGAACTCGGCGAAAGCCGCCTGGCGCTGGTATCGGCGGACACCGGCGATGAAGCCTTCGCGCCGACGTCGCTGGCGGCCAGGGTGCAGGGCCCGCTGGCGATCCGCCGGCTGCTCGCGCGCCTGCATGTGGCCGAGACCCTGGCCGAGGCGCGCGCGCTGCAGGCGGGGCTGAGCGATGGCGATTCGGTGATCACGCGCAGTGGCGAGCGCCTCGGCGCCGGCTGGGTGCGCGTGTCGCGCTCGGGCGCGGCGAAGCAGGGTGCGCTGCTGCGCGAACGCGAGATCCAGTCGCTGCGCGAGACGATCGCCACGCTGCAGGATCAGGAAAAGACGCTGGAGGCGCGCATCGCGCAGGGCCGCGAACAGCTGCTCAGCGTCGAGCAGCAGCGTGAGGAAGCGCAGCGTGCGCTGTATGTCGCGCATCGCGGCGTCTCCGAACTCGCCGGTCAGGTGCAGAGCCAGCAGGGTCGGGTGGAAGCGGCGCGCAACCGCATCGAGCGCATCGACGCCGATCTCGCCCAGCTGCACGAGACCCTCGATACCGCGGCCCAGCAGGCGCGCGACGCACGCGGCCGGCTGGAAGACGCGGTCGAACGCATGGGCGAGTTCGAAGCCGCCCGCGCCGCGCTCGAAGCCGAGCGTCGCGGACTGGTCGAGGCGCGTGACCAGCTGCGATCGGCCGCGCGCGAATCACGCGACACCGCGCATGCACTCGCGCTGACCATCGAATCGCAGCGCGCCCAGATCACCTCGCTGACCCAGGCGCTCGCGCGCATGGGCGGCCAGCGCGGCCAGATCGACAGCCGCCTCGGCGAACTGTCCGCGCAGCTGGCGACGGGCGATTCGCCGGTCGACACGCTGGAGCAGCAGCGCCAGGTCGCACTCGAAGAGCGCGTGCGCACCGAGCGTGCACTGGCCGAGGCACGGTCCGCGCTGGAAGGGGTGGACAACGAGCTGCGCACCTTCGAGCAGGTCCGCCAGCAGCGCGACGCGCAGGCGCTGACCCAGCGCGAGGCCATCGGCCAGCGCCGGCTCGACCAGCAGGCGCTGGTGATCGCCGCCGACCAGCTGTCGGCGCAGGTCGTCGAGGGCGGATTCGTGGTCGACGAGGTGTTGAATGGGCTCGAGGAGTCCGCGAACGCGAAGGACTGGGAGAAGATCGTCACCGACTTCGACGCGCGCCTGCGCCGTCTGGAGCCGGTGAATCTCGCCGCGATCGCCGAACACGCCGAAGCCGCGCAGCGCAAGGAATACCTCGACGCGCAGGACGCCGATCTCAACTCGGCCTTGGACACGCTGGAAGAAGCGATCCGCAAGATCGACCGCGAGACCCGCGGCCGCTTCAAGGACACCTTCGACAAGGTCAACGCCGGGGTGCAGGCGCTGTATCCGCGGCTGTTCGGTGGCGGCCATGCGTATCTGGAACTGACCGGCGAGGATCTGCTCGACACGGGCGTGGCGATCATGGCGCGCCCGCCCGGCAAGCGCGTGTCCAACATTTCGCTGCTGTCCGGCGGCGAGAAGGCGATGACCGCGGTTGCGCTGGTGTTCTCGATCTTCCAGCTCAATCCGGCGCCGTTCTGCCTGCTCGACGAGGTGGATGCGCCGCTGGACGAGGCCAACGTCGGCCGTTTCACCGCGATGGTCAAGGAGATGAGCGAGCAGGTGCAGTTCCTGTTCGTCAGCCACAACAAGGCGACGATGGAAGCGGCGTCCCAGCTCAGCGGCGTGACCATGCGCGAGCCCGGCGTGAGCCGACTGGTGTCGGTCGATCTGGCCGAGGCCGCACGACTGGCCGGCGCTGCCTAGAGACTGTCATCATGTGGCGCGACCGTCGCACGGCCCGGCCGGCGGCGGTCGTCATGCCCGACAGGCCCGGCGCCTGCGCATAATGAACGACCCCGAAGGAGAACACCGCGAATGACCGACGACTGGATGATGCGTATCGGAATCCTGGTCGCAGGCCTGCTGCTGATGGGTGCCATGTGGTATTTCGGCACCCGCCCGCGCAACGGGCAGGGTCGCCGCGTCGTCAGCACCGACGATCGCGAGCAGCGTCTGGAGCCGACGCTCGGCGCGCAGCTGGAGCAGGATCTGGGCGAAGCCGGCGTCCCGCGTGCCGAAGGCGACACCGATGCCGTGCAGGCCGAGATGGATCTGCTCGACCAGACCGTCGGCGCCGTCTCGCCAAACAGTGAGCTCGGCAAGCGCACCAGCGACGATTTCGACAAGATCGTGACCCTCTACATCGCTGCGCGCGCCGGCAATGTGCTGCGTGGCCCGGACATCGTGGTCGCCGCCGAGAAGACCGGCCTGACCTATGGCCACATGAACGTGTTCCACCGCCTGGTCGACGGCCATCCCGAGCGCGGCCCGATCTTCAGCGTCGCCAACATCCGCAGTCCCGGCAGCTTCGACATGAGCGAGATCCAAGGCCTCGAAACCCCGGCGATCGCATTCTTCCTGACCCTGCCGGCGCCGGTCCGCGCCCTCGACGCCTGGGACGCGATGCTGCCCACCGCCGAGCGCATGGCCGAGCTGCTCGACGGCGTGCTGCTCGACGAACAGCGCAACGCCCTCGGCCGCCAGCGCATCGCCGGCCTGCGCGATGAACTGCGCAGCTGGGATCGCGAACACGATGTGCCCCCGGTGACCCGCAGCCCGCGCTGGTGAGTCCGGTGCGATGTCGATCTCCGGCATCAGCCATCTGACCTTCGTCGTTCACGACCTCGACCGCACGGCGCGCCTGCTGGTCGAGGGTCTGGGCGCGTGCGAGGTCTACGACAGCGGCGACCGGCCACATTCGCTGTCGCGCGAGAAGTTCTTCGAACTCGGTGGCGTGTGGATCGCGGCGATGGAAGGCGAACCGCTGCCCCAACGCTCGTACCGCCACGTCGCATTTGCGGTCGAGGCCGGCGATCTGCCGATGTATCGCGCGCGGCTGGACGCGCTGGGCGTGGACATCCGTCCGCCACGGCCGCGGATCGAAGGCGAGGGCGAGTCGCTGTATTTCCACGACTACGACAACCATCTGTTCGAACTGCATGCCGGGACGCTGGGCGCGCGCTTGCAGGCGTATCGCGTAGCGCTCACCTAAATCCTCGCTCTGCGCCCCAGCCTCGTGCGTTCAAAGACATGCGAGCCAGTGGCTCGCAAACATGTCTCCTGACCCCAAGGGGAAAGCGGCCTGAATCGCAACGCTCGATTGATCGAGCCCTCTGTCCCTCCGGGAGAGGGGTTGGGGTGAGGGCAGACGCCCGCAGGAACGCCGCCGTCCTACAATTCCCCCATGCCAAAGCCATCTCCCGCCGGGCGCGTCGCCGAGCTGCGCGCGCTGATCGAAGACGCCAATCACCGCTACTACGTGCTCGACGATCCGTCGATCCCGGATGCCGATTACGACGCGCTGCTGCGCGAACTCGACACGCTGGAAACCGCGCATCCCGAGCTCGCCAGCGACGACTCGCCGACCCGCACCGTCGGCGCGCGACCGGACGGCGGCTTCCCTGAAGTCACCCACGCGATGCCGATGCTGTCGCTGGCCAATGCCTTCGAGACCGCGGGCGTCGCCGACGACGCGGACGATCGTGCGCGCTACGCCGAGGTCGCCGATTTCGAGCGTCGCATCGAGCAGAAGCTCGACGTCGAAGCGCCGGTGTTCTCGGTCGAGCCCAAGCTCGACGGCCTCGCGATCAGCCTGCGTTACGAGAACGGCGTCTTCGTGCAGGGCGCCACGCGCGGCGACGGCAGCACCGGCGAGAACGTGACCGCGAACCTGCGCCAGGTGCGCGCGGTGCCGCTCAAGCTGCGTGACACCGCAACGCCGCCGCCGGCCGTGCTGGAAGTCCGCGGCGAAATCTACATGCCGCGCAAAGCCTTCGAGGCCTGGAACGCGAAGGCGCTCGACCACAACGAAAAGCTGCTGGCCAACCCGCGCAACGGCGCGGCCGGCTCGCTACGTCAGCTCGATCCCGCGGTCACGCGTCGGCGTCCGCTGGCGTTCTTCGCATACTCGATCGGCGAGGTGCGCGGACTGGAATTGCCGGAGACGCATTCCGAGACGCTCGCGCTGCTGCGGGAGTTCGGGTTTCCCGTCGCGCCCGAAGCCGACACTGCGACCGGTTTCGACGGCCTGATCGCGTACTTCCGCCGCATCGGCGAAGCGCGCGACACGCTGCCGTACGACATCGACGGCGTGGTCTACAAACTCGACGACTACGACCAGCAGGCGACGATGGGCTTCGTCTCGCGCGCGCCGCGCTGGGCGCTGGCGCACAAATTCCCGGCGCAGGAACAGTCGACGGTGCTGCGCGCGATCGAGGTGCAGGTCGGTCGTACCGGTGCGATCACGCCGGTCGCGCGGCTGGAGCCGGTGCAGGTCGCCGGTGTGACGGTCACGAACGCGACGCTGCACAACGAGGACCAGATCCGCCGCCTCGACGTGCGCGAGGGCGACACGGTGATCGTGCGCCGCGCGGGCGATGTGATTCCCGAGATCGTGCGCGTGATCGAGGACCGGCGTCCCGCGGGCACGGTCGAATGGTCGATGCCGGCCACGTGCCCGGTCTGTGGTTCCGAGCTCGTGCGCGAGGAGGGCGCGTCGGCCTGGCGCTGTACCGGCGGCCTGACCTGTTCCGCGCAGCGCAAAGAGGCTGTACGCCACTTCGCCTCGCGGCGCGCGATGGACATCGAAGGCCTCGGCGACAAGCAGGCCGAGGCGCTGGTCGAATTCGGTTTCGTGCATTCGCCGGCCGACCTGTTCGCGTTGACGGTCGAGGATCTGGTGCGGATGAAGACCGCGCTCGATGCCGCGACCGCGGCGGATCTCGCCCAGGCGATCGCCGACAGCAAAGGCGCACTCGCGCTCGATGCCGCCGGCGAAGCGGTGCTCGCGCAGGAGTCGCCGGTGTGGAAGGACGCCGCGTTCCTGCGCGCGCATCTGACGGTCGAGACCGGCGGCAAGCTCGCGACGAAGTGGGCGGAGAACCTCGTCGCCGGCATCGATGCCAGTCGCACGACGACGCTGCCGCGCTTCCTGTTCGCGCTCGGCATTCCGCATCTGGGCGAGACGACGGCCAAGTCGCTCGCGCAGTGGCTGGGCACGCTCGACTTCGTGCGCACGACGCCGGCGATGCTGCTCCAGGCGCTGCCCGACATCGGAGGCGAGGTCGCGCGTTCGATCGCGACGTTCTTCGAACAACCCGGCAACGTCGAGGTCGTCGATGCGCTGCTCGCCGCGGGCATCACCTTCAGCGACGAAACCGCACCGTCGGCCGCCCTGCGCGAACGTCTGGGGCTCGCCCATCTGCTGTCGACGCTGCCCGTCGACAAGCTGGGCGGCAAGAGCGCCGAGCGTCTCGCCGACACCTACAGCACGCTCGACGCGCTGTTGCGCGCGAACGCGAGCGGCTGGACCGGCGCCGGCCTGTCGTCGGCGGGCGCGGACAATCTGTCGGCGTTTCTGGCCGATGCGGATGCACTTGCAGCGCTCCGCGCGAGCGATGCCGCGATGCGGCGCCTGCTCGATGCGGCGCCGGCGAAGGCGGTGAAGACCAGCGGCCCGCTCGACGGCAAGACCGTCGTGCTGACCGGCAGCCTAGAGGCGATGACCCGCGATGAAGCCGGCGAAAAGCTCGAAGCGCTGGGCGCGAAGATCGCCGGCAGCGTGTCGAAGAAGACCTCGCTGGTCGTCGCCGGTGAAGCTGCCGGTTCTAAGCTGGCGAAGGCGCAGGAACTCGGGATCGAGATCTGGGACGAAGCCGCGCTGCTCGCGTTTCTTGAATCACAGGCGTGAGCGCGTCGATGCAGCCGTCGGCGAGCTTCGACACCCTGCGCCTGCGCGCGCGCCTCAACGCGACATTGCGCACGTTCTTCGCCGAACGTGGCGTGTCCGAAGTCGAGACGCCGATGCTATCACAGGCCGGCAATACCGATCCGAACGTCGCCAGTTTCCGCACCGAGTTCGGTGGTCATGTATCGGCCGGGCCACGCACGCGCTGGCTGCGCACGTCGCCCGAGTTCCCGCTCAAGCGCCTGCTCTCCGCCGGTTTCGGCGACTGCTACGAACTCGGCCGCGTGTTCCGCGACGGCGAGGCGGGCGGCCGCCACAATCCCGAGTTCACGATGCTCGAGTGGTATCGCGTCGGCTGGGACCAGCATCAACTCGCCGACGAAACCGTCGCACTGGTGCAGGACGCGCTGGAGCTCGTGGACAGGCGCGTCGAGGTGGTGCAGACCACATATCGCGCCGTGTATCTCGACACGCTCGGAATCGACCCGATGACCGCGTCCGAAGCCGCGCTGCAGAGGGCGCTCGGCGACGTACAGATCGATCCCGACGGCCTGATCCGCGACGACTGGCTGGACCTGTTGATGACGCATCGCATCCAGCCCGCGAATCCTGAACACCGGATTCTCGTCGTCCACGACTACCCGGCGTCGCAATGCATGCTCGCGCGTGTCGCCGAGCGTGACGGCGTGCAGGTGGCCGAGCGTTTCGAGCTGTATCTCGGTGCGCTGGAACTCGCGAACGGCTATCACGAGCTGGCCGACGGCGCGGAGCAACGCGCGCGTTTCGAACGGGATCATGCGGTGCGCGGGTCGCGCGGTGCTGCATTGCCGGTAATCGATGACGCGCTGCTGGATGCGCTGGATTCCGGATTTCCGGATTGCGCGGGCGTGGCCTTAGGGGTCGATCGCCTGATGATGGCGATGCTCGGGACGGGGCGCATCGCCGATGTGATCGCGTTTGATTTTGCGCGAGCGTGATCGCTCGTGCGTTTAAAGCACTTCACCAGGACTCATTGTCGTCATGCCCGCGGCTCTCAACAGACGCATGTCTGGTAACGCGGGCGTCCCTCTTGATCTGGGTTCTGGGTTCTGGGTTGGCCCTTGTTCTGGCTGTGGTTTTAGCTTTGGCTCTGCTCTGACTTGTCTTGGCTAGGCTTTTGATGTGAATCGAGCCGTAGAGCGAGCCGAGCATCGCAGGGCGGCGGGGTCAAAGAGCAGCCCATGTCTGAGCGCAGCGAGTTTGGGCTGCGTGCCCCGACGTCCGAGAAGCGCAGGGGACCGCCGCGGCTGTATCGCGGCGGATCGTGTCCGGCGAAGACGGTTTTGCTTACTTTTGCCAAGACAAAAGTAAGCCGCGCGACAGCGCGGAAGCCTTGTCTTTGATCTTCGCCCGCTAACGATTCATCTGGCGAATATGGATATCTAACGCCAAGGCTGAAGCAAAGTGCAAGGCTTTCGCCCGCTGCGCGTGCGAGTCCCTTTTGGAGGGACCCAAAAGGAACCAAAAAGTCCCTTCGCCGGACGCGAGCCGACGCGATGGAGCCGCGTCGGTCCCCTCCGCTCCTCGCCTGGCGCGGCACGCAGCCCAAACTCGCTGCGCTCAGACATGGGCTGCTCTTCGGCCACGCCAGGCTCCGGTGCTCGGCTCGCTCTACGGCTCGATTTAGATCAAGAGCTGGAAGCAGAAGCCAAAGCCAAAAGCCAAAAGCCAAAGCCAAAGCCAATGTCAAAGCGGACGCCAACATCAAAATGGATTCCCGCTTTCGCGGGAATGACGGGTAACGAAAACTGGCCGCACTCTGTGCTGAAGGGGCGGGGCGAGGAAGCGGTCGTCAAGGTGACAGCTCGGCACCCGCTCCACCAACAGCAATCCAACATCCCCGATTTACAATGGCCCCATGAACACATCCCCCCTCGATTTCGACCGCTACGACCACATCCGCCCGATCCTCTGGACCGGTGACACGCTCGATCTGCTCGACCAGCGCAAGCTCCCCTTCGTCGTCGAGCACGTGTCCTGCACCACCAGTGACGAGGTCGCGCAGGCGATTCACGATCTGACCGTGCGCGGGGCGCCGGCGATCGGGATCGCGGCGGCGTGGGGTGCGGTGCTGGGCGCGCGTGATCTTGAGGCCGATGACGGAACGGCGGCGCTCGCGAAGCTCGAACCTGCGTTGCAGCGGCTCAACGCCGCGCGGCCGACGGCGGTGAATCTGGCGTGGGCGCTGGCGCGGATGCGGCGTGTGCTGGCGACCTCGGGTGCCGACTGGCGCGAGGTGCTGGCGCGTGAGGCGCAGGCGATCGCGGAAGAAGACCTTGCGGCCAACCGCCACATGGGCGCGCTCGGCGCCGATCTGATCGCGCCCGGCAGTGGCGTCATGACCCATTGCAACACCGGTTCGCTGGCGACCGCGGGTTTCGGCACGGCGCTGGGCGTGATCCGCGCGGGCATGGCGCAGGGACGCATCGGCAAGGTGTTCGCCGGCGAGACGCGGCCGTGGCTGCAGGGCGCGCGCCTGACGGTGTGGGAACTGCAGCAGGACGGCATCGACGCGACGCTGATCGCCGATTCCGCGGCTGCGCATCTGATGAAGACCGGCGCGGTGCAGTGGATCGTCGTCGGTGCGGACCGCATCTGCGCCAATGGCGACACCGCGAACAAGATCGGCACCTACCAGCTCGCGATCGCCGCGCGCCACCACGGCGTGAAGTTCATGGTCGTCGCGCCGTCTTCGACGGTCGACATGGACACCGCCTCGGGCGATCTGATCGAGATCGAGCAGCGTGATCCGGGCGAGCTGTTCGGCATCGGCGGCACGCGCACCGTGGCCGAGGGCATCCAGGCCTGGAATCCGGTGTTCGACGTGACGCCGGGCGAGCTGATCGATGCGATCGTGACCGAGCAGGGCGTCGTCGAGCGGCCGTCCACGGCATCGATGCAGGCGTTGTTCAAGGCCTGATGCCGGCGCGGGGCGGCGTGTGCGTGCGCGCGTCGTTCGCCGCCCGGGCGGTATTCGCCGGAAATACGGCGCGCGAAGCCACATAAGTGATTGTTTTTGCGTCGGAAAGGCGGCCTGCGAGGGCCGCTTCTGTGCTAAGATTTCCTGTCGTTTTGATCGCGTTGCCGGCGGCCGGTACGCGCCGCGCTGGAGCCTCGTGCCCGGCGCCGGAAATCCGGACCGCGTAGACAGGATGCAAACCCTCTAGATGGTCGATTCCGCGAAAGAAATCATCCCCGTCAACCTCGAAGACGAGATGCGCCGCAGCTACCTCGATTACGCCATGAGCGTGATCGTGGGACGCGCGCTCCCCGACGTCCGCGATGGCCTCAAGCCGGTCCACCGTCGCGTGCTGTTCGCGATGCACGAACTCGGCGCGCACAGCAACAAGGCGTACTTCAAGTCGGCGCGTATCGTCGGTGACGTCATCGGTAAGTACCACCCGCACGGCGACCAGTCGGTGTACGACACGCTGGTGCGTATGGCCCAGCCGTTCTCGCTGCGCTACATGCTGGTCGACGGCCAGGGCAACTTCGGTTCGGTCGACGGCGACTCCGCGGCGGCGATGCGTTACACCGAGTCGCGCATGGCGCGCCTCAGCCACGAGCTGATGGCCGACATCGACAAGGAAACGGTCAATTTCCAGCCTAATTACGACGAGAAGGAAAGCGAGCCGACGGTCATGCCGACCCGGTTCCCGAACCTGCTGGTCAACGGTTCGGCCGGTATCGCGGTGGGCATGGCGACCAATATCCCGCCGCACAATCTCGGCGAAGTCATCGATGCGCTGGTCGCGTTGATCGACAATCCCGAGATCGACATCGACGGGTTGATGGAATACATCCCCGGTCCCGATTTCCCGACCGCGGGCATCATCAACGGCGTGGGCGGCATCCATCTGGCGTATCGCACCGGCCGTGGCCGCGTGCGCATGCGCGCGCGTGCCGACATCGAGGTGGCGGACAACGGGCGTGAGGCGATCGCGGTCACCGAGATTCCCTACCAGGTCAACAAGGCGCGGCTGATCGAGAAGATCGCCGAGCTGGTGAAGGAAAAGAAGCTCGAAGGCATCAGCGAGCTGCGCGACGAGTCCGACAAGGACGGCATGCGCATCTACATCGAGATCAAGCGCGGTGATTCCGCGGATGTGGTGCTCAACAACCTCTATTCGCAGACGCAGATGGAGTCGGTGTTCGGCATCAACATGGTGGCGCTGGTCGACGGCCGCCCGCAGCTGCTGAACCTCAAGCAGATCCTCGAAGCCTTCGTCCGTCACCGCCGCGAAGTGGTCACGCGCCGGACGATCTTCGAACTGCGCAAGGCACGCAACCGCGCGCACATCCTTGAAGGTCTGACGGTCGCGCTCGCGAACATCGACGAGATGATCGAGCTGATCAAGACGTCCGAGAATCCGCAGGTTGCCAAGGAGCGGATGCTCGCCCGCCGCTGGGAAGCGGGTCTGGTCGGCGCGCTGCTCGGCGCGGCCGGTGCCGAGGCCTCGCGTCCGGAAGACCTGCCCGAAGGCGTCGGTCTCATCGACGGTCACTACCAGCTGACCGACGTGCAGGCCCAGCAGATCCTTGAAATGCGCCTGCACCGCCTGACCGGGCTGGAGCAGGATCGCCTCACCGACGAATACAAGCTGCTGCTGGAAACGATCCGCGGCCTGATCGAGATCCTCGAGAACCCCGACGTGCTGCTGGACGTGATCCGCACCGAACTGCGCAACGTCAAGGAAGAGTTCGGCGACGCGCGCCGCAGCGAAATCCGCGCCAGCGAAGAGGATCTCGACATCCTCGACCTGATCGCGCCCGAGGACGTCGTGGTCACGCTGTCGCACTCCGGCTACGCGAAGCGCCAGCCTGTCAGTGCCTATCGCGCGCAGAAGCGTGGTGGCCGTGGCCGCAACGCGGCGGCGACGAAGGATGAGGATTTCATCGAGCAGCTGTGGCTGGTCAACACGCACGACACGCTGCTGACCTTCACCAGCGCCGGTCGCGTGTTCTGGCTGCCGGTGCACCAGCTGCCGGACGCCGGCCCGAATGCGCGCGGCCGTCCGATCATCAACTGGATCCCGCTGGAAGCGAACGAGAAGGTGCAGGCCGTCGTGCCGGTGCGCGAGTATCTCGAAAGCCAGTACGTGTTCTTCGCCACGCGCGCGGGCACGGTCAAGAAGACCCCGCTCACCGAATTCGCCTATCGTCTGGCGCGCGGCAAGATCGCGATCCGCCTCGACGAGGGGGATGCGCTGATCGGCGTCGCGTTGACCGACGGCGACAAGGACGTGCTGCTGTTCGCCTCGAACGGCAAGACGGTGCGCTTCGGCGAAGACCGCGTGCGCTCGATGGGTCGCACGGCCGGTGGCGTGCGCGGCATCCGCCTGACCAAGGGCGAGCAGGTGGTGAGCCTGATCGTCGCCGAAAGCGCGGGCGGCATCGAAGACGAGTCCGAGGACACCGTCGAAGATACGACGATCGAAGCGACGGGCGGCGAAGCCGCAGTCGAGACGGGTGCGGGCGACGACATCCCGTACATCCTCACCGCGACCGAGAACGGCTACGGCAAGCGCACGCCGCTGTCGGAATACCCGCGCAAGGGACGCGGCACGCAGGGCGTCATCGGCATCCAGACGACCGAGCGCAACGGTCCGCTGGTCGGCGCGGTGCTGCTGCACAACCACGACGAGGTGCTGCTGATCTCCAACGGCGGCACGCTCGTGCGCACCCGCGCATCGGAGATCGCACGCGTCGGCCGCAACACGCAGGGCGTGACCCTGATGCGCGTGTCCAAGGACGAGCGTCTGCAGGGCATCGAGCGTGTGGACGGCTCGATCGTCGACAGCAGCGAAGACGACATCGATGCGCTGCCGCCGGGCGAGACGCCGGCGGTCGATGCGCCGACGGCGTCGCCCGACGCCTGAGGTTCGACGCGTTTCGAGTGAGGGAGAAGGGCCGGCACTGCCGGCCCTTCTTCGTTTCAGGGCCGCCTGCGAACCCTGACCCGGCGCCACGCCGAATCGCGACCCGATCCGCCAATCGACTGTCTCCGGAAGGCCGCAGCCGCGGCCTATACTCGCGACCAACGCCCAGCGGAGCACAGCGGATGTCCTTCGGAACCGAACGCGCGTCGCTGCGCACGCGTCATCTGCTGGCAGGCCTCGCCGTCCTGCTCCTCGCGTTCGGCCTGACGGCCTGCAAGCGCGACACGGCTGGCCAGACGCCCGCCGTCAGCGGCGAGGCGATCCAGACCGACCGCGAGACGATCGAAGGCTTCGGCCTGGTACGCGCCTTCCCCGACCAGCGCGACGGGTCGCTCGCGCTGGCGCTGGAGTTCTCCGAACCCCTGGTCGGCACCCAGGATTTCGACGCGCTGGTGACCTTCGCCGACGGCGCCGCCCGCGAGGGTAGCTGGACGCTCGACGACGACGGCAAGACCTTGCGTTTTCCGCACGTCGAGGCGAACCGCGACTACACCGTGCGTCTGTCGGGCACGCTGGCCTCGGCCGGAGGCGAAACGCTCGGCGCCGATGTGGAGCGCAAGGTGTTCACCGGCGAGCTCGACCCCGTCGTCGGTTTCGCCTCGCAGGGCAGCGTGCTGCCGGCGAAGGAATCGCGCGGCCTGCCGATCGTGTCGATCAACGTCGCCGAGGTCGATGTCGAATTCCTTCGCGTCGATGACGAATCACTGCCCGCATTCCTGACCCAGTACCAGCGCGGCGGCCGCCGTGGCAGCTGGGAACTCGACAACCGCTGGGGCGAGAACATACCGCTGTCGAAGCTGGCCAAGCCGGTCTACGTCAACCGATTCGCGATCGACGGCGCGCGCAACGAGCGCGTGCTGACCTATCTGCCGTTGCAGGAGATCCGCGAGCTGCAGCAGCCGGGCCTGTACTTCGCGGTGATGAAGCGCGCGGGCGCGTTCGAGGACCAGTACGAAACCGCGTTCTTCACCGTCAGCGACATCGGCCTGCACGCGCGCGCCTACGGCGAGAAGTTGTTCGTGCACACCGCATCGCTGCAGAACGGCGCGCCGATCGGCAGCGCGGAGCTGAAGGTGCTCGACGCCAAGGGCGCGACCATCTACCGCGCGAGCACCGATGCCAAGGGCAATGCGATGCTCGACTACACGCTCGACGCCGGCCATGTGCTGGTCGCGAGCCGTGCCAGCGATGTGTCGCTGCTGCCGTTCAACCAGCCGGCGCTGGACCTGTCGGAATTCGCGGTCAGTGGCCGCGAGCAGGCGTGGTTCGACGTGTTCGCCTGGTCGGGCCGCGACCTGTATCGCCCGGGCGAAACCGTGCGCGTGTCGGCGCTGCTGCGCGACCAGGACGGACGACCGGTCGCGGCCAAGGACGGACGCTCGCAGTCGCTGTTCGCGCGCCTGCGCCAGCCCGACGGCAAGACCTTCTTCGAGACGCGCGTCGAGCCGGGCGAGAGCGGCTACTTCCGTTTCGAGCGCGAGATTCCGGTCGATGCGCCGACCGGCAGCTGGCGCGTCGAATTCCGCACCGATCCCGCCGCGCGCGAAGCCGTGCAGGGCATGACGCTGCGCATCGAGGAATTCCTGCCCGAGCGCATGAAGCTCGATCTGGACGCGCAAGCGGCGCTGCGTCCCGGTGAGCCGCTGAAGCTGCAGGCGACCGGCGCGTATCTCTACGGCGCGCCGGCAAGCGGCAACCGGTTCACCGCGCGCCTGGCGCTCGCGGTGGAGCGCTCGCCGGTCGAAGGCCTGCCGGGTTTCGTGTTCGGCGACGCGACTGTCGACCTGCCGCGCGAGGCCAAGGATGTCGTAGAGGGCACCTTCGATGCGCAGGGTCGTCTGACTGCGGACATCCCGCTGCCGGAGGAAGCGAAGCCCACCACGCCGATCGCCGCGATCGTGTCCGGCAGCCTGTACGAGACCGGCGGCCGTAGCGTCAATCGCACGCTCAAGCGCGTGCTGTGGCCGGCCGATGCGCTGGTCGGCGTGCGTCCACTGTTCGAACCCGACGACGGCGCGGACCCCAACACCAATGCGCGTTTCGAACTGCTGCGCGTAGGCGCGGACGGCAAGCCGCGTCCGCAGGCCGGGCTCAAGGTCTCGCTGATCCGCGAACATCGTGACTACCACTGGCGCAACGACGATGCCGGATGGCGCTACGAATTCACCCGTCGATTCGAGACGGTGGAGACGCGCACGCTTGATGCCGGCAGCGATGCCACGCGCTTCGATTTTCCGGTGGAGTGGGGCGAGTACCGCATCGATGTCGAGGACCCGGCGACGAAGCTGGTCTCGCGTTATCCCTTCCGCGCCGGCTGGAGCTGGGACGACGGCAACCGCGGCATCGATGCACGCCCCGACAAGGTCAAGGTCGCGCTCGACAAGGCCGGCTATCGCGCCGGCGACACGATGCGCGTGACGGTGACGCCGCCGCATCCGGGCAAGGGTCTGCTGATGGTCGAAAGCGACCACATGCTCTATCTGCAGGAAATCGACGCCAAGCCGGGCAGCACCTTCGACATCCCGGTCACCGAGGACTGGGAGCGTCACGATGTCTACGTGACCGCGCTGGTGTTCCGCGGCGGCAGCGCGACCAGCACGGTCACGCCGGCACGCGCGGTCGGCGTGGCGCACGTGCCGATGGAACGGCGCGCGCGACGTGTCGCCGTCGGCCTCAAGGCACCTGCGCTCATCCGGCCCGAAGGCCCGATGCAGGTCACCGTCAGCGCGCCGCAGCTGGCCGGGCAGGAGGCCTGGGTCACGGTGTCGGCGGTCGATGTCGGCATCCTCAACATCACCCGTTTCCCGGTGCCCGATGCGTGGACGCACTTCTTCGCGCAGCGCCGGTTCGGCGTGGATGCCTACGATCTCTACGGCCGGGTGATCGAGAGTTTCGAAGGCGGCACCGCGCGCCTGCGCTTCGGCGGCGATGCGCCGCTGGCCGCGTTGCCGCAGGCGCGGCGTCCGACCGCGCGCGTGCAGACGGTCGATCTGTTCGCAGGGCCGGTGAAGCTCGATGCGCGCGGCAATGCGCGTGTGCCGCTTCAGTTGCCGGATTTCAACGGCACGTTGCGGGTGTCCGCGCTGGTGTGGTCGGCGGACCGCTACGGCAGCCGCGATGTCGAAACCGTGGTACGCGCGCCGTTGGTCGCCGAGGCCAGCATGCCGCGGGTCATGGCGCCGGGCGACACCAGCACGGTGACACTGGATCTGAGCAATTTCAGCGGACGTGCCGGCAGCTTCGATGTGCGCGTCGACGGCGTCGGTCCACTGGCGATCGGCGAGGGCAGCCGCAAGGTGGAACTGGGCGTCGACGGCAAGACCACGCTGAGCTTTCCGCTGACCGCGCAGGAGGGCTACACCGTCGCCAAGGTGCGGGTGCGCGTGAACGGCACCGGTGTCCGCGTCGACCGCAGTTACGATCTGCCGGTGCGGCCGGCCTGGCCGGCGGTGCTGCGTTCCAGTACCCGCGTGCTCGACGGCGCGACCCCGGTGACGCTCGATACCGGCCTGATGGACGGATTGATGGCCGGCTCGGTCAATGCGCGTTTCACCGTCAGCGCACTGCCGCCGATTCCGTTCGCGGCCGCGATCACCGGCGCACTGGCGTATCCCTACGGCTGCGCGGAGCAGACCACGAGCCGCGGCTACGCGGCGTTGCAGCTCGATGACGCCACGGTGTCGATGCTCGGCATCCAGGGCGTCGACGCGGGCAAGCGCCGCCAGTTCGTCGAGGCCGCATTCGGACGGCTCGCATCGATGCAGGTCGGCACCGGGCACTTCTCGATGTGGGGCAGCGACGGCTACGTCAATCCGATGCTGACCCCGTACATCGTCGAGTTCCTGCTCGACGCGCGCGATGCTGGCTTCGCGGTGCCCGACGCGGTGCTGCAGAAATCGCTGGAGCGTCTCGGCGAGGATCTGCTGTCGGGCGGCAACGAGTTCTATGGCCAGGATCACCGCGAGCATCTGCGTTTCGCGTATCGCGCCTACGCCGGCTACGTGCTCGCACGGGTGAACCGGGCGCCGCTGGGCACGCTGCGCGCGCTCTACGACAACGACCGCGGCCGCACGCTCAGCGGCCTGCCCTTGGTGCACCTGGGCCTCGCGCTGTCGCTGCAGGGCGACAAGACCCGCGGTGAGCGGGCCATCCAGGCCGGGTTCGACTTCAAGGGTGACCGTCCGGGCTATCTGTGGGACTACGGCACGCCACTGCGCGACGCCTCGCTGATGCTCGCCCTGACCCACGAACGCGGCGTCGCCAGGCCCGCGTTCGACGCGCGCGCGATCGACATCGGCCGCGAGGTCGACGTGCGGCGCAACCGCGGCTGGATGTACCTCAGCACGCAGGAGCAGATCGCACTCGCGCGCCTCGGGCGTGCGCTCTCGTCCGATCAGCGCAAGCGCGTCGGTGGCACGCTGCGCGAAGGCGATGTCGACGAGGCCGTGGCGGCTGCGACGATCGTCGGCCGCGCCTACGACGAGGCCGGCCTGCGTCGTGGCGTGCGCTTCACCCCGCGGGGCGAACCGCCGATGTACGCGAACATCGACGTCGCCGGCGTGCCGCGTCAGGCGCCGGCCGCCGATGCCAGTGTCATCAAAGTGGAGCGCCGGCTCTACGGCACCGACGGCAAGCCGTGGACGCCCGGACCATTGAAGGAAGGCGATGCGCTGATCGTCGCCGTCTCGGTCGTCGCCGACCGCGACATGCCCGACGCGCTGCTGACCGATCTGCTGCCGGCAGGCCTGGAAGTCGAGAACTTCAACCTGGGTGATGCGAAGCAGTGGGCGGACGTCGTCGTCGACGGCATCCAGATCACCGAGCGCGGCAGCGCGGCGACGGTGCAGCACGAGGAGTACCGCGACGACCGCTACGTCGCCGCGCTCAAGCTCGACAGCGGCCGCACCGCGCGCGTGTTCTACCTCGTGCGCGCCGTCAGCCCCGGCACCTACACCGCACCGCCGCCGCTGGTCGAAGACATGTACCGGCCGCAGTTGCGGGGTGTCGGGACGTCGGTGCCCGCGCGGATCACGGTGGTGCAGCCTTGAGCGGCGGGTTCGATGACCGCTGCGCGCCGGCGTTGTCCGGGTCGATGACGGTGGCGATGCAGGTCGTCTCTGCCGTCGTGACCCGACAACCGTTGGTCGGGAACCCCGCGTAGGCGGGATCCAGTGCATTGGCCGATCCGCGCGTGAACCGGCGCAGCCGGGCAGGGCAGGTGTGGCAGCGCGTCGCGCCCTGGCTGCGCTGGGGCACGGCGGCTGTGCTGTCGACGTTGCTGTTGCTCGATCTCGCATTCCCGCCGCACCTGCCGACGCGCGCCGATGCCAGCGTCGTCGTGGTCGCGCGCGACGGCACGCCACTGCGCGCGTTCGCCGATGCCGACGGCGTGTGGCGGCACCCGGCTACGCCGGACACGGTGTCGCCGCTGTATCTGCAGGCGTTGCTCTGTTACGAGGACCGCTGGTTCCGCCGCCATCCGGGCATCAATCCCTGGGCGCTCGCGCGCGCGGCAGGGCAGTGGACGCGCGGCGGGCGCATCGTCTCGGGCGGCTCGACGCTGACGATGCAGGTCGCACGCATCCTCGATCCGGTGCCGCGTGGCCGCACGGTCGGCGGCAAGCTCGTGCAGATGCTGCGCGCGGTGCAGCTGGAAGTGCATCTGTCCAAGGACGAGATCCTCGCGCTGTATCTCACCCGCGCGCCGTTCGGCGGGACGATCGAAGGTGTGGAAGCCGCGAGCTGGGCCTATCTCGGCAAGCCGGCCTCGCAGCTCTCGCACGCCGAGGCCGCATTGCTCGCGGTATTGCCGCAGGCGCCGAGCCGGCTGCGTCCGGATCGCGAACCCGAAGCCGCACGCGCCGCACGCGACAAGGTGCTCGCGCGCATGGCGACGCTGGGTGTGTGGTCGCGCGCCGAGGTCGACGACGCCAAGGTCGAAGCGGTCGTCGCGCGCAGCCTGCGTCAGCCGATGCACGCCGCCTTGCTCGCGCAGCGCCTGCGCGAAGCCGCGCCGCGACAAGCGCACATCGTGTCGACGATCGACATCGGTCTGCAGCGCGTGCTGGAACAGCGCGTCTCGAGTTACTTTTCGCAACTGCCCGAGCGTACCTCGGCCGCGCTGCTCGTCGTCGACAACCGAACACTGGAGGCGCAGGCCTATGTCGGTTCGGTCGCGTTCGGCGATCGCGCGCGACTCGGGCATGTCGACATGGTCCGCGCGTGGCGCTCACCGGGCTCAACGCTCAAGCCATTCCTCTACGGCATGGCCCTCGACGACGGCCTGATCCATTCCGGCAGCCTGATGAGCGATGCGCCGCAGTCCTTCGACGGCTACCGCCCCGGCAACTTCGACGCCGCGTTCAATGGACCGGTCGCGGCGGACGACGCATTGCGGCTGTCGCTCAACGTGCCCGCGGTCGATCTGCTCGATCGTGTCGGCCCTGCGCGCTTCGCGGCGCGGCTGGAGAACGCCGGGGTGACCCTGCGCTTTCCGCGTGGCGCGGCGCCGAACCTGTCGCTGATCCTCGGCGGCACGGGCGCGACACTGGAACAGCTGGTCGGCGCGCATGCCGCCTTGCATCGCGACGGCATCGCCGGCCGCGTGCGGCTGACGCCCGAGGCGCCCCTGGTCGAACGTCGGCTGATGTCACCGGGCGCGGCGTGGATCGTGCGCGAGATCCTCGAATCGAATCCGCGACCCGGCGAGCGCATCGAGACTTTCGATACCGGCGGCCGTCCACGCGTGTCGTGGAAGACGGGCACCAGCTACGGCTATCGCGACGCCTGGGCGATCGGCGGCACGCATCGCTACACGGTCGGCGTGTGGGTCGGGCGGCCGGACGGCACGCCGCTGCCGGGGCAGTACGGCGCGGTCACCGCACTGCCGCTGCTGTTCGAGACCGTCGACAGCCTGCCGCGCGATCGCGCCGACGCGGTGCGCACGCCGCCCCCGCCCAATGTGCGCGATGTCGATATCTGCTGGCCGCTCGGCACGGCTGCGGACACGCAGAGCGCCGCGCTGTGCCAGCGCCGCCGCGATGCCTGGACGCTGGACGGCAACGTGCCGCCGACGCTGCCGGAGCGCGATGCGAGTCGCTGGGGCGCGGGCGTGGTGCGTTTCGATGTCGATGCGGGCAGCGGCTTGCGCCTGTCCGCCGATTGCAGCGCGACGCACGTGCGACGCAGTGCCGAGGTCGCTCGCTGGCCGGCGCTCGTGGCGCCGTGGTTGCCGGCAACGGCGCGCCAGGCATCGAGACTGCCCGTGCTGTCGCCGGACTGCGCGCCCGACGGCCGCGACGCGTCCGAAGCGCTGCACATCGAAGGCCTGACGCCCGGCACCCTGCTGGCACGGCCACCGAACAGCACGCATGGCGTGCGCCTGCAGCTGCGTGCACTCGGCAGCGAAGGTCGCGTGCAGTGGCTGCTCGACGGCCGCTGGATCGGCGAAACGCGCGGCACGCAGTGGCTGCGGCACGAGTTCGACACGCCGGGCGCGCATACGCTGACCGCGCTCGCGGATGACGGGGCGTGGCGGACTGTGGCGTTCCGGGTGGCGGAGTGAGGCTCTGATCGAAAAGCCTCGCGGGCGCATCGACCGTCATCCCAGCGAAGGCTGGAATCCAGTCTGTTCTTGATTTCCGACGTTGAAACCGAAATCGAACCGGGCCCCGGCTTGCGCTGGAGCGACGACGTCTGGCGTCAGACAGCCAAGTGCGCCAGCACATGCTCCGCCGACGACACCTTGAACTCGCCCGGCGCTTCGACGAACAGCTGCTTGACCACGCCATCGTCGGCATACAGCGCGAAGCGCTTCGCGCGCAGGCCCATGCCGTAGGCGCTGGCGTCCATTTCCAGACCCATCGCCTTGACCAGATCGCCGTTGCCGTCGGACACCATCTGCAGGCCGTCCGGCACGCCGACGCTTTCGCCCCAGGCCTGCATCACGAAGGGATCGTTGACGGCGATGCAGATCACGTCGATGCCGCGCTTGCGGAAGGTCTCGAAGTGCTCGACGAAGCCGGGCAGGTGATGTTCCGAACAGGTCGGCGTGAACGCGCCGGGCACTGCGAACAGTACGACCTGCTTGCCGGTGAACAGCGTCGGGGTGTCGACGATGCGCACGCCGTCGTGGATGTGCTTGAGCGCGACTTCGGGAATCGTGTCGCCGATCTGGATCGTCATGAGGGCGTTCCGGGGGAGGGTGAACGGAAGTCTAGCCGCTCGTGGCGTGAGCCCGCGGCGATGCTTGAAAGCCTCGCGCCGGCACCCAGATCGGGGACATCGCGGCCACCGGTGCCGCCCCCAGTCCGGAGTCATTCCATGCGCCATGAAGCGTTTCGCGCCGTCGCCCGTCCCTTAGCCCGCGACACCTCGCCGCGTCTGCACGACGAGATGCGCCAGTTCCTGCAGCAGTTCGTCCACGGTGATGCCGACGCATCGTCGGTCGTCACCAGCGAGTGGACGCCGCGCGTCGACATCCGCGAGGAGCGCTCGCGGTTCGTGATCCTCGCCGACCTGCCGGGCATCGATCCGGCGCAGGTCGAGATCTGGATGGACAAGGGCGTGCTGAGCCTCAAGGGCGAACGTGCGCCTGCGAGCCAGGACGCCACCGACGGCGACGCCAATGAAGTGCGGTTCTCGCGCGTCGAGCGCAACACCGGTCGCTTCCATCGTCGCTTCACGCTGCCCGACAGCGCCGACGCCGATGCGATCACCGCCAGCGGCCATCACGGCGTGCTCGAGATCAGCATTCCCAAGCGCGCCGAGTCCACGCCGCGCCGCATCCAGGTCGGCGCAGCGCCGGAGGCGGGCACGCGCCAGTAACGGTCGATCGACCGCGGCTGCGTCATCTGCAGCCGCGGTATCCACGACGCGGCGACGGCCTGCAGGTATCCTGCGGGCCGTCGCCGATCGTGGCGTTCCATTCCTGACGGGCAAGCGCCCGCACCGGACGCAAAACAGATGCAGTTCAAGGATTACTACGAGATTCTCGGCGTCGAGCCGAACGCGGGCGACGCGGAAATCAAGACCGCCTACCGCCGGCTCGCGCGCAAGTACCATCCGGACGTCAGCAAGGAGCCGGGGGCCGAAGACACCTTCAAGTCGGTCAACGAGGCCTACGAGGCGCTGCGCGACCCGGAGAAGCGCAAGGCCTACGACAGCCTGCGCGCGCGCGGCTACCGGCCCGGCGACGACGTGCAGCCGCCGCCGGGCGGATTCGGTGGCGGACCGGGCGGCGTGGATTTCGACGAGATCTTCGCCGGCGGTGGCGCGGGCGGCGGGTTCAGCGATTTCTTCGAACAGATGTTCGGCCGGCGCGCGGGCGGTTATGCCGGTCCGCAACAGCCCGGTCGCGGTGGCCCGCAGCCGCGCGGCGACACGCGCGCGCGGCTGGCGGTGACGCTGGAGACCATTTACCGCGGCGACAGCGTGCGCGTGCCGGTCATGGGCAAGACCTTCGAGGTGAAGATTCCGCGCGGCATCCGGCCGGGCCAGGTCGTGCGTCTGCCGCGGCAGGGCCAGCACGGTGGCGATCTGCTGCTGGAAATCGAATACGCCGCGCATCCGGATTTCGAAGTCGACGGTCGCAACATCATCCACACGCTGCCGATCGCGCCGTGGGATGCGGCGCTCGGCGCGACGATCAGCGTGGCGACGCTCGGCGGGCATGTGGATCTGAAGATCCCGGCGAGTTCGGAAGCCGGACGCAAGCTGCGTCTGCGCGGCCGTGGATTGCCGGGCGCCGGCGGTGCGCCGGATGGCGACCAGATCGTCGAACTCGAGATCCAGGCGCCGGTCGCGAACGACATGCAGCAGGTCGCGGCCTACGAGGCGCTGCGCGATTCGTTTGCGGTGGGGAAGAAGTAGACGGCCAATGCCCAGCCTGCAGGGGCAGGAATCGGATCATCGAGAGCGGCCAACCCGGCCGCATCATCCTGATCTGACTGCATCAGCGCGGACTCAGACAGCCGACGCGGCGCCGCCTCCGATCGTCTTGAGGATCGCGTCCGACAGCTCGACTTCGCTGAAGGGCTTGGTGAGATAGGCCTTCGCGCCCTGGCGCATGCCCCAGACGCGATCCGTGTCCTGGTCCTTGGTGGTCACCAGGATCACCGGGATGTGCGCGGTCGTCGGCTCGCGCGTGATCGAACGCGTGGCCTGGAAACCGTTGAGGTTCGGCATCACCACATCCATCAGGATGAGGTCCGGCAATTCGCGCTTGGCCGCGTCGACGCCGGCCTGGCCGTCCTCCGCGGTCAGTGCCTCGTGGCCGAGCTTTTCGACGATGCGCCGGATGCCCATCAGCTGGGACGGCGAGTCGTCCACGATCAGAATGCGTGCCATCGATTCCCCCTCGATATGACGACTGCGATTCTATCCGCGCATTCATTGCTCGCGCGCGCAGCTGATATCAAAGCGTGACGAGCGTCCGACCGAACGACCCGCCGTCGAGCATCGTTTCGAACACGTCCGGCAGTTCCGACAGACCGACCTCGCGTGTGCAGATCGCATCGAGATGACGCGGCTTCCAGTCGCTGGCGAGATGCTGCCAGACCGCATCTCGCACATCGCGCGCGGTACCTGCCGATGCGACGCCGAGCAGCGAAACACCGCGGATAATGAAGGGCATCACGGTCGCACCGAGGTCCGCGCTCGCAGCGAGACCGGCGCTGGCGACGTTGCCGTAAGGCTCGGTCTGCGCGAGCAGACTGACCAGCATCGGGCCGCCGACGTTGTCGAGGCCGCCACCGAAACGCGCCGATTCCATCGGGCGCGCCGTGCCCAGCGCATCGCGTCCCAGCACCTCGGATGCGCCGATCATTTTCAGATAATTCGCATGCTCGGCCTTGCCGCTGACGGCATGCACTTCGAAGCCCGCGCTGCTGAAGATGTCGACCGCGAGCGACCCCACGCCGCCGGTCGCGCCGGTCACCGCGAGCGGGCCGAGGGCGGGCGTCTGCCGGTTCTCGTGCATGCGCAGCAATGCGAGCGCGGCGGTGAACCCGGCAGTGCCGAGGATCATGCTCTCGCGCAGGCTCAACCCGGCGGGCAGAGGCACGGCCCACTTGGCCTCGATACGCGCGTACTGCGTGTAGCCGCCGTCGCGCGTCTCGGACAGGCCGCTGCCGGTGACGAGCACCGCATCGCCTTCCTTGAACGCGGGGTCGCGCGAGGCGACGACGTGGCCGGCAACGTCGATGCCGCCGACCAGCGGAAAGCGCCGCAGGATCTTGCCCTTGCCGGTGCCCGCCAGCGCGTCCTTGAAATTCACCGACGAATGCGCGACCGCGATGTCGATCTCGCCGTCTGCGAGGTCATCGATGGCGATCTGCTCGATGCCGCTGCGATAACCGGCGTCGTCGTTGTGGATGCGGAAGGCGTCGAAACGGGCGGGGATGGGCATGCTCAAGACCTCGGTGGCGTCAGATGAGGTCAGGATACAGGTCGTGCCAATATGGATTGGTGTCTTCGATCAGCGCGAGTTTCCAGGCACGCTTCCACTCTTTGAGTGACTTTTCGCGTGCAATCGCGGATTCCATTGTTTCGTGGACTTCGTGCCAGACGAGTGTGTGGATTCCGTGTCGCCGGGTGAAGCCGGCGGCCAACTCGTTTCTGTGTTGCCAGACACGCTGAATGAGGTCCGAGGTCACTCCGATGTAGAGCGTGCCGTTGCGGCCGCTCGCCAGCATGTAGACGCAAGGAATCCGTCCCTGCATGCGCTCGCTCCCCGGAACATCGTTATTCGATGCTAGTCAGCGGGTGGCAGTGCGGTCAGTCGCTGGGTCCCGGTATTCGCCGGGACGACGGAGTCTGTGCGCGTCAGATTTATCGCTCGTCATCCCGGCGAATGCCGGGATCCAGCGACTTGGAATTGAAGTGACGGGCGTCCGCTCGGTCAGCCCGCAAACAACTCACTTCACAACACTGCGCCGCTTCTCATCGATCCACTTGCTCGCCTGCGCCGGCTCGTACGCCTGCATCCACGCCAGCATCTCGTCGATGTCGCTGCCGTACCACAGGTCGGCGCGCTGGTCGGGGTGCAGGAAACGCTCTTCGACCATGCGGTCGATCATCCCGATCAGCGGCGCGTAGAAGCCGTCGATGTCGAGGAAGGCGCAGGGCTTGTTGCCGATGCCGAGCTGGCGCCAGGTCAGCATCTCGAAGATCTCTTCCATCGTGCCGAAGCCGCCGGGCAGGGCGACGAAACCGTCGGAGAGTTCGAACATGCGCATCTTGCGGGCGTGCATCGAATCGACGATCTCGAGTTCGGTGAGGCCGCGGTGCGCGACTTCCCAGTCGGCGAGCTGCTGAGGGATCACCCCGGTCACTTGCCCGCCGGCTTCGAGCACGGCGTTGGCCACGGTGCCCATCAGGCCGACGTTGCCGCCGCCGTAGACCAGGCGGAGGCCGTCTTTCGCGAGCCGGTCGCCCAGCGCCATCGCGCGTTCGGCATAGACGGGCTTGCTGCCGGCGTTGGAGCCGCAGTAGACACAGATCGATTTCATCAGGGATGTCCTTGTAGTCGGAGGTGATCGCCCGGTGTCGTGCAGACGGTTTGCCGGGCCGGAAAGCAGGAAGGCCCCGCCTGGGCGGAGCCTTCCTAGGTCAAGACGATGGCGCTCAGTTCGCCTTGTGAATCGCCCGCTTGTCGACCGCCATCGCCGCGTCGTGCACCACTTCCGACAGCGACGGATGCGCGTGGCAGATGCGGGCGAGGTCGTCGGCCGAGCCGCTGAACTCCATCGTCAGCACGCCTTCGTGCACGAGCTCGGAGACGTTGGCGCCGACGAGGTGCATGCCGAGCACGCGATCGGTCTCGGCGTGCGCGAGCACCTTCACGAAGCCCGTCGCCTCGATCATCGCGACCGCACGGCCGTTGGCGGCGAACGGGAAGCTGCCCGCCTTGTACGGAATGCCTTCGGCCTTGAGCTGCTGCTCGGTCTTGCCGACCCAGGCCAGCTCCGGCTCGGTGTAGATGACCCACGGAATCGTGTCGAAGTTGACGTGACCCGGCAGGCCGGCGATGAGTTCGGCCACTGCGATGCCTTCCTCGAAGCCCTTGTGCGCCAGCATCGGGCCGCGCACGCAGTCACCGACCGCCCACACGCCATCGACGCCCGTGTGGCAGTGGTCGTCCACTTCGATCTGGCCGCGATCGGTCAGCTTCACGCCGCTGTCGTCGGCCAGCAGGCCCTTGCTCGCGGCCTTGCGGCCCACGGCGACCAGCAGCTTGTCGACGGTGAGCGTCTGCTCGCCGCTGCCGTCGGTATAGCTGACGACGACTTCCTTCTTCTTGCCCTTGCCGGTGATCTCGGTCTTGGAGACCTTCGCGCCGAGCTTGATGTCCAGGCCCTGCTTCTTGAATTCCTTCAGCGCGACCTTGCCGACTTCGGCATCGGCTGCGGCCAGGAAGTCGGGCAGGGCTTCGAGGATCGTGACCTCGCTGCCGAGGCGCTTCCACACGCTGCCGAGTTCCAGACCGATCACGCCGGCGCCGATGACGGCCAGGCGCTTGGGCACTTCGGTGAAGTCCAGACCGCCGACGTTGTCGACGATGGTGTCGCCGTCGAACTTCGCGAACGGCAGTTCGATCGAATCCGAACCCGCGGCGATGATGACGTTGGCGCCGGTCAGCTCGATCTCCGAACCGTCGTGCTGTTTCACCTTGACCAGACGGTTCGCATGCAGCGTGGCGAAGCCGTAGTACGGCGTGACCTTGTTCGCCTTGAACAGCATCGCGATGCCGCCGGTGAACTGCTTCACGATCTTGTCCTTGCGACCGATCATCGCTTCGACGTCGATCTTCGCGTCTTTGAAGCTGATGCCGTGGTCGCCGAAGATGTGGCCCATGTTCCAGAACTGGCGCGAGGAATCGAGCAGCGCCTTCGACGGAATGCAGCCCACGCGCAGGCAGGTGCCGCCGAGGGCCGGCTTGCCGTCCTTGCCCAGCGCGGCGTCGATGCAGGCGACGGTCTTGCCGAGCTGCGCGGCGCGGATGGCGGCGTGGTAACCGGCCGGACCGGCACCGATGACGACGACGTCGAATTGTTCAGCCATGGGGGAATTCCTTCTTTCGATGCCTGCGGTGGAGGGCAGGATGCCGATGTGGCGAATTTGGGGGTGCGGCGCGGGCGCCACAAGTGCGAACCCCCTCCGTGGAGGGGGCTCGCGGCGCATCACATGCCGAGCAGCATGCGGTGCGGGTTTTCCAGCTGGTTCTTGATGTCGACCAGGAACAGCACCGCGTCCTTGCCGTCGATGATGCGGTGGTCGTAGGACAGCGCCAGATACATCATCGGCGCGGCGATCACCTGGCCGTTCTCGACGATGGCGCGCTCCTTGATCGAGTGCATGCCGAGGATCGCCGACTGCGGCGGGTTGACGATCGGCGTCGACATCAGCGAGCCGAAGGTGCCACCGTTGGTGATCGTGAACGTGCCGCCCTGCAGATCGTCCAGGCCCAGCTTGCCGTCGCGCGCCTTCTTGGCGTAATCGGCGATGCCCTGCTCGATCTCGGCGAAGCCCTGGCGCTCGACGTTGCGCAGCACCGGCGTCACCAGGCCGCGGTCGGTCGAGATGGCGACCGAGATGTCGGCGTAACCGTGATAGATGATGTCGTTGCCGTCGACCGAGGCGTTGACGACCGGATACTTGGCCAGCGCATTGGCGGCGGCCTTGGCGAAGAAGCTCATGAAGCCGAGCTTGATGCCGTGGTCCTTCTGGAACTGTTCGCCCAGCTCCTTGCGCAGCGCCATCACCTTGCCCAGGTTGACCTCGTTGAACGAGGTCAGCATTGCGATCGATTCCTTCGACTGCATCAGGCGCGCCGCGATGGTCTTGCGGATGCGGGTCATCGGCACGCGCTCTTCCGGACGTGCGCCGCCGGACACGCCGGGGGTCTTGCCCGAGGCGTAGTTGAGCAGGTCTTCCTTGGTCACCGCGCCGCGGCGGCCGGTGCCTTCGACCTGCGAGGCGTCGATGCCCTTGCTCTCGGCGGTGAAGCGTGCGCCCGGTGGCAGGCCGTCGTTCTTGCCCGACGAGGTCTGCGGCTTGGTCGAGGCCGGCGCCTTGTCGTCGGCCTGCTTGGCCTCCGACTTCGGCTGCACTTCCTCGGCACCGGCGGCCGGCGCTTCCTTGTCCTTGGCGCCCGATTCGGCGGCCGGCGCTTCGGCAGCTGCGCCTTCCTCGATGATCGCGATGACCTGCGCGCTGTTGACCGTCGCGCCTTCTTCGAACTTGATTTCCTTCAGCACGCCATCGACGGTCGACGGCACTTCGAGGACGACCTTGTCGGTCTCCAGGTCGACGAGGTTCTCGTCGCGCTTGACCGCATCGCCGGCCTTCTTGTGCCAGGTGGCGATGGTCGCGTCGGAGACGGATTCGGGCAGGACCGGGACTTTGATTTCAGTGGCCATGTGGCTTCCTGGAAAAGCGTTGAATGTGGGGAATGGGTGAGCGGGGTACGCGCCGGATTACTCGGCGAGGACCTTGCCGGCGAGATCGTTCACCAGCGCATCGGCGATCAGCTGCGTCTGCTCGGCGACGTGGTCGTTGAAATGACCGACGGCGGGCGAGGGCGAACGTGCGCGACCGGCGTAATGCACCGACTGCTTGGCACCCGAGCAGAACTCGAGGTGATGCTTGATCTGGTACCAGGCGCCCTGGTTCTGCGGTTCTTCCTGACACCAGACGACTTCAGTGGCCTTCGGGAAGCGCTTGAGCTCGGCAGCCAGCAGTTCGCGCGGGAACGGATACAGCTGTTCCACACGCAGCAGTGCGACGTTGTCGAGGCCCTGCTTGCGCGACTCTTCCAGCAGGTCGTAGTAGACCTTGCCCGAACACGCGACCACACGCGTGACCTTCTTCGGGTCTGCGTCGGTGTCGGGGATCAGGTGCTGGAACTCGCCGTTGGCCAGTTCCTCGAGCGTCGAGACGGCCAGCTTGTGGCGCAGCAGCGACTTCGGCGTCATCACGACCAGCGGCTTGCGCGTGGTCATGCACAGCTGGCGCCGGATCATGTGGAAGGCCTGCGCCGGCGTGGTCGGCACGCAGACCATCATGTTCTCCAGCGCGCACAGCTGCAGGAAGCGCTCCAGACGCGCCGAGCTGTGCTCGGGGCCCTGGCCTTCGTAGCCATGCGGCAGGAACAGCGCCAGACCGCAGAGGCGATCCCACTTGGCTTCACCCGACGACAGGAACTGGTCGATGACCACCTGGGCACCGTTGGCGAAGTCGCCGAACTGGCCTTCCCAGATGCACAGCGTGCCCGGTTCCGACGACGCGTAGCCGTACTCGAACGCCATGACCGCTTCCTCGCTGAGCAGCGAGTCGATGATCGTTGCGTCTTCGGGGTTCTGCACCAGTTCGCGCAGCGGCATGTAGTTGCCGCCGGTCTTCTGGTCGTGCAGCACCGCGTGGCGGTGGAAGAACGTGCCGCGACCGCTGTCCTGGCCCACGAGGCGCAGGCGGTGGCCGGCGTCGAGCAGGGTGGCGTAGGCGAGGTTCTCGGCGAAGCCCCAGTCGCCCGGCTGTTCGCCGGTGGCCATCTTGCGGCGGTCGTCGTAGATCTTGGCGACGCGCGCCTGCAGGGTGACGGACTCGGGCAGCGTGGTGATCTGCGTCGCCAGTGCCTTCAGCTTGTCGACCGAGACGGTGGTGTCGAGCGTGTCGGTCAGGCGGCCGGCGAGATAGGGATCCCAGTCGATCGTCAGTTCGTAGTCGCTCGGCTTGGCGTCGGCCAGCTCGACCGTGACTTCGCCCGCGTCGAGCTTGTTGCGGTAGCCGTCGACGATCGCCTTCGCATCGGCCTCGGCCATCACGCCTTCGGCGACCAGCTTCGCGGTGTAGAGCTCGCGCGGGGTCTGGTGCTTGCGAATGACCTGGTACATCAGCGGCTGGGTTGCTGCCGGCTCGTCGGCCTCGTTGTGGCCGTGACGGCGGTAGCAGACGAGATCGATGACCACGTCCTTGCCGAACTGCTGGCGGAAGTCGTAGGCGAGCTCGGCGCAGTAGACGACCGCTTCCGGATCATCGGCATTCACGTGCAGGATCGGCGCGCCGACCATCTTGGCGACATCGGTGCAGTACAGCGTGGAGCGCGCGTCCTGCAGATCGCTGGTGGTGAAGCCGACCTGGTTGTTGATGACCACGTGCACCGTGCCGCCGACCGCGAAACCGCGGGCCTGCGACATCTGAAACAGCTCCATGTTGACGCCCTGGCCGGCGAAGGCCGCGTCGCCGTGCAGCAGCACCGGCAGCACGAGCTTGCGCTCGGTGTCGCGACGGCGGTGCTGGCGCGAACGCACGCTGCCGGCGACCACCGGGTTGACGATTTCCAGGTGCGACGGGTTGAACGCCAGCGCCAGATGCACCGGACCGCCGGGCGTGGCCAGATCGGCCGAGAAGCCCATGTGGTACTTCACGTCGCCGGTGTGGGCGCGATCGGTGTCGTGGTGGTCGAACTTGCCTTCGAACTCGTCGAACAGCTTGCGCGGGTTCTTGCCGAGCGTGTTGACCAGCACGTTGAGACGGCCGCGATGGGCCATGCCGATCACGATGTCCTTGACGCCTTCCTTGCCGGCGCGCTGGATCACGCTGTCGAGCAGCGGAATCAGCGCGTCGCCGCCTTCGAGCGAGAAGCGCTTCTGGCCGACGTACTTGGTGTGCAGATAGCGCTCGAGACCCTCGGCCGCCGTCAGGCGCTCGAGGATGCGCTTCTTCTCCGCTTCGCTGCGGGCGAAGCGGCCACCGGCATTCTCCAGGCGCTGGTAGAGCCAGCTGCGCTGTTCGAAGTCGGGGATGTGCATGAACTCCGCGCCGATCTGGCTGGAGTAGGTGGTCTTGAGCAGCGCGAGCAGGTCGCGCAGCTTCATCCGCGGCTGGCCGGCCACGCCGCCGGTGCTGAACTCGTCGTCGAGGTCGGCATCGGTCAGCTGATGGAAGGCCAGGCCCAGATCCGGCGGATTGAGCGGCGGCGCCAGATCCAGCGGATCGAGCTTCGCGCCGAGGTGGCCGCGCGAACGGTACGCCGTGATCAGACGGCCGACGTGGCGCTCGCGTTCGTCGCCGGCGCCGCCAGGCGTCGCCTCGACGATGCCGCGGGCGGCCTTGCGGCCTGCTTCGGCCACGGCCGAGAGCACTGCGGAATGGGGAACATCGCCGGCTTCACGACCCTTGAAAGCGTCGAACCACCGTTTCCAGTCCGAACCGACGCTGTCGGGATCGACGAGGTACTGCTCGTACAGGTCTTCGATAAAGGCGGCATTGGCGCCGAACTGGGAGGACTGCGCAAACTGCTTCAGGAGACTGTCCACGTCGGGGAATTCGGGCTCGTTTGGAGGGGGGCAGGGCCGGACCCGGAGCGATCTCCGGAAAACAGGCGGGATCTGGCGCGAAACGACGCCGCACAGTATACGCGCGTCGTTCGCCGCGATGCACCATCGGCGGCCCCCGGCGCGCGCGCAACGCAGCGTCCGCGGCGTGCCCGGACGACGTCGAAACGACGCAAACGCCTCAGATCCCCAGTGCGCGGAACTCGCTGCAGGCGCGTGAACGTTCCCACACCGGCGCGAACTGCTGCGCCAGCTGACGTGCGCGGCCTGGCAGATCGGTCGCCGCTTCACCATCGACGCGATGTCCGAGCGCGCGCACGTGGAAGCCGCCGGCGTCGTTGACCAGGAACGCACCGGCGTACTCGCGGTCCACCGGATCCTCGACCGCGCGGAAGGCGAACGCACTGCTCAGCCGCTGCGACAACGCCAGCCATGCGGAGCCGCGTCGCTGCACGGTGGCGGGATCGTGGAGCAGCACCTGGATCTGCACGCCGCGGCCACCGGTCGCGAAGCGACGCAGGGCGGCGAGCACGTCGGGATGATCGTAGAGGCCGGGGTCGAGATCGCGGGTGCGCAGCCACAGCGCGCGGCGCGCGGCGGACACGAGGGTGACAGTCGCATCGACGGCCGCGGCGAGATCGTCGACCGGGAACGTCGCGCCGGCGAGGCGGCGCATCGTGCGATGCGCGATGCCGGCTTCTTCGTAACGTGCGCCTTCGGCGACGAATCCGGCACGTGCGTACAGCGCCATCGCCTGCAGTTGCGCATGCAGATAGGTCTCGCGCAGGCCGGCATCGCGCGCGGCATCGAGCAGTGCACGCAGCATCGCATCGCCGACACCGCGACCGCGCCAGTCGCTGCGCACCGCGAGCCGGCCGATGCGGCCGTCGGGTGCGATGCGACCGGCACCGATCGGGGTGCCATCGGCAGCGGTCGCGAGGACATGCCGACTCAGGGCATCGAGCGCATCGCGTTCGAGGTCCGCGGGCACGCCCTGTTCGCCGACGAAGACCGCGGTGCGCACCGCGTGCGCCGCTGCCAGGTCACCGGCACCGGTGACGATGGCGACCCGGAACGGCGCCGCCGCGCTCATTCGGAATCCGCATCCAGCAGGGTGTAGTGCCCCTCGGCCAGCAGTTCGAGCACCGTCTCGCGTCCCGCACCCGACAGCGCCGCATACGCGCGGCCGTCGATCTGCGCTTCGGCGGCCAGCGTGCGCGCATCGCGTAGCGGCAGCGGCCACGCCGTGCCGGACACGAACAGGCGCGCGCCGTCCCCGGCACGACGCCAGGCCATCCGGCTGAAGGGATTGCGGTGCAGCACGGCCTGGCCCTGCGACAGCAGCCACTCGAGTTCGATGCGCGGCGGCGCTGCGCCGCCGGCCACCACCTGCTGCGCATTGCGGTAGCCGGTGATGAAGCTGCCGAACCAGTCGCCGAGGCGATCGGGGTCCTTCATGCGCATCACATTGAGCGCTTCGACGACGCGCGCCATCGCGTCGGCATCGATCTCGTTCGGATCGGCCGGCGGCTGCAGGGTCTCGTCGTGATAGCGGATCGATTCGTCGGCGTCCGCGGCCAAGGTGTCGATGTAGTCGCCCATCAGTTCGCTGACCGACGGCGCGCGCATGCCGACCGAGAACGTCAGGCAGGGATCCTCGGCCACGCCGTGGTGCGGCACCATCGGCGGCAGATACAGCATGTCGCCGGGACCGAGCACCCACTCGTGGGTCGGCGTGAACTCGCGCAGCAGCCGCAGTTCGACATCGTCGCGGAACGCCTGCGGCGGCACGCCCCGGCCCATCGCGTCGGACGCGTCGATCTGCCAGCGGCGGCGGCCCTGGCCCTGCAGCAGGAATACGTCGTACTGGTCGACGTGCGCACCGACCGAACCGCCGGTCGCGGCGAAGCTGACCATGATGTCGTCGATGCGCCAGCGCGGCAGAAAAGAAAAATGCGGCAGCAACGCGGCGACATCGGCGTCCCACTTGTCGACGTCCTGCACCAGCAGTGTCCAGTCGCGATCACCGAGGCCGGGGAACAGATCCTCGTCGAACGGTCCTGTCTCCACCTGCCAGCCATCGCGCGCCCGGTCGTGGCGGATCAGCCGTGACAGCGCCACTTCCTCGCAGGCCAGGCCGGCGAGATCCTCGGGCTGCAGCGGGCTTTCGAGGTCCGGAAACGCATTGCGGATCAGCAAGGGCCGCTTCTGCCAGTAATTGCGCAGGAACTGCTCGGCGGGCATGCCCAGCGGGCCGTCGCCGGGGAAGCGGCGGGCGTCGATTTCGAAGGGGAGGGGGGCTCTGCTCATGGGCGGGGAGCCTACGCGAAAACGGGGGCGGGCTCGACGGGTTCAGCGGTACGCACAGTGCTTCTTCAAGCACTTCTCTCCCGTTTCCCTGACGAGGTTGGATTCGTCAGACGCCTGAATCCCGTCATTCCGTCGCAGGCCTGAATCCAGTGACTTCGGCGCGTTGATAGAGACAAGTCACTGGATCCAGGCCTTCGCCGCGATGACGACCAGAGCGTAGCCAGCTATTTCGCATCCCATCGCGTCATGTCGCAACCGCGTCATACCCGCGCGCACTGAAGGCCAGCAGACACCATCCATGCCCGAACGGATCGGCCAGCTGCACGATCCGCCCGTAGGCCTCGTCGCGGATGGCGCCTTCCTGCACGGCGCCGGCGGCGAGCGCCCGGGTCAACGCCGCATCGAGATCGTCGACGACGACATCGAGGTGCAGCGGCATCCAGTGCCGTGCGTAATCACGCGGTGCGTTGCCTGCGCCGGTACTGCCTGCCGACTTGCGCAGCAGATACAGCGGCGCATCGGCGCCCAGCAGCTCCACGCCGTGTTCGCCGAAGCGCCGCGCCGGCGCCAGTCCGAACGCGGCGACGTAGAACGCCAGTGCGCGGTCGAGATCGTCGACGTCGAGATTGAGCAGGATGCGCATGGGTCTTCGCGCCGCGTCACATCACGCGATTGCCGGTGCCCGAATCCTCGAGCGCCGGCGTGTTGTCGGGATTGACGACGTTCGAGGCGCCGCTGAACGTCACCCGGTCGATCCGCCGCGCGAGCACCGTGTTGCGATCGCCGGAGATCTCCAGCGCGTCAACCTCGGTCAGGTTCAAGGTGTTGTCGGTGCCGCGGACGTCGACGTTGCCGACATGACTGTTGAGCACGGTCACCTGGCTGCCTTCCACCCGCACCGAGGTCGCATGTTCGACATTGACCGCGCCATCGGACGCCGTGATTACCACGGCGCCGCAGTCGCCGTTCAGGACGAGATCGAAGCCGTCTCGGGTGATCGCCACGTCCTGGCCGCTGCACTGCGCCCCGCTGGCCGGATCGGTCAGCACGCCGGACACCGCCGCGGATGCAACCTGCGACGCGGTCTGCGTCGGCGATGCGCCAGCCGACGCGTCGGCCGGTGACGGCTGTCGATCGCAGGCGGTCAACGAGAAGGCGGTGAGGCAGAGCAGCAGCGGCAGATGTCGCATGGCGGTCCCGTCGGCAAGTGAAGTCGCCGCGAGCCTAGCGACGCGAATGTTCAGTCCGCGTCGCGCTGTCGGACGGTCAGATTTCGCGGGCGAGCTGTTCGGCCAGGCCGGTGTAGCCGCCCGGCACCAGCTCACGCAGGCGCGCCTTGTCCTCGGCCGGCAGGTCCAGCCCGTCGACGAAGCTGCGCATCGACTCGGCGGTGATGCCCTGGCCGCGGGTCAGGGCCTTGAGCTGCTCGTAGGGGTTGGGCAGGCCGTGGCGGCGCATCACCGTCTGCACGGCTTCGGCCAGCACTTCCCACGAGGCGTCGAGATCGGCGGCCAGGCGCTCGGGGTTGACGCTGAGCTTGCCCAGGCCACGTTGCAGCGCATCGAGTGCGATCAACGTGTGGCCGAATGCGGTGCCCAGCGCGCGCAGCACGGTGGAGTCGGTCAGGTCGCGCTGCCAGCGGCTGATCGGCAGCTTGGCGGCGAAATGTTCGAACAACGCATTGGCGATGCCGAAGTTGCCTTCGGCGTTCTCGAAATCGATCGGGTTGACCTTGTGCGGCATCGTCGAGCTGCCGACTTCGCCTTCCTTCAAGGCCTGCTTGAAATAGCCCAGCGAGATGTAGCCCCAGATGTCGCGGCACAGATCGATGCCGATCGTGTTGATGCGCTTGTGCACGTCGCTGATCTCGGCGACGCAGTCGTGCGGCTCGATCTGGGTGGTGTAGGGATTGAACTCGATGCCCAGCGATTCGACGAAGCGCTGCGAGAACGCCGGCCAGTCGACATCCGGATACGAGACGACGTGTGCGTTGTAGTTGCCGACCGCGCCGTTGATCTTGCCGGTCAGCGCGACGTCCCACAGCTGTTCGCTCTGGCGCTGCAGACGGGCGACGACGTTCGCCAGTTCCTTGCCGACCGTCGACGGCGATGCCGTCTGGCCGTGGGTGCGCGACAGCAGCGGCAGCGCGGCGTGGTCGTGGGCCATTGTGCGCAGCGTCTGGATCAGTGTGTCGAGCGTCGGCAGCAGCACGTCCCGGCGCGCTTCGGACAGCATCAGGGCGTAGGACAGATTGTTGATGTCCTCGCTGGTGCAGGCGAAATGCACGAACTCGAGCGAGGGCGCCAGCGCGGCATCATCCTTGAGCTGCTCCTTGATGAAGTACTCGACTGCCTTGACGTCGTGGTTCGTGGTGCGTTCGATCGCCTTGACGCGCGCGGCATCACCGACCGAGAAGTCCTCGGCCAGCGACTTCAGGCGGGCGCGCTGCGCGTCGTCGAACGCGGGCAGTTCGGCGATGCCCGGCTCGTCGCCCAGCGCCAGCAGCCACTCGATCTCCACCCGCACGCGGGCGCGGATCAGGCCGTACTCCGAGAAGATCGGACGCAGTGCATCGACCTTGGTGGCGTAGCGGCCGTCGAGCGGCGACAGGGCGAGCAGGGCGGCTTCGGTCTTCTGGGTGTCGGACATGGGAGGCGTGGGGCGCAGCGGGCGAAGCCGTCATTTTAGCCTGTACGGCCCTCGCGTATCCTGCGGACACGACGCCAGCGACCGTGCCAGCCGAGTCATTCCCCCTCCTGGAGCCGAATCGATGCGCAAGACCCACGACGCGACTGCGTTCCGTACCGAACACGACAGCATGGGCGAACTGCAGGTGCCTGCCGACGCCCTGTGGGGCGCGCAGACCCAGCGCGCCGTGCAGAATTTCCCGATTTCCGGCCGGCCGATGCCGCGCGGTTTCATCCGTGCGCTGGGCCTGGTCAAGGCCGCGGCCGCCGAGGTCAATGCGGGTCTGGGCCTGCTGCCGGAGAAAGCCGGCAAGGCGATCCGCACTGCCGCGCTCGAAGTCGCCGACGGCAAGCACGATGCGCATTTCCCGGTCGACATCTACCAGACCGGCTCGGGCACCTCGTCGAACATGAATGCCAACGAGGTCATCGCGACGCTGGCGTCGACCGCGACGCGCAAGGTGCATCCCAACGATCACGTCAATCTGGGCCAGAGCTCGAACGACGTGGTGCCCACCGCGATCCGCGTGTCGGCGCAGCTCGCCGTCGTCGAAGACCTGCTGCCTGCCCTCAAGCATCTGCGCCGCACGATCGACAAGCGCGGCCGTTCGCTCGGCAAGGTGGTCAAGACCGGCCGCACGCATCTGATGGATGCGATGCCGCTGACCTTCGCGCAGGAATTCGGCGCGTGGTCCTCGCAACTGGCGTCCGCCGAAGCGCGCCTGAGCGACGCGCTCAAGCGTCTGCGCCGCCTGCCGATCGGCGGTACCGCGATCGGCACCGGCATCAACGCGCATCCGCAATTCGGCAAGAAGGTCGCACGTACGTTGTCGACGCTGACGCGCACCAGTTTCGACTCGGCCGAAGACAAGTTCGAAGGCATCGCGACACAGGACGACGCCGTCGAACTGTCGGGCCAGCTCAACGCGCTCGCGGTCGCGCTGATCAAGATCGCCAACGATCTGCGCTGGATGAACTCCGGGCCGCTCGGCGGTCTGGGCGAGATCGAACTGCCGGCGCTGCAGCCGGGCAGCTCGATCATGCCGGGCAAGGTCAATCCGGTGATTCCCGAGGCCACCGTCATGGTCGCCGCGCAGGTCATCGGCCACCACGCGGCGATCACCGTGGCCGGGCAGACCGGCAACTTCCAGCTCAACGTCGCACTGCCGCTGATCGCGGCGAATCTGCTCGAATCGATCCAGCTGCTGTCGAACGTCACCCGGCTGCTGGCCGACGACGCGATCGCCGGCCTGAAGGTGCGCCGCGAGAACGTCGACGCCGCGCTCGCGCGCAACCCGATCCTGGTCACCGCGCTCAACCCGATCATCGGGTACGAAAAGGCGGCGGCAATCGCGAAGCGCGCCTACAAGGAACAGCGTCCTGTGCTCGACATCGCCCGTGAGGACAGCGGACTGTCGGATACGGAACTCGATACCCTGCTCGATCCCGCCGAACTGACCAAGGGCGGCATCCACGAAGGCGCCAGCGGCGGCGGCTGAGTCTTCAAGGGTTTCAACAAAGAAAAGACCGGCCAATGGCCGGTCTTTTTCGTTTCGTGCACCTGGCGCCAGGTGCCAGCGTCATTTCGATGTCGGCTCGGCCGCGGCATCCGCTTCCGCGGCTTCGTTGTCGCGATGGACGACGGTGTCCTTGCGGCAGTCCTCGACGTCGATCGCATCCATCGTCGCGTAAGGCTGGAAGGCCGGCAGCGCGGCCGCGAGGGCCTGCTGCGAGGCGAGCAGCGGCGGCAGGTTGTCGCACAGCCTGTCGGCTTCGGCCTCCATCTTCGCGCCCTCGGCTTCCATGCGCTTCTCGAAGTCCGCGGACTCGCCCGACAGCGCGCTGGCGATCGCGCCCTTCGCGGCTTCGGCGCCGAGCTGGGCGCCCTGGATACCGATCGTGATGCCGGCCTCGGCGATCGCGATGATGTTGGCGCGATGCGCCAGTAGCAGTTCGCGTTGCGCGGCGTCGATCTCGACCGTCCTGCCGTCGACCAGGAAATCGCCAGCCGGACTGATCTCCGCCTTCGGCAGGTTGGACGTGCGCGTGTCGTCGCCGCCGAAGCGGAAGCCGTTGACGTTCAGTCCGCCGCCACCGCTGCCGCCGACGCTGATGTTCTTCTCGACCAGATCCTGGCGCGCCGTTTCCAGCGCGCGGCGGGTGGTGCGGGCCACGAAACCTTCCTCGGCCGGCGCCGTGGTGGCGTCACCGCTCGCGGGTGCGGGTGCTTCGTCACGCCCGCAGGCGGTCAGCGTGCCCGCGCAGGCGAGCAGCAGGGCCAGGGGCAGGGCGCGGGACGGGAAGGTCTGCATGGTCGGACTCCGGATATGTCTCTGTAGGAAGGTCAACGTTTGCGCGGCACGCTGACTGTGCCGCGCACGTCGCGGTGCGAGACCTCGCCGCTGCCCTTGGCCGCGACTTCGAGATCGCCGCCGATGCCGCGGGCATCGACGTCGCCCGAGCCGATCGAGCCGACGTGCACGCTGCCCTGCACGTCGCGCAGGTCGATGTCGCCGGAGCCGAGGCTGCCGATACGGACGTCGCCACCCGCGCCTTCGAGCTTGAAATCGCCCGAGCCGATGCTGCCGACTTCGACCGCGCCGCGGATGCGGCGGGCTTCGACGTCGCCCGAGCCGATCGACAGCACCTTGAGTTCGCCGGCCTCGTCGACGGTGATGTCGCCCGAGCCGACCTTGGCGGTCGCGCGGCCCTCGATGCGGCGCAGTTCGGCATCGCCGGATCCGACATCGGCGCTCGCCGCGGACACCCCGGTCACCCAGACATCGCCGGATCCGACGACGGTCTGCACCAGCACGTTTGCCGGCACCTGGCCGGACAGATCCATGTAGGCGTACTGGTTGCCCATCCAACCGGTCGAATTCGACGTGCGGCGCGCGATGACGGTCAGGGTGTCGCCCGAGCGCTGCTGCTCGAGCACCAGCGACGCCAGCATGGCTTCGCTCGATGCGCAGGCGCGGCCGCGCAGCGTCGCGTCCGGACGTGCGGCGCCTTCCACGCGCAACTTGCTGTTGCCGATCTCGAAGCGCACCGTGCGCACGCCGTCGAGCTGCAGCGCCAGGTCGCGCGGCTGGCTGTGCCGGCACTGCGGGCTGTCTTCGGCCTGCGCGGCGAACGGCAAAACGAGCGATGCGGCAATGAGCGTGGCGAGCAGCGGGCGAGCGGTGTGAGCTGGCGTCATGTCGTGGACTCCTTGGCGAAGTGACCGTCCCGCGGCAGTGCGGGGCCGGGATGCGTGGTGGCTGACGCTACCCTGAATCGATGGGTCTGCGCGAGCCGTCCGGCCATCGCGACCTCAGCGCCCCGCGAACTCGCGGCGGACCTCGTTGCGGCAGCTGTCGGCGTCCCGGGCTTCGAGCCGGGCGTAGGGCCGGAATTCCGGCAGATCGCTGGCGAGACGTTGCTGCGCGTCGCGCAATGCAGGCATGCGGTCGCAGATCAGCAGCACGCCGGGGCCGACGGTATTGCGCACGGTCCGCTCGATGCGCCGCTCCAGGCTGCCGGTCATCGCACCGACCATCAGCGAGAACACGCCGCGGTCGACGGAATCCACGGCGGCCAGTGCAGTGACCTCGCCGATGTCGATCCCGGCCTTGGCGACCTCGATGACCATGCCGCGGTAGTCGAGCAACTGGCGGCGCTGCGCCGCATCGATGGCGACGGCCTCGCCCTCGATCAGGAAGTCGCCCTGCGGGGTGATCTCGGCCTTCGGCAGCGCCGGTTCCGTCTTCGTCTTACGGTTGCGGCGCGCATCGCCATTGGCCTGCAGGCTGTGGGTCACGTCGAGATTCTCGGTGTCGAGTTCGGCGCGGGCCTTGGCGAGATCGGTGCGGATGTCACGCCGGGCGTCTTCCAGATCCCGGCGGATCTCCTCGCGCACGCCGCCGCTCTCGGGCGGCGCCGACCAGGCGGCCAGCGGCAGACACAGGGCAAGGGCGAATGCGGTGAAGGCTGCAGCTTTCATGGGTGGTCTCCGGAATCAGGCGATGGCGAGGAGAAACGGGGTGGCTCAGCCTTCCTCGCGCCAGCGGCGCAGGCGGATGGAGATCGCGATCATCACGGCACCGGCGATGAGGCCGACCCACATCGAGGGCTCGAGGAAGTTGCTGTACATGCCGGGGATCGAGAACATCTCGCTGGCCTGCACCGAACCGGACTGGGCGTATGCCAGATCACGTCCCGTCACCGGTACGGTGCCCAGCAGCATCCGCGAGATCACGTTGCCCCAGAGCCAGTGGCGCTCCAGCCCGATCAGTTGCAGCAGGCCGGTCATCGACGTCGCGACGCCCAGGGCCAGCGGGATCAGCAGCGCCCAGAGGAACGGCTTGCTCTTGGCCCAGGCCGAGCACAGCAGCAGCCAGCCGACTGTCGGGAACATCCAGGCCGCATACACCGGAATCGCCGCCAGGAACTGCCCCGAGAGCATGAACACCGAGCCATTGCCCCACAGCAGCGGGAACGGATTTGCGCCGTGCGCCGCTGCGGCGATGCTCAGGGCGATCAGGAACGCGAACATGATGACGATCGCGAACAGCGTGGCGAACAGGGGAATCACCAGCGTCACCGTCGCGACCTTCGATAGGACGGTGGCCGTGTCGGACACCGGCAGCGACTTCCAGAACAGCACGCTGCGGTCGCGGCGGTCGTCGTAGAGCGCGCCCAAGCAATAGAAGAACGCGACGAAGATCATCACCAGGAACGGCCAGGTGGCCGACAGCGCCAGCGTGATCGTGATGCCTTCCGACAGCTGGTAGAGATCATCGCTGGTCAGCTGCTGGGCCAGGGTGCCCAGATCCAGACCGTTGATGGTCACACCGTTGTGCTGGACGAGGTTGCCCTCCGCGACCGCCTTGTGGGCGAACACGATGCCGGCGACCAGCAGGCCGAGCGACAGCAGCAGCGATACGCCACCGGCGATCATCGGCGCCCAGAAGATGCCGCCACGGTGCTCCCAGTACTCGCGCCGCAGCAGCAGACGGAAGCGGTGGGTGGGGTGGGTCGGTGCGAACGTGCGGGACGGCACCGGGGTGTCCACGGATTCGGCGGCGGCATTCATGCGTAGGCTCCTTTCATCGTGGCCACGAACAGGTCGGCCAGGCCCGGGGTGCGGGTTTCGCCGTACGTCGACAGGGTGGACACGGGCACGTTGTCGAACAGCATCACGGTCTTGCCGAAGGGCAGGGCGCGTTCGTCGATCGGACGATGGGCGCGGGCGGCGTCGAGGTGTTCGGCGTTGACCAGCACTTCGACGAAGCGTTCGCCGACATCGTCCATCGGCGCGTCGAGCACGATCCTGCCGTTCTGGATGAACAGCACGTCGGTGAGGATGTGTTCGATCTCCTCGACCTGGTGCGTGGTGACGATGATCGTCTTCTGCTCGTCGAAGTAATCCTCCAGCAGGCGCTGGTAGAACTGCTTGCGGTAGAGGATGTCGAGGCCGAGCGTCGGCTCGTCGAGCACCAGCAGCTTGGCGTCGATCGCCATCACCAGGGCCAGATGCAGCTGCACGATCATGCCCTTGGACATCTCGCGCACACGCTGCTTCGGGCTCAGCTTGGTATTGGCCAGGAAGCGCTCGCAGCGGGCGCGGTCGAAACGGGGATGCACGCCTTCGACGAAATCGATCGCGTCGCGCACCCGCATCCAGCGCGGCAGCACCGCGACGTCGGCGATGAAGCAGACATCGTTCATCAGCGCATCGCGCTCGGTGCGCGGGTCGCGGCCCAGCACCGACATCTCGCCGTCGAAGCGGATCAGGCCCAGCAGCGCCTTGAGCGCGGTGGTCTTGCCGGCGCCGTTGGGGCCGATCAGGCCGACGATGCGGCCGGCCGGAATCTGGAAGCTGGCGCCGTCGAGCGCACGCGCGCCCTTGTAGGTCTTGCTGAGGTTGCGCGCGGTGATCACCGGGGTGTCGATGACGGCGTTCATTCGTTGGCTCCATTGCCGATGGACTGCAGCAGGTCCCGGGTCGACAGCCCCAGGCGTTCGATCCGTTCCACCACCTGCGGCCATTCGTCGTGCAGGAACCGCTCGCGTTCGCTGCTGCGCAGCTTCTTCGAGGCTTCCTCGGTGACGAACATGCCCAGGCCGCGGCGCTTCTCCACCAGCGCCTCGTCGGCGAGTTCCTGGTAGGCGCGGGACACGGTGATCGGGTTGAGCTGGTAGTCGGCGGCCACCTGGCGCACCGAGGGCAGCGCGTCGCCGGGCTTGAGGACGCCGTCGAGCATCATCGCGATGACGCGTTCCTTCAGCTGGCGGTAGATGGGAGCGCCGTCGCTCCATTCGATATTGGCCATGGCCTCAGCTCCTTCCACCAGCGCCCCGCGCGAACGAGAAGTACGGCAGGGCGAAGCCGCTGCGCGCACGGCGGGTGCGGGGACGCGGGGTCTCCGCTTCGATGTCGGTCGTCGTCGCAGTGCGCTCGGCCTGGGCGCGGGCCTTCGCGGCCACCGCGACGGTGACGGGCTGCGGTACGAGCTCGCCGGCCGACAGCGCCGGACCGGCGAACAGCAGGCCGGCCGAGAGCGCCAGAGCGGAGGCGGTGCATGCGATGATCGGGGTGTGGAGCCTGCGGTTCATGAGGACCGTCCTGCTCTAGTGGGTAGGTGTTGTAGGTTACTATAACACCACCGCAGCAGGTGTCAACGCGTCATTCCGAAATTTCTACCCAACTGATGGCACGGTTCACCGGCCGTCCAGGAGATCGCGACATGCGTGGCAATCGGTGGTTCCGGCGCGTGGCGCTGGCAGTGGGAGCGACCCTGGTGGCGGGCGCTGCGTTCGCGCAGGGCCCGGCGGCGCCGCGTGGCGTGCTCGATCACCAGTTCCGCCAGCTCGCGGTCCGCGAGACCGTAGATCTGCGCCGTGCCTACGGTGGCGATGTGGTGCTGATCGTCAATACCGCGAGCAAGTGCGGCTTCACCCCGCAATACGAAGCGCTCGAATCCATGCATGCGCGCCTGCGCCCACGCGGGTTCGCGGTGCTGGGCTTTCCGTCGGGCGACTTCAAGGAACAGGAATTCGAGGACGAGGCGGCGATCCAGGAGTTCTGCACGCTGACCTATGGCGTCAAGTTCCCGATGTTCCAGAAGGTGCACGTGATCGGTCCCGACGCGACGCCCCTGTTCAAGCAACTGGCCGAGGCCACTGGCCAGGCGCCGCAGTGGAACTTCCACAAGTATCTGGTCGGTCGCGACGGGCGGGTGCTGGGCCAGTGGGGCAGCCGTACGAAGCCGGATGATCCGCAGATCCTCGCTGCGATCGAGCGCGCGCTGGCCGCGCCCAGGCCCGCCGCCCGCTGAAGCCCGCGGCGGGCGCGATTGCTCCGCCGCCGCGCGCCCGCGACAATAGCGGGCTGCATCGCTCCGTATCCGGGGCAGGAGAACCATGCGGATGTTGAATCAGATGCGTGCCGCAGCCCTTGCGTTGCTGCTGGCACCGGTGGCCACGCTGGCCGTCGCCGCCGAAGGCACCGATCGCGACAGGAGCAGCTACGTGGTCGGCATGGACATGGCCGCCCAGCTCGCGCAGGTGACGCCCGATCTCGATCTGGCCGCGTTCGAAGCCGCGGTGGCAGCCGCGCTCGCCGGCAAGCCGCCCGCGCTCGAGCAGGCGGAGACGCAGCGCATCGGCCAGGCGCTGGCGCAACGCGTCGCCTCGCGCAGCGGACGTCCGGTGCCGGGCCTGCCGCCGGGCAGCGAACCGCCCGCGGTGGATCGTGCCAAGGTCGGCCAGATGATCGGCGCCGATGTGGGGCGTTCGCTGACCGCGATGCGCGACGAGATCGCCATCGCGCCGCTGATGCGCGGCGTCCGCGACACGATCGACGGCAAGCCGCCGACGCTGTCGGCCGACGAGATCACCCAGGCGCGCCAGGCGATGATCACGCGTGGCCAGCTGCGCACCGCGCGCGCCGCCGACGACAACCGCCAGGCCGGCATCGCCTTCATGACCGCCAACCGCGGCAAGGCCGGCGTGTTCGCGACCGCCTCGGGTATCCAGTACAGCGTCGAGAAGCAGGGGCAGGGCCCGCGTCCGCGCGCCGGCGACCGCGTGCGCGTGCACTACCGCGGCACGCTGCTCGACGGCACCGAGTTCGACAGCTCCTACAGCCGCGGCGAACCGGCCGTGTTCGGCCTCGACCAGGTCATCGCCGGCTGGACCGAAGGTCTGCAGCTGATGCCGATCGGCGGCAAGTACCGCTTCTGGATTCCCGGCGAGCTGGCCTACGGGGTGCGCGGCAGTCCGCCGAACATTCCGGCGAACTCGACGCTCGTCTTCGATGTCGAACTGATCGACATCCTCTGATCTTCCGTTCCTGGATTCACCGTTCACCTCCCGCCGTCCGCTGTCAGCGGCCGTCCGTTCCAGATCCCTCATCCCGGAGTTTTGACCGCATGAAGAACACCAAGCGCCTCGCCATCGCCGGCCTCGCCGCCGTCCTGCCGCTGGCGATGATCGCCTGCAAGCCGATCGACAAGGAAACCGGCAAGCCGGCCGAAGGCGCGGCCGCCGAAACGCCGGCCGAAGGCGGCGAGATCGCCGGCCTCAAGGGCGAGCGCGAGCAGATCAGCTACATCATCGGCAACCAGATGGGCGAGCAGCTCAAGCAGATCAAGGACGAGATCGACGTCAAGACGCTGCAGCGCGCGATCAGCGAAACGCTCGACGACAAGGCCATCGAGATCAGCGACGAGCAGGCCATGGGCATCATGCAGAAGTTCGGTGAGCGCATGCAGGCCAAGCAGGTCGCGGAGATGGAAGCCAAGTCCAAGACCAACGCCGCCGAGGCCGAGAAGTTCCTCGCCGAGAACGGCAAGCGCGAAGGCGTGCAGACCACCGCATCGGGCCTGCAGTACCGCGTGATCACCGAAGGCACCGGTCCCAAGCCGGGCCCGAACGACACCGTGCGCGTGCACTACAAGGGCACGCTGCTCAATGGCGAGACCTTCGACAGCTCGATCGATCGCGGCGAGCCGGCGCAGTTCGCGCTCAACCAGGTCGTCCCGGGCTGGCAGGAAGGCCTGCAGCTGATGCCGGTCGGCAGCAAGTACGAGTTGTGGATTCCGGCGGCGCTGGGTTACGGCGAGATGGGCTCGGGTCCGATCGGCCCGAACCAGGCGCTGGTGTTCGAAGTCGAGCTGCAGGACATCGTCAAGTAAGACCCCGGCCGGTGCGCCGCCCCGTGCGGCGCGCCGGTCCATCGAGAATGCAATGAACGACACCGGACACGACGCGCTGGAATCGCGCGTCACCGAACTGGAAACGCGACTCGCGTTCCAGGAGCAGACCATCGGCGAGCTCAACGATGCGCTGAGCCAGGCGCGACTCGAGCTGAGCGCCCAGACCGGGCTGCTGCGCCGGATGATGGACGACCTGCGCCAGGCGCGCACCGTGCAGTTCCCCGACGCGTCGGAAGAACCGCCACCCCCGCATTACTGAGGTCGACAGCGATGACCGATTCCCTCCGCGACCAGCTGCTCGGCCTCGGATTCAAGGCGCCGGCACCGGCTGCGCCCAAGCCCAGTTCCCGCCGCGACGAGCGTCGTCCGCGGCCCGACGACCGGCGCGGCCCGCGGCCTGCCGGCCGCAATGCCGACGGCAAGCCCGGCGCGCCGCGTGGCGACACCACCGCGCGTCCGCAGGCCCGCAACAGCGGTGCGCCGCGTAGCGACGGCAAGCCGCGCGCGAACAGTGAGCGTCGCGGCGCGCCGCAGGGCAAGCGCCCGCCGCGCGAAGACATCGATCTGGCCAAGGCCTTCGCCATCCGCGCCCAGCGCGAGAAGGACGAGCGCATCGAGGCCGAGCGCGTCAAACAGGAAGAGGCCCGACTGCGCCGCGAGGCGCGCGCGAAGCTCGAGGTGTTCCTGGCCGACAAGTCGCTCAACATCAAAGAGGCCGAGATCGCCCGTCATTTCGAGTACGGCGGCAAGATCAAGCGCATCCACGTCGACGAGGCCCAGCTCAAGGCGCTCAACGCGGGCGAGCTCGGCGTCGTGCAGCTCAACGGCCGCTACCTGCTGGTGACCGCCGCGGTGCTGGAAGAGGCCGGTGCGATCTTCGCGCCGTCGGTCGCGCTGCGGATCGATCCCGATGCACCCGCCGCGGACGATCCCTACAGCGATCCGATGTACCAGGTGCCGGACGATCTCGTCTGGTGAGCACGTCCGCGTCCATGCGGCTCGCGATGCGTGCAGGCGCGATCGGCCTGCTCGCCTCGGTCTGCGCGGCCGCGCAGGCGCAGGACGCGTCCGAGGTCGAGTTCGACCGGCCCGGCATCGGCTTCTCGCCCTCGGTGCTGGCGCCCGGGCAGATCGCCTGGGAGCAGGGCCTGCCCGACATCGGCCATGACGACAGCGACGGCGTGCGCACCACGCGCTACGCCGCCGCGAGTCTGTTGCGGGTGGGTCTTGCCGAAGATCTTGAGCTGCAGATCGGCAGCGACAGCCGGGTGTGGGAGCGCACGCGCAGCGCCGATGCACGCGAACGCGTGCACGGCGGTGGCGACAGCAGCATTGCGCTGAAGTGGGTGTTGCCGGGTTCGAACGACGACACGCAGTGGGCGGTGCTCGCGCGGCAGGGCGTGCTGACCGGCGCGACCGACCTCCGCGCCGAGCGTGCGCAGCAGGATCTCGGTGTCAGCGTCGCGACCGGCGATCTCGCGTTCTACGTCAACGGCACGCGCGACGAGAACGGCACCGGCTGGACGGTCTCGCCGAGTTACACCTTCCTGTCGACCGACACCGTCGGTGCGTACGTGGAAGCCGGGCTCGGCACCGGCGCGCAGCGTTCGCGCGCGCTGGGCACCGGCATCACCTGGCGCGTCGCGCCTGCGGTGCAATTGGATCTGTCGGTGCTGCGCGGATTCGCCGAAGACGAGGACGACTGGACCGGCGGCTTCGGCGTGTCCTTCCTGTTGCCCTGATCGTCTCGCAGCGCCCACGTCGCGACCCGCGCCGAAGCGCGGATCGCGTTCGCGCGTCGATCAGTCCCGCGCCTGCGCGTCGTAGTCGGCGATCGGGCCGGCGACCTTGCGACCGGCCTGCCACACCGCTTCGATACTGCGCGTATTGCGGATGTCGGCCAGCGGATCGGCCGACAGCACGATGAAGTCGGCGCGCTTGCCCGGCTGCAGCAGACCGCGATCGTCGAAGCGCAGCAGCTGCGCGGCCGCGCTCGTGGCGACGACCAGGGCCTGTTCGGGGCTGAAGCCGGCCTGGTCGACCATCAGTTCCAGTTCGCGATGCTCGGCGAAGCCCGGCACGCGGTGCGGCAGTGCGCCGGCATCGGTGCCGAAGCCGATACGCACGCCGGCCTCGCGCAGCGTCGACAGGTTGGCGAGATTCACCGCCAGCGCGTCGCGGTGGGTCTGCGTCGCCGGATCGGCAAGTTTCTTTTCGCGCCATGACGCATCCGACCATTGCGCGCGCACCGAGGCGGGCAGGGCGTTGCGCAGAAACGGTGTGTCCAGCCAGTCCGGCTGCTCGGCGTAGATGTAGTTCGCTTCGTCGATCTGCAGCGTGGCGATGTAGCCGGTGCCCGCGGCCTTCATCGCGTCGATGAGCGGCGCACCGATCGCCTGGTCGCGGATGCCGTGGGCGATGATGTCGACGCCACTGGCGACGAGATCGGCAGCCGGCACCAGATCATGGATGTGCGCGGCCACCAGCAGATCGTGGCGATGCGCTTCCTCGATCGCGGCCTTGTAGACCTCGGGCGTCATCTGCGGCGACTTGCCGCCGAGATCGTCGACCCAGAGCTTGATCAGATCGACGCCGGATTCGGCTTGCGCGCGCACGGCCGCGCGGGCGCCTTCCGCATCGGCGGGACGGGCGACGGGATCATCCGACAGACCCATGTTCGCGGCCGGCGGCGCGCCATCAGGCGTGCCGACACCGCCGCCTGCGCCGTAAAGCTGGGCGCCCAGCATCGGGTCTGCGTTGATCGCAGCGCGGATCTCGCCGAACGCACTGCCGTTCATGCCCAAGGATGCGACCGTGGTGATGCCGTAGGCCTGGAACTTGCGCAGGTCGGCCGAAACCTGATCTTGCGTGTAGAAGCGATCGCCGTGCGCGGTGCCGCGTGTGTTGCCGACGTGCGCGTGGTCGTTGACCAGGTCCGGGATGACGAAGCGGCCGCGATGGTTGATGCGTTCAGCGTCTTCGGGCAGATCGTTCGCGCCGGCCTCGGCGATACGTTCGATCAGACCGTCGCGGATCACCAGCGACACTTCACCCAGGTCGCGTGCGCCGTCGAACACGCGTGCGTTGTCGATGACGATCACGCCGGTATCCGGATCGGACGCAGCGCTGGATGCGCCGGTGTCGGCGGCGTTCTGTGCGGGGCCGCTGCAGGCGGCGAGGCAGACCGTGGCGGCGAGCGCGACGAGCGCGCCGGGGCGTGGGGACATGCGGGCGTCCTTGTGCGATGAAGGGACGGTCCAGCCTAACGACCGCCAGGTGGCGGTCGCGTGTCCATGGCTCCGCGCGGGGGCTATTCCGGGTCGTAGTCGAGGTTCGACGCGAGCCAGCGTTCGACCTGCGCGAGCGTGGCGTCCTTGCGCTTCGCGTAGTCCTGCGCCTGTTCCTTCGACACGCGGCCTACAACAAAGTACTGGCTCTTCGGATGGCTGAAGTAGTAGCCCGAGACCGCGGCGGTCGGCAGCATCGCGAAACTTTCGGTCAGCGTCATGCTGGTGTGCGCGGTCGCATCGAGCAGCTCGAACAGCCGGCCTTTCTCGCTGTGCTCCGGACACGCCGGATAGCCGGGGGCCGGGCGGATGCCGCGGTACTTCTCGGCGATCAGCGCATCGTTGTCGAGGTCTTCGTCGGTCGCATAGCCCCAGTAGTCGGTGCGTACGCGCTGGTGCAGCCGCTCGGCCAGCGCTTCGGCCAGACGATCGGCCAGCGCCTTGAGCAGGATCGCGTTGTAGTCGTCGTGCGCGGCCTCGAAACGGGCGACGTGCGGATCGATGCCGATGCCGGCCGTGACCGCGAACGCGCCGATCCAGTCCTGCTTGCCACTGTCCTGTGGCGCGATGAAGTCCGCGAGGCAGAAGTCCGGCCGTTCGACCGGCTTGTCGACCTGCTGGCGCAGGAAGTGCAGCGTGGCGTCGCCGCGCTCGTGCTGCAGCACCACGTCGTCGCCGATGCTGTTGGCCGGCCACAGGCCGAACACGGCTTTCGCGGTCAGCCACTTCTCGTCGACGATCCTGCGCAGCATCGCCTGCGCGTCGTTGAACAGTTCGGTGGCCTGCGGGCCGACGACCTCGTCGCTGAGGATCGCCGGGTACTTGCCGAACAGCTCCCAGGCGTTGAAGAACGGCGTCCAGTCGATGATCGGGACCAGGTCCTCGAGCGGATAGTCGTCGAACACGTGCACGCCGGGCTTGTGGGGCGTGGGCGGCGTGTACTGGCCCCAGTCGCCGTCGAAGCGCTGCGCACGCGCCTTGGCCAGCGAGACCAGCCGCTTCGCGTCGCCACGATTGGCATGACGCTGGCGGATCTCGGCGTAGTCGGCATCGTTGGCGGCGACGAAGGCGCCGCGCAGTTCCGGGCTGATCAGCGACTGCACCACGCCGACCGCGCGCGAGGCGTCCTTCACCCAGACGGTCGGCGAGGCGTAATGCGGTGCGATCTTCAGCGCGGTGTGGGCGCGCGAGGTCGTCGCGCCGCCGATCAGCAGCGGCGTTTCGAAACCCTGGCGCTTCATCTCGCGGGCGACGTGGCTCATTTCCTCCAGCGAGGGCGTGATCAGGCCCGACAGACCGATCACGTCCGCCTGCACTTCGCGCGCCTTGTCGAGGATGGTCTGGGTGGCGACCATGACGCCGAGATCGACGACTTCGAAGTTGTTGCAGGCGAGCACTACGCCGACGATGTTTTTGCCGATGTCGTGCACGTCGCCCTTGACCGTCGCCATCAGCACGCGGCCGTTGTTCTTGCCCGCGTCGCCGGTGCGCAGCTTCTCGGCTTCGATGTAGGGCAGCAGGTAGGCCACCGCCTTCTTCATCACGCGCGCCGACTTGACCACCTGCGGCAGGAACATCTTGCCGGCGCCGAACAGATCGCCGACGACGTTCATGCCGGCCATCAGCGGGCCTTCGATGACATCCAGCGGACGCGTGAACGACTGCCGCGCTTCCTCGGTGTCTTCGACCACGTACTGGTCGATGCCGTGCACCAGCGCGTGGGTGAGCCGCTGCTGCACCGGTGCCTCGCGCCAGGCGGTGTTCTCGACCCGCGCCGCGCCCTTCTTGCCCTTGTAGCGCTCGGCGAGATCGAGCAGGCGCTCGGTCGAATCGCTGCGGCGGTTGAGCACCACGTCCTCGACGCACTCGCGCAGTTCGGGATCGAGATCGTCGACGATCGGCATCGCGCCGGCGTTGACGATGCCGAAATCCATGCCGGCCTTGATCGCATGGAACAGGAACACCGCGTGGATCGCCTGGCGCACGACCTCGTTGCCGCGGAACGAGAACGACACGTTGGAGACGCCACCCGAGACGTGGCAGTGCGGCAGCGTCGCCTTGATCTCGCGGGTCGCTTCGATGAAGTCGACCGCGTAATTGTCGTGCTCGGCGATGCCGGTCGCGATCGCGAAGATGTTGGGGTCGAAGATGATGTCCTCGGGCGGAAACCCGACGACTTCGGTCAAGAGCTTGTAGGCGCGCGTGCAGATCTCGACCTTGCGGTCCTTCGTGTCCGCCTGGCCGACCTCGTCGAAGGCCATGACCACGACCGCCGCGCCGTAGCGCAGCACCTTGCGCGCCTGTTCGAGGAACGCGGCTTCGCCTTCCTTGAGCGAGATCGAATTGACCACGCCCTTGCCCTGCAGGCATTTGAGGCCGGCTTCGATGACGGTCCACTTCGAGGAGTCGACCATGACCGGAATGCGCGCGATGTCGGGCTCGGCGGCGATCAGGTTGAGGAACGTCGTCATCGCATGCTCGGAATCGAGCATGCCCTCGTCCATGTTGACGTCGAGGATCTGCGCGCCGCCTTCGACCTGCTGGCGCGCAACCTCGACGGCCTCGGGGTAGCGGTTCTCCTTGATCAGCTTGCGGAACGCCGCCGAGCCGGTGACGTTGGTGCGCTCGCCGACATTGATGAAGAGCAGTTCCGGCGTGACGATCAGCGGCTCGAGGCCGGACAGGCGGGTGTGGCGGGGACGCGTCATGCGGCGACGTCCAATGTCGCGGGCGGTCGGCGCGGGGCCACATCGGCGACGGCCTCGGCGATCGCACGGATGTGGTCGGGCGACGTGCCGCAACAGCCGCCGACGATGTTCAACAGACCGGCGGTCGCGAATTCGCGCAGCACCTCGGCCATGTCCTCGGGCGTTTCGTCGTAGCCGCCGAACGCATTCGGCAGGCCGGCGTTCGGATGACAGGACACGTACGTCTGCGCGACCTGCGACAGCGTTTCGACGTGCGGGCGGAGGTCTTTCGCACCGAGCGCGCAGTTCAGGCCCACCGCATGCGGACGCGCGTGCTGCAGCGAGTACCAGAACGCTTCGGCGGTCTGTCCGGACAGCGTGCGGCCGGAGGCGTCGGTGATCGTGCCGGAGATCATCACCGGCAGACGCCCGCCGCGTTCGTCGAACACGGTCTCGATTGCGTACAGCGCCGCCTTGGCGTTGAGCGTGTCGAACACGGTCTCGACCATCAGGATGTCGGCACCGCCGTCGATCAGGCCGTGCGATGCATCCCGGTAGATCGACACGAGTTCGTCGAAGGTCACGGCGCGATAGCCGGGATCGTTGACGTCCGGGCTGATCGACGCGGTGCGGCTGGTCGGCCCGAGAATGCCGGCGACGAAGCGCGGGCGATCCGGCGTCTGTGCCTGCGCGGCGTCGCAGGCCGCGCGCGCCAATGCCGCGCCGGTTTCGTTGAGTTCGTGGACCAGGTGCTGCAGACGGTAGTCGGCCAGCGACACCGCGGTCGAATTGAAGGTGTTGGTCTCGACGATGTCCGCACCGGCGGCGAGGTAGTCGGCGTGGATGCCCTGGATGATGTCGGGCCGCGTGAGCGTGAGCAGGTCGTTGTTGCCGCGCTGGTCATGGCTATCGCAGCCGCAGCCGGCACCGTGCGCGTGGCCTTGCGCCGCATGCAGCGCGTCGTAGCCCTGCGCGAAGCGCTCGCCGCGATAGTCGGCTTCGGTCAGTTCGAAGCGCTGGATCATCGTGCCCATCGCGCCGTCGAGCACGAGGATGCGGTTGGCCAGCGCGGCATCGAGCGCCGCGACGCGTTCGGGGTGCAGCCACGTGGTCATGGCTTCCTCGCGATGATCGAGATCACCTGGAAATGCGGCGGACGCTTCTCGCGGGTGACGGTTTCGGCGCTGTGGATCTCCAGCCCGGCCTTGGTGACGAAGCGGCGCAGTTCCTTGTCCGGGAAGCCGAGGTTCGCGTGGCCGTAGGCCTGCACCGCGGTTTCGTGACCGTGCCGGTCCAGGCTCGACAGCAGCAGACGCCCGCCCGGTCGCAGCACGCGCGCGGCTTCGGTGACGGCCTGGGCGGGCTTGGTCGCATAGGTCAGCGCGTGCATCAGCACCACGAGATCGAAACTGCCGGCCTCGAAGGGCAGGGCGTGCATGTCGCCTTCGCGCACTTCGACGTTGGTGAAGCGCTTGAGCCGTTCGGTCGACGCCGCGACCACACGCCGGCTGGCGTCCAGGCAGACGTAGCGATGCGCATGCGGCGCCAGCAGCTCGGCCAGCACGCCGTCGCCCGAGGCGATGTCGAGCACGTCGCCGGTCTCCAGCAGCGGCAGCGCGGAGCGCGCGAGCGCTTCCCAGGTGCGGCCGGGCGAGTAGTGCCGCTCCATGTCGCCGGCCACGGTGTCGGCCCAGCTCTGGTCGGCGGCGCGCGTCGCCAGCACCGCAGGCGTGCGTTCGGCGTCCTGCCGCAGCAGCGGATCGTCGCTGCCGGTCGACAGCGCCTGCCACAGCGCACGCTGCGCGGGATCGAGCGCGGCGTCGTCGAAGCGGTAGTAGGCAGACACGCCGGCGCGGCGGTCGCGCACGAGGTTGGCTTCCTTCAACCGCGCCAGATGCGTGGACACGCGCGGCTGCGCGAGGCGGGTGATCGAGGACAGCTCGGCCACCGTCAGCTCTTCGACTTCGAGCAGGGCGAGCAGGCGCACACGCGTGGGATCGGCGAGCACTTTCAGGCGCGCGGACCAGGCCTCCAGATCCATCAATATCTCCATATCGCGATATAGAGATAATTGTCGGGGCGCGCGGCGGTGGGGTCAAGGTTGTCGGGCGTCGGCGTCACGCTACGGTCACGCGATCCGGCGCCTGTCATACACCGTTTGCATGATGCGAAGCGTCGCGTCCGCCGCGCTGTTTCCGGTCGATTCATGCTGCACTGCGGAACCGGTTTTGCGGGTGTTTTACCGGGTTGGAACGTTACAATCGCCGGATCGTTTTCGAGCAGGAGTTGCACGCCGTGGAGTTCGGTTTCAGCGAAGAGCAGTTGATGATCCAGGACATTGCGCGACGGATCGCCCAGGAGCGGATCACACCCAGCGCCGAACATCACGACCGGACCGGTGACTTCCCCGTCGAGAACATGAAGGTGCTCGGCGAGAACGGCCTGATGGGCATCGAAGTGCCCGACGAGTACGGCGGCGCGGGCATGGACCCGATCTCCTACGTGCTGGCGATGGTCGAGGTGGCCGCGGCCGATGCCGCGCACTCGACGATCATGTCGGTCAACAACTCGCTGTTCTGCAACGGCATCCTGACCCACGGCACCGAGGCGCAGAAGCAGGAGTATGTGCGCGCGATCGCCGAAGGCCGCGAGATCGGCGCGTTCGCGCTGACCGAGCCGCAGTCGGGCTCCGATGCCACGGCGATGAAGTGCCGCGCGGTCAAGCAGCCCGACAGCACGTACGTGATCAACGGCAAGAAGAGCTGGATCACCTCCGGCCCGGTCGCCAAGTACTTCGTGCTGTTCGCGGTCACCGAGCCCGACAAGGGCGCGCGCGGCATCACCGCCTTCCTCGTCGACGGCAGCCGCGACGGGTTCCATCGTGGCAAGACCGAGCCCAAGCTCGGCATCCGCGCCTCGGCGACCTGCGAAATCGAATTCCAGGACTACGTGGCCCAGGCCGGCGACGTGCTCGGCGAGGAAGGTCAGGGCTTCAAGATCGCGATGGGCGTGCTCGATGCCGGCCGCATCGGCATCGCCTCGCAGGCGATCGGCATCGCCCGCGCCGCGTACGAGGCGACGATCGCCTACGTCAAGGAGCGCAAGGCCTTCGGTCAGCCGATCGGCGCGTTCCAGATGACCCAGGCGAAGATCGCCGACATGAAGTGCAAGCTGGATGCGGCGCTGCTGCTCACGCTGCGCGCGGCCTGGCTCAAGGGCGAGGGCAAGCGCTTCAGCAACGAGGCCGCGATCGCCAAGCTCACCGCATCGGAAGCCGCGATGTGGATCACCCACCAGGCATTGCAGATCCACGGCGGCATGGGCTACTCGAAGGAAATGCCGATCGAGCGGTACTTCCGCGACGCCAAGATCACCGAAATCTACGAAGGCACCAGCGAGATCCAGCGTCTGGTGATCGCCCGCAACGAGACCGGTCTGCGCTGATCCGCATGCCGCTTCTCCACGCCAGCACCGTGTGTGTCCGTCGCCTGCGCCGCCCCCGTGGCCGCGCGGCGTCGGTGGTTCCCGACCCGGCCGCCCGTGCGGCCGCGTCGTATTGAGAGATTCCTTCCCGTCGGCCCGCGTGAGAACGCGGGCCTCATTGCATCGGAACGTTTGTCGTCATGACCTCATCGCGCAAGACAGGTAAATCCGCCGCGGCCGCAGTGCCGGCGAAATCCTCCAAGTCCGCCACCAGGGCCGCCGCGCCGGCGAAGAAGAAGGCCGCCAGCGTGCTGCCTGCGCCGCCGCGCCGCGCCGGCCTCGGCCTGCTCGACCCGATCTTCGACGCCGTGCGCCGCCGTGCGGGCAAGGCCGCGCACGCGGATGCCGGTGCGTTCGCGCAGGCCTTCTACCGCCGCATGACCGAAGACGAACTGCCCCTGCACAGCGCAGACGGCTGGGCCGCGCTCGCCGCGGACCTGTTCGACTTCGCCGGCAAGCGCAAGCCCGGCACGGCGAACGTGCGGCTGTTCAATCCGGTGATGAAGACCCACGGCTGGGAGTCGCCGCACACCGTGCTGCAGGTCGTCAACGACGACATGCCGTTCCTGGTCGACTCGGTGACGATGGCGCTGGCCGAGCAGGGCATCGGCGTGCACGTGCTGGGCCATCCGGTGCTGTCGATCACGCGCGACCGTGCCGGCCGTCTGACCGGCGTGGGCGAGGGCGACGCCGAATCGGTGATGCATCTGGAGATCGACCGGCAGACGCCCGAAGACAACGCGCGCATCGAGGCGCTGGTGCGCGGCGTGCTCGACGACGTGCGGGTGATCGTTGCCGACTGGCCGTCGATGCGCGAGAAGATGCTGCAGATGGCGACCGATCTGGAATCGCAGAAGATTCCGGTGTCGGAGTCGAGCCGCGCCGAAGCCCAGGAGTTCCTGCGCTGGGCCGCGAACGACCACTTCACGTTCTTCGGCTACCGCGCCTACAAGGTGAAGCGCAAGGGCGACGATGCGCGTCTGGAAGCCGTGCCCGACAGCGGCATGGGCCTGCTGCGCACGCCCGGCGCGGTGAAGTCGCGTCCGATCAGCGAGCTCGGCGCCGATGCCTTGCGCCGCGAAGGCCTGATCGATGCGCTGATCCTGACCAAGACCAGTGCACGTTCCACCGTGCACCGTCCCGGCTACATGGACTACATCGGCATCCTCGGCTACGACGACGCCGGCAACGTGGTCAGCGAACAGCGCTTCCTCGGCCTGTACACCTCGAGCGCCTACACGCGCCGTCCGTGGGACATCCCGCTGGTGCGCGAGCGCTTCGAACACGTGATGACCGAGTCCGGCCTCAAGCCGACCGGCCACAGCGGCAAGGCGCTCAAGCACCTGCTCGAAACGCTGCCGCGCGACGAGCTGTTCCAGTCGACGCCCGACGAGCTGTTCCGTCTGGGCACCGGCATCCTCGGCCTGCAGGAACGCGTGCGCAGCCGCCTGTTCCTGCGCAAGGACCGTTACGGCCGCTTCTATTCGGTGCTGGTCTACATTCCGCGTGACCGCTTCAACACTGACGTGCGTCGCCGCATCGAACAGCTGCTGCGCGAGGTCATGCAGGCCGATCACGTCGATGCGAGCGTCGTGCTCGGCGAATCGCCGCTGGCGCAGCTGCATCTGATCGTGCGTCCGCGCGCCGGCGTTGCGTCCGACATCGACCAGGGTGCGCTGGAGCAGGCGCTGCAGGCGATCGTGCGCAACTGGCAGGACGATCTGCGCGACGAACTCGTGCGCCGTCACGGCGAGGCGGAAGGCCTGCGCCTGGCGGGCCGCTTCGGCCGTGCGCTGTCGCCGGCCTACATCGAGTTCGCATCGCCGGCCGCAGCCGCGACCGACGTCGAGAAGCTGGCCGCGACCGCCGAGTCCGAGTCGCTGCAGCTGAGCTTCTACACCCAGCCGCTGCCGACCACCGGCGAGTCGGTGCTGCACTTCAAGCTCTATCGCCGCGATGCGCACATCCCGCTGTCGGACGTGCTGCCGGTGATGGAGAACCTCGGCCTGCGCGTGATCGCCGAGCATCCCAACCGCATCGAGGTCGACGGCACCACGCTGTTCCTGCAGGACTTCTACGTCGAAGCCACCACCGGCGCGATCGACGTCGACGCGCGCGCGCAGGCCTTCACCGAGGCCTTCGACCGCGTGTGGCGGGGCGATGCCGAAAACGACGGTTTCAACCGTCTCGTGCTGGGCGCCGATCTCGACTGGCGCCAGATCGCGATGCTGCGCGGCTACTGCAAGTACCTGCTGCAGGTCGGCGTGCCGTTCTCGCAGGCCTACGTCGAAGACACGCTGGCACGCTATCCGCTGCTCGCGCGTCTGCTGGTCGAAGTCTTCGAATCGCGCTTCGATCCCGCGACCGGCGCCGAGAGCCGCGCGCAGATCGACGCCGGCCGCGAGGCCTTCGCCGCCCAGCTGCAGGCGCTGTCCGGCAATGACGAGGCGACGCTGACCGCGCTGCAGCCGCTGCTCGATGCCCGCGGCAGCGATCGCGACACGCAGTACGAAGCCGCGCGCGCCGCGCTCAAGGGGCTGCTCGATCGCGTGTCCAGCCTCGACGAGGACCGCATCCTGCGCAGCTATCTCGCCGTCGTCGACGCGACGCTGCGCACCAGCTACTACCAGAAGGCCCGCGACGGCGGCCTGCTCGACACGATCAGCTTCAAGTTCGATTCGGCGCGCGTGCCGGAACTGCCGAAGCCGCGCCCGTACCGCGAGATCTTCGTCTACGGCCCGCGCGTGGAAGGTATCCACCTGCGCTTCGGCCCGGTCGCCCGTGGCGGCCTGCGCTGGTCGGACCGCCGCGAGGATTTCCGCACCGAAGTGCTGGGTCTGGTCAAGGCGCAGATGGTCAAGAACACCGTCATCGTGCCGGTCGGCTCGAAGGGCGGCTTCATCGTCAAGCGTCCGCCGGTCGGCGGCGACCGCGACGCGCAGTTCGCCGAAGGCGTCGCCTGCTACTCGCTGTTCATCAACGGCCTGCTGCAGATCACCGACAACATCGTCGAAGGCGCGATCGTGCCGCCCAACGATGTCGTGCGCCATGACGACAACGATCCCTATCTCGTCGTCGCCGCCGACAAGGGCACCGCGACCTTCTCCGACATCGCCAACGGCATCGCCCGCGAGCACGGCTTCTGGCTCGACGACGCGTTCGCGTCAGGCGGCTCGGTCGGTTACGACCACAAGGGCATGGGCATCACCGCGCGCGGCGCCTGGGAATCGGTCAAGCGCCACTTCCGTGCGATGGGCCGCAATTCGCAGACCGAAGACTTCACCACGGTCGGTGTCGGCGACATGTCCGGCGACGTGTTCGGCAACGGCATGCTGCTGAGCGAACACATCCGCCTGGTCGCCGCATTCGATCACCGCCACATCTTCATCGACCCGAACCCGGACGCTGCGCGCTCCTTCGTCGAGCGCCAACGCATGTTCGCCATTCCGCGTTCGAGCTGGGAGGACTACGACAAGAGCCTGATCGCCAAGGGTGGCGGCGTGTGGCCGCGCAGCGCGAAGTCGATTCCGCTCTCGGCCGAAGCGCGCGAAGCGCTGGGCATCGAGGGCGATGCGACGTCGATCAGCCCGAACGAGCTGATGTCGGCGATCCTGCGCGCGCCGGTCGATCTGCTGTGGAACGGTGGCATCGGCACCTACGTGAAGTCCTCCAGCGAGACCCATGCCGACGTCGGCGACCGCGCTAACAATGCGCTGCGCGTCGACGGCCGCGACCTGCGCTGCAAGGTGGTGGGCGAGGGCGGCAACCTGGGCCTGACCCAGCTCGGCCGCATCGAGGCCGCACTGCACGGCGTGCTGCTCAATACCGACTTCATCGACAACTCGGCCGGCGTGGACACCTCCGACCACGAGGTCAACATCAAGATCCTGCTCAATGCTCTGGTGCAGGACGGCCGCATGAAGCTGCCGGCGCGCAACAAGCTGCTGGCGTCGATGACCGACGAAGTCGCCGGTCTGGTGCTGTGGGACAACTACCGGCAGAACCAGGCGTTGAGCCTGATGGAGCGCATGAGCGTGTCGCGCCTGGGGTCCAAGCGCCACTTCATCCGCACGCTGGAAGCGCAGGGCCTGCTCGATCGCCAGATCGAATTCCTGCCGTCGGATGCCGAGATTTCCGAGCGCAAGGCCAAGGGTCTGGGCCTGACGCGTCCGGAGCTGTCGGTGCTGCTGTCGTATTCGAAGCTGGTCGCGTTCGACCAGATGCTCGACTCCGACATTCCCGAAGATCCGTATCTGTCGCGCGAGCTGCAGCGCTACTTCCCGCAGCCGCTGCAGAAGAAGTACGCCGAGCTGATGGAAGGCCACCGCCTGAAGCGCGAGATCATCGCGACCGCGGTCACCAACACCATGATCAACCGCATGGGCGCGACCTTCCTGCTGCGCATGCAGGAAGACAGCGGCCGCAGCCCGGGTGAAGTCGCCAAGGCGTTCACGATCACCCGCGAGACGATCGAGGCGCGTGCGCTGTGGGGCCAGATCGATGCGCTCGACGGCAAGGTGCCCGAGTCGGTGCAGGTCGACGCCCTGCAGGTGATCTGGAACCTGCAGCGTGCATTCACCCGTTGGCTGCTGGCACGCCCGGGCGCACTGCCGGACATCACCACCGCGGTCGACCGCTACCACGACGGCTTCCACGCGATCCGCGACGGCAGCAAGATCATCGCCGACGGCCAGCGCGCCGAACACGATGCCAGCCTGCAGGCGTGGATCGAGAAGGGCGTGCCGAAGTCGCTCGCGATCGAGCTGGCGGCGCTGCCGTATCTCGAAGCGGCGTGGGACATCATCGAGGTCGCGAGCGAGCGCAAGCAGAAGCCGGTCGACGTCGCGCGTCTGCACTTCCGTCTCGGCGAAGCGCTGAACCTGCCGTGGCTCACCGCGCAGATCGACGCGCTGGAAGTCGACGGTCGCTGGCATGCGGTCGCACGTGGCGTGCTGCGCGAGGAACTCGGCCAGCAGCACCGCGCGCTCGTGTCGCAGGTGCTGTCGATGCCGGGCGCCACGCCGGAGGCCAAGGTGCAGGCGTGGCTGGAACGCGACGATTCCGCGCTGCGTTTCACCCTGGCGATGCTCGGCGAACTCGCGGCGCAGAAGTCGCTGGACTATCCGACCGCCTCGGTCGCGGTGCAGCGCGTGTCGCAGCTGGTGCAGCGCAGCTGACGCGGCGTTTCGTAGGCCGCCATCCATCGCGCCCGGCGCGCCCGACCACCGGGCGGGCCGGGACGCGTATGGCCGCATGCGCGACCTCCCCGTACGGCGCCTGCGCTAAGCTGCGCGCCGACGTTCACGCACCGGCCCGCCGATGACCGCAACGCCCCGCATCGCTTTCATCGCCAGCCAGGCCGATGGCGCGCAACGCGCCCTGTCGGTGCTGACGGGCCTGCACGGGCAGTGCGAACCCGAGGCTGCCGACGTGCTGGTGCCGCTCGGGGGCGACGGGTTCATGCTGCAGACGCTGCACCGCCACGGTCAGCTCGGCAAACCGGTCTACGGCATGAAGCTGGGGACCGTGGGCTTTCTGATGAATCACTACCGGCAGGACGATCCCGCGTCGGGCTCCGATCTGCTGGCGCGCATCGCGGCGGCCGAGCCGGCCGTGCTGCGTCCGCTGGAAATGCGCACCGAAACGGAATCCGGCGCGACCGTCACCTCGCTCGCCTACAACGAGGTCGCGCTGCTGCGGCAGACGCGCCAGGCCGCGCATCTGCAGATCGATCTCAACGGCGTGACCCGGCTGGAGGAACTCGTCGCCGACGGAGTGATCCTGTCGACCGCGGCCGGCAGCACTGCCTACAACTTCTCCGCGCACGGCCCGATCCTGCCGCTCGGTGCGGGCGTCGTCGCATTGACGCCGATCGCACCGTTCCGGCCGCGTCGCTGGCGGGGCGCGATCCTGCGTGCGGAGACCGAAGTGCGCTTCCGCGTGCTCGATCCCTACAAACGCCCGGTCAGCGTGACCGCCGATTCGCACGAAGTGCGCGATGTCGTCGAGGTCACGATCCGCGAATCCCGCGAGCGCACCGTGACGCTTTTGTTCGACGCGGAACACAATCTCGAAGAGCGGATTCTCAGCGAGCAGTTCGTGGTCTGATCGGCGTCAGTCGACCAGCGCTGCGCCATCGCCGGCGGCCACCGCGAGCGGACGCACGCGCTGCACCAGCGTCATCAGGGTGCGCCCAGGTTCCTCGATCGGTGCGAAGTGCGCCGAATGCTCGAACCACCTCGCATGCTTGAACGGGGCATCCACGGCGGCGATCCAGTCGGCGACCGGTCGTGAGGGCGTGGTGTCGTCGTGCCGGCCCAGCAGCATCACCACCGGCGCCTGCACGCGCTGCAGGCCGCGGAAATCGACGCTGCGCCACTGGCCGAGGATGCGGTCGAGCGTGAGCGTGCTGCCGGCGGCGATCGCGCGCCGGTCCTCGGGCGTGTAGTCGGGCGACAGCCGTTGCGCGCGGAAGTAGTAGTCGGAATTGTCGCGGTACGCACTGTGGCCGCCGTAGTGGATGACCCACTTGCGCTGCGCGTCGATGCGGCCGCCCCGCAGATCGGCGCCGGGGTAGGGCGCCAGCGCTTCGAGTTCGCCCACCGCGGTGGCGTTGCCCTCGCTGCGCGCAGCGTCGAGCGCATGCGTGTAGCCGATGGTCTCGTCGCTCCACGGATGGATGATCTGACCGATGCCGACGTAGGCGTGCAGCCATTCGGGCTTCTCCGCCAGTACGCGCATGCCGATCACGCTGCCCCAGCTGTGACCGACCAGGATCACCTTGCGCTTGCCGTAGGTCGTGCGCAGCCAGTCGATCAGTTCGATCGCGTCGCCGACGTAGCGGTCGATCGCGATCGTCGGCGCGACCGCATCGGCATCGTTCGCCCGCAGCGTGCGGCCCGCTGCGCGCTGGTCCCACTGCACGACGGTGAAGTAGTCCTCCCATGGCTTCTGGAAGGTCCACGAGGCCGGCATCATCGGCGCCGCCGGTCCCCCGTGAACGTAGAGCAGGATCGGATTCGCGCGATCCATGCCACGCACCGTGATCACCTGGTCGATGCCGCCGATCCGCACGGTGTGCGTCTCCTGCACGCCGGTCGGGGCGACGATGCGCTGCAGGTCGTCGACGATGCGGCGGGCCTCGGCGTAGGCATCGTCGTCCGGCGGCGCCGCGACCGCGGACAGCGGCAACGCGAGCAGGGCGAGGGCACACAGGCGGACCAGCGACATGGCGCATTCCTCGTGGTGCGGACTGTGATCCACGCTGCACCCGCGCGCAGATGCGGCCCAGTGCCGTTGGTCAGGGGCCCGTGTGCCGGGATCGCGCATAATTCGCGTAGGCCGTTCCGGCCGCGTCACGGTCTTCGCACCGTCGGCGCCTCGCTGGACACCGCCGCCCCTTTCGTTCTGCGATCCGCCATGCCCGATCTGTCCGTTCCCACGCTCACCGTCGCGATCACCACGCGCGCCCTGTTCGATCTCGAGGACAGCCATGCCGTGTTCGAGTCGCAGGGCATCGAGGCCTACGCCGAACACCAGCGCGCCCACGAGGACGATGTGCTCGAGCCGGGCATCGCGTTCCCGCTGGTGCGCAAGCTGCTGGCCCTGAACATCGACGCGCCGCCCGATGCACCGCACGTCGAGGTCATCCTGCTGTCTCGCAACTCGGCCGACAGCGGGCTGCGGATCTTCAATTCGATCCAGCACCACAACCTGGGCATCACCCGCGCGACGTTCACGTCCGGCGAGCCGACCTGGCCCTACATCAAGCCCTTCGGCACCCAGCTGTTCCTGTCGGCGAATCCCGACTCGGTGCGCCGCGCACTGGAGAACGGCGTCGCCGCGGCGACGATCATTCCGGCGCGTGCTCCGGCGCATCGCAACGACCAGCTGCGGATCGCGTTCGATGGTGACGCGGTGATCTTCGGCGACGAAGGCGAGCGCCTGTCGCAGGAGGGCGGCCTGGACGCGTTCCACAAGCACGAACGCGAGCGCGCGCGCGAGGAGATGACCGGAGGTCCGTTCCGGGGCTTTTTGGCCGCGCTCCACGACCTGCAGGCCGCGTATCCGGCCGGCAAGGACGCCCCGATCCGCACCGCGCTGGTCACCGCACGCTCGGCGCCCGCACACGAGCGCGTGATCCGCACGCTGCGCGCCTGGGGCGTGCGCCTGGACGAAGCGCTGTTCCTCGGCGGCCGTCCGAAGGGCCCGTTCCTCGATGCATTCGGCGCCGACATCTTCTTCGATGATTCGCAGCACAACATCGAGTCCGCGCGCCCGCACGTCGCCGCCGGCCACGTGCCGCACGGCTGGTCGAACCGCTGAGCACGATGACGGACACGAAGGGACGCGGCCTGTTGGGCCGCTGGATCGAACGGCTGCGCGGTGGCGCCGCAGGGCCGCGCAAGCCCTATGTACGCGAGCACGACGGGTTCGTGTCGCTGCAGTTCGTACGCCGGCAGACCCAGAGCCGCATGGTCGGCAACGATCCCGACCGCCTGCTGATCGACTACACCCGCACGATGTTCGCCGCGCTGCTGTGGCAACCGGCGCCGGCGCTGCTCGGCATGGTCGGCCTCGGCGGAGGTTCGCAGGCGAAGTTCGCGTACCGGCACTTGCCCGGCACGCGCATCGAGGCGGTCGACAACAATCCGCACGTGGTCGCGCTACGCGGCGCGTTCGGCGTTCCGGACGACGATGCGCGGCTGTCGGTGGTCGTCGACGACGGTGTGCGCTTCGTCACCGATCGCCGCGGCCGTTTCGACGTGCTGCTGGTCGACGGCTACGACGAGCACGGCATTCCGGCGGCACTCTCCACACAGGCGTTCTATGACGCCTGCCGCGATGCGCTGACCGCATCCGGCGTGATGGCCTGCAATCTCTACGTGCGCGACCCGGAAACACATGTGGAAAAGCTGCGCGCCGCGTTCGGCGCCGATCACGTGCTGGTGGTCGACGAACCGAAGATGAGCAACCGCGTCGCATTTGCCTGGCGTGGTGCACTGCCCGCACTCGATGCCGAAGCGCTGACGACGCGCGTGCCGATTTCGGTGCGGTCTTTATTGCCCGAAGTGTTCCCGAGGATCGCGGTGCGGATGGTGCGGCATCGGACGGTGACGGGGCGGTAGACCATACCAGGGGCGAACAATCCGTCATCCCGGCGACAGCCGGGATCCAGCGACCTGCCGCGGATCCAGCACCGTGAGTACCGCCAGGTCGGCAGCCCTCGGCGACATCGCCTCGACGTCACTGGATCCCGGCTTCCGCCGGGATGACGGGATGCGGATAGCCACTCGAGGTGTGGCTGACACGGGCGGATGCCCGCCGCGACATTGCACCCCCACGCATTCCCCTGCAAAGTCGCCGGTCGACTGCAACCGTTCACGGGGAACACCGAATGCAACGATGGATCTGGACTCTCGCCTGCGCGCTCGTGCTGGCCACAGGCGCGCCGCTCGCGGGCGCGGCCACGAAGACGGGCGGGATGACGCTCGAACAGGTCGCGCAGACGCGCGCCGTCACCCAGGCGCAGATCAGCCCCGATGGTCAGGACGTCGCGTACATCCTGTCGGTGCCGCGCACGCTCGGCGTCGATCCGGATGGTCCGGCGCGCACGGAGCTGCACGTCGTGGACCGCACCGGCAACAGCCGTGGCTTCATCACCGGCAAGGTCGATGTGGCATCGCCGCGCTGGCTGCCCGATGGCCAGCGCGTGGCGTATCTGTCCAAGCGCGAAGGCGACGAGACCCGCGGCCTGTACACGATTCCGCTGCGCGGCGGCGAGTCGACCCGCGTGGCGAAGCTGGCCGGCGACATCGCCAGCTACGACCTGTCGCCCGACGGCCGCCGCGCCGCGCTGCTGTCGGCGCAGCGCGAGAGCGACGCGCGCAAGGCGCTGCGCGACAAGGGCTTCTCGCAGAAGGTCTACGAGGAAGACTGGCGCCCGGTCGAACTGTGGATCACTGAGCTCGGCAGCGAGGCCGAGCTGCGTCGCATCGCCATCGAAGGCAGCGTGCAGGCGGTGAAGTGGAGCCCGGCCGGCGATCGTCTCGCTGTCGTCGTCACCCCGCGCCAGCTGACCGACGACACCATGGTCGAGGCGCGCGTGCGCATCTATTCGGTCGAAGGCCGCGAGCTGGGCCGCGTCGACAACCCCGGCAAGCTCGGCGACATGGCCTGGAGCCCGGACGGCGCGCATCTGGCGATCATCTCGGCCGAAGACAAGAACGATCCCAGCGAAGGCCGCCTGACCGTGGTCGGTCGCGACGGCGGGGCGCAGCGCGATCTGCTGCCCGGCCTCGAAGGTCACGTGCGCGGTGTCGCCTGGCGCGATGCGACGACACTGGTGTTCCTCAGCCATGAAGGCGTGCAGAGCCGCATCGGCGAAATCCAGGTCGATGGCGGCAATGCGCGCACCGTGCTGGCCGCGGGCGGCCCGGTGCACATGGGCCTGAGCGTGTCGCCGCGCGGCGACATCGCGCTGGTCGGCAGCGATCCCACGCATCCGTCAGAAGTCTTCCATCTCGCTGCGGGCGCGGGCGAAGCGCGTCGCCTGACCGACAGCAATCCGTGGCTCAAGGATGTGCGTCTCGCGCGTCAGGAAGTCGTGCGCTACACCGCGCGTGACGGTCTCGAACTCGAAGGCCTGCTCGTGCATCCATTGGAGCGCCGCGGCAACGCGCGCGTGCCGTTGATCCTGGTGGTGCACGGCGGTCCGGAATCGCATTTCTCCAACGCCTGGCTCAACGGCTATTCGCAGCCGGCGCAGGTCGCCGCCGCGCAGGGCTTCGCATCGTTCTTCCCTAACTACCGCTCAAGCACCGGCCGCGGCGTCGCGTTCTCCAAGCTCGGCCATGGCCGTCCGGGCATGAAAGAGTTCGACGACGTGGTCGACGGCGTCGACCATCTGGTCGAAACCGGTCTGGTGGACCGCGACAAGGTCGGCATCACCGGCGGCTCCTACGGCGGCTACGCCAGCGCCTGGGGCGCCACGTACTACAGCGAGCGCTTCGCGGCCTCGGTGATGTTCGTCGGCATCTCCGACCAGGCGAGCCTGGTCACCACCGGCGACATTCCCTACGAGCAGTACAACGTGCACATGCAGACCTGGCCGTGGGAAAGCCCGGAGATGTACCGCCAGACGAGCCCGATCACGCATGCGCAGAAGTCGCGCACGCCGACGCTGATCCTGCACGGCGAAGCCGACCCGCGCGTGCCGGTGATGCAGTCCTACATGATGTACCGCTACCTGCAGCTGGCCGGCCAGGCGCCGGTGCGGCTGGTGCTGTATCCGGGCGAAGGCCACGGCAACAGCCGCGGCGCGTCGCGCTACGACTACTCGCTGCGCCTGATGCAGTGGATGACGCATTACCTCACGGGTCCGGGCGGCGAGCCGCCGGCGTACGAAATCGACTACGCATTGCCGGAGCAGGGCGCCAAGCGCTGAGTTCCAATCGCATCGAGGCTCACGAAGCCGCGCCGGTCTCCTGCGCGGCTTTTTTCTACGCTTCGCAATCTTGTAGCCGACAAAGATCAGACCCGTCATCCCAGCGGCTCTCAACCGACGCACGTCTGGCCAAGCTTGGATCCATCTCGATTGTCGTACCCCGCGGACTCGTGGGGCGGATAGAGCGCAGCGGAACCCATTGTCGTAATGAGTCAGCGGGAGCTTTACGGCGGAAGCGAACGATGGGTGCCGCCTTGCGCTATCCATCCCGCATATCGCGCCACTCGGGGCATTCAGCATCACCGGCTTCGCTGCGTCCAGAACGCGCTGCATTCACGCCACCGTCGCCTGCGCGTCACGCCTCTTTCCCCGTGCGATCGATACCTTGCGTCGCATCGATCCGCGCCACGGCACTCCCGGTCGCGCACCGCGACACCGGCATTGTCCGGCAGGCGCACGGACGATGCGGCAGCGACACGCCGCCCCCTGATTCCCCCGAATGGAGAACCTCAATGTCCAACAAGACCGCGCACACCCTCAACGACCTGATCGCGATTGCCCGTGACGGCAAGGACTTCTATGAAGAAGCCGCGCAGAAGGTCGACGACGCCGAGCTGAAGACGCTGTTCGCACGCATCGCGACCACCAAGTCGCAGATCGTCAGCGAGCTCAGCGCCGCCGTGCAGGCCGCGGGTGGCAAGCCGGAAGATTCCGGCACCTTCGTCGGCAGCATGCAGCAGATGTACGGCAAGGTCCGTGCGACGCTGGGTGACAAGGAATACGGCTACGTCGCGGAGCTCGAAGAGTCCGAGGATCGTCTGCTCGAGGCCTTCGACGAGGCGTCGCGCGACGCCGACACGCCGCCGGCCGCCCGCGACGTCGTCGTGCGTCTGCTGCCGGAAGTGCGCGCCTGTCACGACGTGATGCGCACCCGCAAGCTCGCGATGAAGAACGCGCACTGATCCAGCGACACGTTCTGCTGTGACTCGAAGGGCCGGTCGATGACCGGCCCTTTTTTTCGATTGCCAGGGGCAGGTTGCGCAGCGCTCTGGCAGCGGAATCTGGCTGCCTCGAAGATCCGGGGCTCGCGGGTCAGTCCGACAGGTTGCGTACGCAACGGTCGAGGAACCCAGGCGCGACTGGCAGAATCGCCGGCTCCCCCGTTTCGCGCACTCCGATGACCGCACCTGCCACCGCCGCGCCCGCCAAGGGCCGCGTGCTGTTCGCCAGCCTGATCGGCACGACGATCGAGTTCTTCGACTTCTACATCTACGCGACCGCCGCGGTGCTGGTGTTCCCGAAGCTGTTCTTCCCGTCGGCCGATCCCGCATCGGCCACGCTGCAGTCGCTGGCGACGTTCGCCCTCGCGTTCTTCGCACGGCCGATCGGTTCGGCGGTGTTCGGCCACTACGGCGATCGCGTCGGCCGCAAGGCAACGCTGGTCGCGGCGCTGCTGACGATGGGCATCTCGACGGTGGTCATCGGCCTGCTGCCGACCTATGCGCAGATCGGCGTCGCCGCGCCGTTGCTGCTCGCGCTGTGCCGCTTCGGCCAGGGCCTGGGCCTGGGCGGCGAGTGGGGCGGGGCGGTGCTGCTGGCCACCGAGAACGCGCCGCCGGGCAAGCGCGCCTGGTACGGCATGTTTCCGCAGCTCGGCGCGCCGCTCGGCTTTTTCCTGTCGACGGCGATCTTCCTCGTGCTGACCGAGGTGATGAGCGACGACGCGTTCTTCGCCTGGGGCTGGCGCATCCCGTTCCTGGCCAGCGCGGTCCTGGTGCTGGTGGGACTGTGGGTGCGCCTGCGCATCACCGAAACCCCGGATTTCCAGAAGGTGCTCGACAAGGGCGCGCGCGTGCGCCTGCCGATGCGCGAAGTGCTGGTCAACCAGTGGCGCGGCGTCGTCGCGGGCACGCTGCTCGCACTGGCGACCTTCGTGCTGTTCTATCTGATGACGGTGTTCGCGCTGAGCTGGGGGACGTCGCAGCTCGGCTATTCGCGCGAGCATTTCCTGATGCTGCAGCTCGCCGGCGTGGTCTGCTTCGCGGCGACGATCCCGATTTCCGCGCTGTATGCCGACCGCTTCGGCCGCCGCCGCGCGATGCTGCTCGCGAGCGCCGGCATCGTCGTGTTCGGCCTGTGCTTCGCGCCGCTGTTCGTCGCCGACAGCCACATCGCGACGCTGGCCTTTCTGATGATCGGCCTCGGGCTCATGGGCCTGACCTACGGCCCGGTGGGCACGCTGCTGGCCGAGCAGTTCCCGACCGCGGTGCGCTACACCGGCGCCTCGCTGGCATTCAATCTGGCCGGCATCTTCGGTGCCTCGCTGGCGCCGTACATCGCGACCTGGCTGGGCGAGCGGTATGGTCTGGCGTCGGTGGGCTGGTATCTCGCCGGCGCGGCGGTGCTGAGTTTCATCGCGCTGTGGACGCTGCCGCGCGACGGCGCGCCGGGCGATCTGCCGGCCGGGCGGTAGACTGGGGCGCCATCCCCCTGCGGAGTCGCGCATGCATCACTGGCTGCTGCTGAGCATCGTCGTGGCCGTGCTCGTGGGCATGCTGCTGCCGCTGCAGGCGCTGCTCAATGCACGCGTCGGCGCGCTGACCCAGGGCGCACTGTTCGCGTCGTTCCTGTCGTTCGCGGTCGGCACGCTCGCGCTCGCGCTGGTGTTGCTGGTCACGCGCACGCCGCTGCCGACGATGCGTACGCTCACGAGTCTTCCGCCCTGGCTGTGGTGCGGCGGACTGATCGGCGCGGTGTTCGTGTTCTGCGGCACGCTGCTGGTGCCGCGGCTCGGCGCGGCCGGGATGATCTGCCTGATCGTCGCCGGTCAACTGGCCGGCTCGCTGCTGCTCGATCACTACGGCGTACTGGCGCAGCCGCGTCCTGTCGATGCGGTGCGCCTGATCGGCGCCGTGCTCGTCGGCATCGGCGCGCTGCTGGTCGTGCGTCCCTGGCAGGCGGGATAAGTCATGTCGAATCCAGAGACCACTGTGTTTCCATTACCGGCACAGATGCGGACCGCGCTCGAATCGGCCTACGCCACGCCGCCGCGGGCGTATCACAACTTCGGACACGTCGAGACGCTGCTGCGGCATTTCGACGAGGTCGCCGCGCGCGACGGCTGGGCGCAGCCGCTCGAAGTGCGGCTGGCAATCCTGTATCACGATGCGATCTACGACGCGCGCGCGGGCGACAACGAAGCGCGTTCGGCGGATCTTGCGGTCGATGCCATCACGCGCTGGCTGCCCGATGCCGGCATCGACACGGCGCGCGTCGCCCATCTCATCCGCCTGACCGCGCGTCACGGACAGCTGTCGCCGGGCGACTTCGCCGACGATCCGCAGGCCGGCGACGCGCGCCGTTTCCTCGATTGCGACATGGCGATTCTCGCTGCCGACGATGTCGCGTTCGACGCCTACGATCGCGGCATCGCCGCCGAATACCGCCACGTGCCGCGCTGGCTGTATGCGGTGAACCGGCGGCGTTTCCTGAAATCCCTGCTGGCCCGACCGCGCATCTATCTCGACGACGGCTTCCACGCACGGCTCGACGCGCAGGCCCGGCACAACCTGCGCCGCGCGGTGACGACCAAGCGCTGACGCGCCCGCGCGGCGCCGTGCCGGTATCATGGCCGCATGGCGAAACTGCTGCTCAATCTGCGTTACGTGCCCGACGATGAAGCCGCAGATGTCTGCGCGTTTCTCGACGAGGCCGGCATCCCCTGGTACCAGACCCGTCCGAGCCCGTTCGGCATCTCGCTGGGCGGCATCTGGCTGCGGGAGAACGACGATCTGCCGCGCGCGAAGGCGCTGATGGCCGAATACCAGGCGAAACGCCAGGCGCAGGCAAAAGCCGCACAGACGCAGGCCGAGCGCGATGGCACAGCCGAGACGTTCGGCGACATCGTGCGCAACGATCCGAAGCGCGTGGTGCTGATCGTGATCGCGATCGTGTTCCTGATCGGCCTCATGGCCGTGCCTGGCTACATGCTGTCGCGCTGAGGCGCGCTGGTTGTCTGCGGTCGCATCACTCCGCGGCGACGATTGCCACGCGAAACTGCGCGCCTGTCCGTTACCGCCCGCGCCGGCGTCATGTCGCCGGGCGGGGGCGGGCAACCAGAGTCGAGCCCATGACCACGCCGAACGATCGCGCGCATCCCAAGCCGAAGACGAAGCCGTGGAAGCGGCCGAATCCGAAACCGCGCGCCGCGCGCGAACCCCTGACCGACGCGCAGAAAAAGTGCGCCCGTCAGCGTGCCGACGAGGCGGGTCGTCGCTATCCGAATCTCGTCGACAACATGTGGGCGAGCAGCCATCTTGCGAAAGACGGATCGCTGAAGACGTAGTCGTCCCTTGTTCGTGCGTTGCTGTTGAAGCGATCGCGATACCGGATGTCTCATGCTTTACACACCTTTTTTCTTCGCAGAGCGAACGCAGGGTGCGTGCGGCTCGGCATGCATTGCATGACATCGACCGGCCCCGATGAACAGGCGAATCGCGGCACGTACATGACCATCGGCACGGCCTGCGTCCGGTGACGCTTGCTAAGGTCGACGGTTGCCCGCGTCCATGCGCGGCAGACCCCAGCCATCGCCCGGAGATTCCATGCGCGCACGCCGCACGTCCTCGCACACCCTGTTCGCCGCCCCGATCGCCCTGATCGCCGCACTCACCGCCCTGCCTGCCGCCGCGCAGCGCGAGATCCGCTTCGAAGCGGGCGAGATGCCCGACAGTGGGACGCTGGTGCTGGCGGTACCGGAAGCTGCCGAGGGCACGGCCCGCACGGGCGCGTTCGCGCGCATCGATGCCGGCAGCCAGGGTGCGCTGACGCGTGCGATCACCGCGGCGGGCTTCAGCGGGAAGGCCGACAGCCAGCTCGATCTGCCGGGCATCGCCGGCTTCGATCGCGTGCTGCTGGTCGGGACCGGCAGCGACACGCCGGATGCGCGACGCATCGAGGATGTCGGTGGCCTGATCGGCCGCTTCGCCGCACGCAGCAGGGCGCCGCAGGTCGACGTGCTGTGGGAGGGCGCCGAGGCGGGTGCCGCTGCGCAGCTCGCATTCGGCGCAGCGCTGGGCGAATACCGCTTCGACCGGTACCGCACCACCGGCACGCCCGACGATGCGGCCGGCACCGGCACGCTGGTCGTGCGCAGTCCGGCCGGCACCGGCGCCGCGAGCGCCTGGGACGGCGACTGGAAGGCCGTCGCCGAAGGCGTGAAGTTCGCCCGCGATCTGGTCACCGAGCCGGCCAACGCGCTCGGGCCGGAAGAATTCGTCGCCCGCACGCGCGAAGCGTTCGCGGGCAAGGCGAACGTCAGCATCGAAGTGCTGGACGTGCCGGCGATGGAGCGCCTGGGCATGGGCAGCCTGCTCGCCGTGGGGCAGGGCAGCGTGCGGCCGCCGCGGCTGATGGTGGTGCGGTACGCCGGTGGCACGCGCGGCGAGGCGCCGGTCGCGTTCGTCGGCAAGGGCATCACCTTCGATTCGGGCGGCATCTCGATCAAGCCCAGCGAGAACATGTGGCGCATGAAGTACGACATGACCGGCGCCGCCAGTGCGACCGGCGCCGTGCTCGCGCTCGCCGGCCGCAACGCCAAGGTCAATGCCGTGGCGGTGGCCGCGCTGGCGGAGAACATGCCGTCGGGGTCGGCCACGCGCCCGGGCGACGTGATCCGCACCGCCGCCGGCAAGACGTACGAAGTCATCAGCACCGACGCCGAGGGCCGCATGGTGCTGGTCGACGCACTCTGGTACGTGCAGCGCCAGGACGCTCCGCGCGTGATCGTGGACATCGCCACGCTGACCGGTGCGATCGTCACCGCGCTGGGCAACGACTACGCCGGCCTGTTCACCCGCGACGACGCCCTGGCCGCGCAGCTGGAACGCGCCGGCAACGCCGCCGGCGAGCCGGTGTGGCGCATGCCGATGCATCCGGGCTACGGCAAGCTGCTGGAATCGCCGATCGCCGACATGCGCAATGGCGGCGGCCGTCCCGGCTCGGGCACGGCGGCGCACTTCATCGGCGAATTCGTCGATGCCGGTCGCCCGTGGGCACACCTCGACATCGCCGGCATGGCCTGGCGCGACGGCAACGAATTGTCGACGACGCCAGCGGGTGCGTCGGCGTATGGCGTGCGGCTGTTCGACCGGTTCGTGCGGGACAACTACGAGCGTTGATCCGTCTCTGCGCGAGGCGGTGATACATGCGCAGGACGGCTCCTTGCCCCGCGTGCGGGGGACGGATGGGATGGGGGCGAAGTCCGCGATCGTCGCATTTCCGTTTCGTGAGACGCCCTTGCGTATCTGTTGCGAGCCTTAATCTGAAGGTTCGCCCCCACCCGACCCTCCTCGCACGCGGGGGAGGGCTTCGGAGCAAAGGTCTGCTGCCGGCCCCGCTACAATTGCGCCCATGATCGACAACCTCGCCGCCTACCATTTCGTCGCCCTCGACGATCCGGACGCCGTCGCCGCGTGGCTGCATGCGTTGGCAGAGGCGGGTGGGCTGCGCGGGACGGTGCTGGTCGCGCCCGAGGGCATCAATCTCTTCCTTGCCGGCAGCATCGAAGCCATCGACACGCTGGTCGACACCGTGCGCAGCGATGCGCGGTTCGCGACGCTGCAGGTCAAGCGCAGCCGCAGTGAAGCGCTGCCGTTCGCCCGCCTCAAGGTCAAGGTCAAGCCGGAGATCATCAGCTTCCGCAGGCCAGAAGCCCTGCCGCTCGACGCGCCTGCACGCGCGCCGGATGTGGCGCCGGACACGCTGGCACGCTGGATCGCGCAGGGTCACGACGATGCCGGCAAGCGCCTGGTACTGCTCGATACGCGCAACCGGGAGGAGTTCGGCTTCGGCACCTTCGCCGATGCGCTGACGCTGCCGATCGACAACTTCACCGAACTGCCCGACGCGCTCGCCCCGCATCGCAACGACCTGCGCGATGCGACAGTCGTGAGTTTCTGCACCGGCGGCATCCGTTGCGAGAAGGCCGCGCTGTGGATGCGCGCCGACGGCATGGGCAATGTGCTGCAGCTCGACGGCGGCATCCTCGGCTACTTCGAGCAGGTCGGCGGATTCGGTTACGACGGACGCTGCTTCGTCTTCGACAACCGCGTCGCGCTCGATCCGCAACTGCACCCGCTGCGCGACGGCGTGCCCGCATGACCTGGCTCGGCTTCGTTCTCGTGATTCTCGGTATCTGGCTGGCCTTCAAGGTCGCCGGTGTGGTGCTGCGGCTGATCGTCACGGTGCTGATCGTGATCGCCGCCTACTGGTGGCTCGCGCCGGTGTTCGGCTGGCCGACGTTGGGCGAACTGTTCCACGTGCTGGGCCCCGACGTGCGTCTGCCTGACATGCCGATGCCGGAGATCAAGCTCCGCTGATCGCGTCGGGTCGGAGCGCGTTCCCACGGAAGACCTGCTTGGCCCGGATGCCTCAGCCGAATTCGCGGGACGGCAAGACGAAGCGCCTGTCCGGACGGCCGACGAGATCGAGAAAATTGTTGAATACCGCTTCGGCCTGCGCCTGCATCGGGGCGATGTGGGTCTGCGTGAGGGCGCGGATCGCGGCGTCGTCGTGCGGCAGGCCGGAGGACGCGAGCTCGTCGCGATAGGCGGGCGTCGCGAGCCAGCGTTCGATCAGCGGCGGGTCCATCTCCAGATGGAACTGGAAGCCGTAGGCATTGTCGGCGTAGCGGAAGGCCTGCTGCTCGCAGCTGTCGGTGCGTGCGAGATGCACGGCGCTCGACGGCACTTCGAAATGCCGGCCGTGCCACTGGAACACGGGCGACGTCGCGCCCAGCGGTGCGAGCACCGGATCGAGCCGGCCGGCATCGGTGGTCATCAGCGGATACCAGCCGATCTCGGGGCGTTCGATGCGTCGGACCGGCGCGCCGAGCACATGCGCGAGCAACTGCGCGCCCAGACAGATGCCGAGCACCGGACGACCGAGTTCGAGCATGCGTTCGATCGCACGCAACTCGGTCAGCAGATGCGGTCGCACATCGCGCTCTTCGACATTCATCGGCCCGCCGAGCACGACCAGACCGCGATAGCGGTCCACGCTCGGTTGCGCATCGGGCTCGCGTTCGAAATTGACGAAGCGGATGCGGTGCCCGCGCCGGCGGATCAGCGGATCGAGCGTGCCCAGCGGTTCGGCCGCGACGTGCTGGAAGACGAGGATGCGGGACATCTTTCGATTCTAAACAGCGGAACGGTCGCGCTGCGAAACAACGCAGAACGCAGTCCTTCATCCCAGCGGGCACGTCTGGTCACGCTGGGAACTCCACTTCGATCTCGAGCTTCGTCGTGAAAGATCGGAATGGGCCCCAGCGTCCGCTGGGGCGACGCGCAGCTCTACTGACGTCTTACAACCTCACGCCCTGACGGCGCCGCGACGCCTCAGCGCGGATCGCGACGCGGCGGACCCTTGCGCGGGCCGCCCGGCTTGAAACCACCGGGCTTGTGACCCGGCGGCTTCGCACCGAAGGGACGCTTGGCGCGCGGCGGGGCCGCGGTCATGTCGGCGTCTTCGGCGCGGCGGATGCGGATCGGCTGGCCGCCGACACGCACCTTCTTCAAGTGCTCGAGCAGCTCGCGCGGCATGCCTTCCGGCAGGTCGACCAGGCTGTAGTCGTCGCGGATGTCGATGCGGCCGATGAACTTGCTCTCAAGATCCGCTTCGTTGGCGATCGCGCCGACGATGTTGCCCGGCTGCACACCGTGCACGTAGCCGACTTCGATGCGGAAAGTCTCCATGCCGACGTCCGGATCACGCGGACCGGTGTCGGGGCGCGGCGCACGCGGTTCGCGGGGCTCACGCGGCTCGCGCGCGCTACGCGAGGCCTCGCGGCCACCCGGACGTTCGACGAACTCGCGCTCGAACGCGGGCTTCTCCGGCTTGCGCGGCGGCTCGAGCAGCAGCGGCGTGTCGCCCTGGACCACCTTGGCCAGCGCAGCGGCGATCTCGGCCGCGGGCACATTGTGCTCGCGCTCGTAGCGTTCGATCAGCTCGCGGAACATGCCCAGCTCGCTGCTGCCCAGCGCGGTGGTGATCTTCTCGAGGAACTTGGACACGCGCGCTTCGTTGACGGTCTCGACGCTCGGCAGCTGCATCTGCTCGATCTTCTGCCGCGTCGCGCGTTCGATCGCGCCGAGCATGCCGCGCTCGCGCGGGGCCACGAACAGGATCGCCTCGCCACTGCGACCGGCGCGGCCGGTGCGGCCGATGCGGTGCACGTAGCTCTCGGTGTCGTAGGGAATGTCGTAGTTCAGCACGTGGCTGATGCGGTCGACGTCCAGGCCGCGCGCGGCGACATCGGTCGCCACCAGCACGTCGAGTCGGCCGTCCTTGAGGTTCTGGATCGCACGCTCGCGCTGCTTCTGGTCGAGATCGCCGTTGATCGCCGCGGCCGACAGGCCCCGCGCCGAGAGCTTCTGCGCCAGCTCCTCGGTCGCCAGCTTGGTGCGCGCGAAGATGATCATCGCGTCGAAGGGCTCGGCCTCGAGGATGCGCGTCAGCGCGTCGAGCTTGTTGACGCCGCTCACCATCCAGTAGCGCTGGCGGATGTTGGCGGCCGTCGTCGTGGTCGCCTTGATCGCGATCTCGACGGGATTCTTCAGATAGGTCTGGGCGATGCGCTTGATCTGGCTCGGCATCGTCGCCGAGAACAGCGCGACCTGGCGCGTGTCCGGGGTCTTCTTCAGCACCGCCTCGACGTCGTCGATAAAGCCCATGCGCAGCATCTCGTCGGCTTCGTCGAGCACCAGGGCGCGCAGTTCGGACAGATCCAGCGAGCCGCGCTCGAGGTGGTCGATCACGCGGCCGGGCGTGCCGACGATCACCTGCACGCCGCGCTTGAGCGCGCTCAGCTGCTGGGCGTAGCCTTGGCCGCCGTAGATCGGCAGCACGTGGAAGCCGGGCATGAACGCCGCGTACTTCTGGAACGCCTCGGCCACCTGGATCGCCAGTTCACGCGTCGGCGCGAGCACCAGCGCCTGCGGCTTGCGCTGGGCGGGATCGATGCGCGCCAGCACGGGCAGCGCGAACGCGGCCGTCTTGCCGGTACCGGTCTGCGCCTGGCCCAGCAGATCGCGGCCTTCGAGCAGCGGTGGAATGGTCGCGGCCTGGATCGGCGACGGCGACTCGTAACCGACGGCGGTCAGCGCGCGCAGCAGGGTCTCGGGCAGAGCGAGATCGGTGAACTTGGGGGTCTCGGCAGCGGTGATGGGCGACTCGGCGCTCATGGTTCGGTCTCTTAGCGCCGGCGCAGCCGGTCGGGGAACCGCATAGTGTAGCGGGCGGCCCGCGACGCCGCAGTCGCGCGGTAAGGGATTCCACGACGCCGATGGCTGGCGTTCACCTGCGGGAACGGATGCGGAAGACGGTGCACCAGCGCACTTCGGTCCGGGCGATACCGCCCCCATCATGACCCGATTCCGCTCCGAGTCCGCCCCCCATGATCCGCGTGCACCACCTGAACAACTCGCGCTCGCAGCGCGTGCTCTGGCTGCTAGAAGAATTGGGCCAGCCCTACGAAGTGGTACGCTACGCCCGCGATCCCAAGACCATGCTGGCGCCGCAGGCGCTGCGCGACGTGCATCCGCTGGGCAAGTCGCCGGTGGTCGAGATGGACGGGCGTCGCCTGGTCGAGTCGGGCGCGATCATCGAGGCGCTGGTCGAGCGTTTCGATACCGATCATGCGCTGTCGCCGGCCCCCGACGACGAGGACGAGCGCCTGCGCTATCGCCAGTGGCTGCACTACGCCGAAGGTTCCGCGATGCCGCCGCTGCTGCTGTCGCTGGTGTTCGGGCGTCTGCGCACTGCGCCGATGCCGTTCTTCGTCAAGCCGATCGCCCGCGGCATCGCCGACAAGGCCATGCAGCGTTTCGTCGGCCCGCAGTTGACGACGCATCTGCAATACATCGAGCGCGAACTCGGCGCCTACCAGTGGTTCGCCAGCGACCGCTTCACCGCGGCCGATATCCAGATGAGTTTTCCGCTGGAAGCGGCTGTGGTGCGCGCCGCCGATCGCGTGGGTCCGAACATCCGCCGCTTCGTCGAGCGCATCCACGCGCGGCCGGCCTATCAGCGGGCGCTGGAAGCGGGCGGCCCGTTCGAGCTGGGGCGATGACCGGGACCGCCCCGGCGTCCGTGCCGCTCGCGCATGCGCTGAGGTTCGACAACCGCTTCGTCCACGCATTGCCGGGTGACGCCGAAGCCGGTGGGCGCCGTCGACAGGTGGAGAGAGCGCTGTGGTCGCCCGTGTTGCCGACGCCGGTCGCAGCGCCGCGCCTGCTGGCGTACTCGGCGGAGATGGTGGATGCGCTCGGCTTCGATGCCGACACCGTTGCATCGCCCGCATTCGCAGCGGTGTTCGGCGGCAATGCGCTGACGTCCGGCATGCGCCCGTACGCCTCGAACTACGGCGGCCACCAGTTCGGCCACTGGGCGGGGCAGCTCGGAGACGGCCGCGCGATCACGCTGGGCGAGGGCGTCGCCGCCGACGGCCGACGCTGGGAACTGCAGCTCAAGGGCGCCGGCCCGACGCCGTATTCGCGCACCGCCGACGGCCGCGCGGTGCTGCGATCGTCCGTGCGCGAGTTCCTGTGCAGCGAAGCGATGCACCATCTGGGCGTGCCGACAACGCGGGCGCTGTCGCTGGTCGGCACCGGCGACGCCGTGGTCCGCGATATGTTCTACGACGGCAACGCGGCGCCGGAGCCCGGCGCGATCGTCTGCCGGGTCGCGCCTTCGTTCATCCGGTTCGGTCACTTCGAACTGCCGTCCGCGCGCGGCGATACCGCGCTGTTGCGGCAGCTCGTGGACTTCACCATCGCCCGCGATTTCCCGCATCTGACGGGCGAGGGCGAGGCGCTGTACGCCGACTGGTTCGCCGAGGTCTGCACGCGCACCGCAGCGATGATCGCCGGCTGGATGCGCGTCGGCTTCGTGCACGGCGTCATGAACACCGACAACATGTCGATCCTGGGATTGACGATCGACTACGGCCCCTACGGCTGGGTCGACGACTACGATCCGGACTGGACGCCCAACACCACCGACGCGCAGGGGCGCCGCTACCGCTTCGGCTGGCAGCCGCGTGTCGCGCACTGGAATCTCGGACGTCTGGCGCAGGCACTGGCGCCGTTGTTCGGCGATGTCGCGCCCTTGCAGGCCGGACTGGATGCGTATGCGGCGACGTACGCGCAGCTGGATCGCGAGACCATCGCCGCGAAACTCGGCCTGCCCGAGTGCCGCGACGACGATGTCGAACGCATGCAGCGGCTGCACGGTTTGCTGCAGGCCGGCGAGGTCGACATGACGCTGTGCTTCCGCGGGCTCGCGGATCTCGACGCCGAGGCGCCGTCGCTGGACGTCGTGGCGGATGCGTTCTACGACGCTGCGAAACGCGCCCAGGTGCAGGGCGAATTCGACGTCTGGCTCGGCGGTTACGCTTCGCGCTTGCGGGAGGCGGGCGAGTCCAGCGACGTGAGGCGCGCGCGGATGCACGCGGCCAATCCGCGCTTCGTGATGCGCAACTATCTCGCGCAGCAGGCGATTGACCGCGCGGAAGCCGGCGATCCGTCCGGCATCGTCGAGCTGCTCGATGTCATGCGTCGGCCGTATGACGAACAGCCCGGACGCGCCGCATTCGCCGGCAAGCGGCCGGACTGGGCGCGGACGAAGGCGGGCTGTTCGATGCTGTCGTGCAGTTCCTGATGCGTTGACGTTCCGCCGCAGGCGGGAAGCGTCCGTCTCTCTCCCTCGGGGAGAGGGGCGGACCATCGGCGGATGCCAATGGTGGCGTGATAGTTGGGGCTTTCTCAGCGGGCCGCCTTTTTTCCGGTCGGCGAATGCGCGTGCCCTCACCCCAACCCCTCTCCCGAAGGGAGAGGGGCTCGAAACACCGCGCGAGTTAAAGCGCAACACCGCTCAAGTCCACTGTCGTCGCTCCGGACCCGCATCCGATCAGCGCCGACCCGCTAGAATGGCGGGATGCCTTTGATGACCTTGAATGACGTCGACTACAGCGTCGGCGGACCCTTGCTGCTGGACGGCGTCGAGCTTTCGATCGAACGCGGCGAGCGGATTGCGCTGATCGGCCGCAACGGCGCCGGCAAGTCCACGCTGATGCGCCTGATCGATGGCGAGCTGAAACCCGACGACGGCGAGATCCGCCGCGAGCAGGGCGTGCGCGTGACGCGGCTCGAGCAGGAAGTGCCGGCCGGCGCGGACGGCAGTGTGTACGACGTCGTCGCAGGCGGGCTCGGCGATGCTGGCGCGGCGCTGGCCGAATACCACCGTCTGCTGCATGCGGAAGACTACGACGCGCTCGCCGATGTGCAGGCGCGGGTCGAGGCACTCGATGGCTGGCGCATCGACCAGCGCGTGACCGAAGTGCTCGAACGGCTGCAGCTCGACGGCGATGCGGCGTTCACCAAGCTCTCGGGCGGCATGAAGCGACGCGTGCTGCTGGCGCGCGCGGTCGTGTCGGCGCCCGACATCCTGCTGCTCGACGAGCCCACCAACCATCTCGACATCGCCGCGATCGACTGGCTCGAAGGCTTCCTCAAGCAGTGGCCCGGCGCGCTGGTGTTCGTGACCCACGACCGGCGTTTCCTGCGCGCACTCGCCACGCGGATCGTCGAGATCGAGCGCGGCGCGCTGACCAGTTGGCCCGGCGACTGGGACAACTACGTGCGTCGCCGCGAAGAACGCCTGCACGCCGAAGCCCAGGAGCAACAGCGCTTCGACAAGATGCTGGCGCAGGAGGAAGTCTGGATCCGGCAGGGCATCAAGGCACGCCGTACCCGGGACGAAGGTCGTGTTCGGCGGCTCAAGGCGATGCGCCTGGAGCGCAGCCAGCGTCGTGACCTGACGGGCAACGTGCGCATGGCCGCCGCGTCGGCGAATGCGTCGGGCAAGAAGGTCGTCGAGATGCAGGACGTCTCGTTCTCGTTCGGCGAGCGCACGCTCATCGAGAACTTCTCGACGACGATCTTCCGCGGCGACCGCATCGGCCTGATCGGCGCCAACGGCACCGGCAAGACGACGCTGCTGAAACTTCTGCTCGGCGAACTGCAGCCGCAGGCGGGCGAGGTCAAGACCGGCACCCAGCTGCAGATCGCGTACTTCGACCAGTACCGCGCGACGCTGCGCGAAGACTGGAACGCGCTGGAGAACGTGGCCGAAGGCCAGGATTTCGTCGAGATCAACGGCACGCGCAAGCACGTGATCGGCTATCTGCAGGATTTCCTGTTCACGCCTGAACGCGCGCGCGCGCCGATCACCCGTCTGTCGGGCGGCGAGCGCAACCGCCTGCTGCTGGCCAAGCTGTTCGCCCAGCCGTCGAACCTGCTGGTGATGGACGAACCGACCAACGATCTCGACGTCGAAACGCTGGAGCTGCTCGAAGAGCTGCTGGGCGAGTATCCCGGTACGCTGCTGCTGGTCAGCCACGACCGCGACTTCCTCGACAACGTGGTGACCTCGACGCTGGTGATGGAAGGCGAGGGCCGTGTCGGCGAGTACATCGGTGGTTACGAGGACTGGCTGCGCCAGCGTCCGCAGCCGGGTGCCGCGTTGCCGGGCACGACGCTCGCGCCGAAGGCTGCCGTCACGGCCGCGGCAACTGCTGCACCGTCGACACCGACCCCGGTCGCCAAGCGCAAGCTCAGCTACAAGGATCAGCGCGAACTCGAACAGCTGCCGCTGCGCATCGAGCAGCTCGAAGGTGACATCGCGCGCATGACCGACGAGATGAACACACCCGCGTTCTATCAGCGCGACGCCGAGGCCATCGCCGCTCACGGGCAGCAACTGCAGGACACGCAGACGGCGCTGGATGCGGCCTATCTGCGCTGGACCGAACTCGACGCCTGATCGCTGCCGCCGCGTCAGCGGCCCACTGGAAACGTCGCCGTGCTGATCACCTGTCCGCTGCCTGCCGAGACCGACCTGCTGGCGCTGCAACGCGCGGCGCCTGCGCGTCATCCGTTGCTGCTGCAGTCGGTCGCGCACGGCACCGCGCATGCGCGCTGGGATCTGCTGCTGGCGACGGATGGCACGCGCCTGCAGCTGGACGTCGACGGCGTCACCCGCGATGCGACGGGCGCGGCGGTCCACGGCGATTTTCTCGCGGCGCTCGATGCCGCCTGGTCGGACCTGCGCATGCCGCGCGACGAACCGCGCTGGCCGTTCCGCGGCGGCTGGGCGCTGTATCTGGGATACGAGCTCGCGGCGCAGGTGGAGCCGGTGCTGGATTTGCCGCCCGCTGTCGGCGGCCTGCCGGTCGCGGTGGCTTGGCGGTGTCCGGCGGCAGTGCTGCGTGATCACGCGACGGGGGAGTGCATCGCGGTCGCCGAAGCCGGTGCCGATACGCTGCTTGCCGAACTCGTCGCGGCGGCGGGCGCGACGGTTGCGGCATCCCCGGCGTGGCATCCGCCCGAAATGCTCGACGAAGACACGCCTGCGCGGTTCACCGATGGCGTGGGCCGGGTGCTCGATTACCTCGCCGCCGGCGATGTGTTCCAGGCGAACCTGTCGCGCGGCTGGCAGGCGCGTTTCGACGGCGCGCTCGATCCGGCGGCGTTGTACGCACGTCTGCGCGAACACAATCCCGCGCCGTTCGCCGGCCTGTTGCAGGGCGAGGGCTGGGCGGTGGCGAGTGCGTCGCCGGAACGGCTGGTCTCGGTGCGTGGCGATCTGGTCGAAACGCGCCCGATCGCAGGTACCCGCGCGCGCTTCGACGGCGACGACGACGCGGCGCGCGTGCAGGAGCTCGTCGGCCATCCGAAGGAACGCGCCGAGCACGTGATGCTGGTCGATCTCGAGCGCAATGACCTGGGCCGCGTCTGCGTGCCGGGCAGTGTGGAAGTCGACGAGCTGATGTGCGTGGAGAGCTACGCGCACGTCCATCACATCGTCAGCAACGTCCGCGGGCGGCTGCGCGCCGATGCGACGCCGGGCCGCACGATCGCCGCGGTATTCCCGGGCGGCACGATCACCGGCTGTCCCAAGGTGCGCTGCATGCAGATCATCGCCGAGCTCGAAGGGCAGGGCCGTGGCGCCTACACCGGCGCGATGGGCTGGCTGAACCGCGATGGCGATCTCGACCTCAACATCCTGATCCGCAGCGCGGAAGTCGAAGGCGGCACCGCGCGCTTCCGCACCGGCGCCGGCATCGTCGCCGACTCCGATCCGGATCGCGAACTCGAAGAAACCCGGGCCAAGGCCCGCGGCACGCTGCGCGCGCTCGGCGTCTCCGGCTGATCGCGCCGCCCGGCCTCAGTCGATCCGCGCCATCGCACGCAGCCTCGGTTCGCCTTCGCCGACGCCCTCCGGGTCGGTGCGCAGCCCGTTCTCGTAACCGCCGCCGCTGCCCGAATACAGCAGCCACACCGGGCTCTCGTTGCGCAGCACGTCGAGCGCGTTGTGGAAGTCGTCGAGGTGGTAATGCAGGGACGGCGCAGTGCCCTGGATGGCATCCTCGGGCAGCGCTTCGCCGTTGGCGTGGAAGACCAGCTGGCCGATCGAACCGCTGTCGCCGTGCAGCCAGATGCGCGGCGGGAAACGGTTGGCCGAGTACATCACCTGGTAACCGGTGATCCGGGTCTGCTGCATGACGGGCTCCGCGCGCATGGGATGTGCCGTCTGACACGGGGGAAGTCACGCGCAGCGGCCATGCATTGCATGGTCGTCCGCCGGCCACGGTATCCTGCACGCCCTCCCGCATCGACGGCCCACGCCGCCCATGACCGAATCCGCACCGCCACGTCCCCGTCGCCGCATCGGCAAGATCCTGCTGGGTGGGCTCGTGATCGTCGCGCTGCTGGCCGGTCTCACTGCCTGGTTCCTGCACGCGCGCTACACCCGCTTCGCGGACGCGCCGCTGGCCGGCCTGTCGACCGACGGTACGCTGGTGGTCGCACGCGGCGATTCGTTCCAGCGCGTGCTCGGTCGCCTGCGCGAGGCCGGCGCGGTGGAGGGGCACGAACTCGAATGGCGCCTGCTGGCGCGCGAGCTGGGCGCCGATGCGCGCATCCAGGTCGGCGAGTATCCGCTCGACCCGACGACCACGCCGCGCGATCTGCTGGTGCGCATGCGCGACGGCAAGGTCATCCATCACCGCTTCACGATCGTCGAAGGCTGGAACATCCGCGAGCTGCGCGCCGCGCTCGGCCGCGCACAGCCGCTGGTGCAGACGCTGCAGGACATCGACGACGCGGCGCTGATGGACGCGCTCGGCAAGCCCGGCGTGCATCCCGAAGGCCGGTTCCTGCCAGAGACGTATCTCTACACCACCGGCGACAGCGACGTGGACCTGCTGCGCCGCGCGAACACCGCGCTGGAAACCGCGGTCGATCGTGCCTGGGAATCGCGCGCCGACGGCCTGGAATTGCGTGACCGCGAGCAGGTGCTGGTGCTGGCCTCGATCATCGAGAAGGAGACCGGCATCGCCGAAGAGCGTCCGGCGATCTCGGGCGTGTTCAACCGCCGGTTGAAGATCGGCATGCGCCTGCAGACCGATCCGACCGTGATCTACGGCATGGGCACCGCCTACGGCGGCAACATCCGCCGCAGCGATCTGCAGACCGACACGCCGTACAACACCTATACCCGTGACGGCCTGCCGCCGACGCCGATCGCGATGGCCGGTGCCGCAGCGATCCACGCCGCGACGCATCCCGAAGACGGCAATGCACTGTATTTCGTCGCAGTTGGCGACGGCAGCGGCCGCCATGTGTTCTCGCCGACCTACGCCGCGCACAACGTCGCGGTTCGCGAATACGTGCGCCGTTACCGCTCCAAATTCGGCAGCGGCGACGCCAGCAGCGGCAATGCGGCCGAAGCGGCGGCAGGCGGTGAAGCCGCGCCGCCGAACGAGGTGGAAGTCGAAGCCGCCACCGGCGCAGCGGACGACGGCGCGTGAGCGCACTCCGCACGTTTCCGCGTTTCGTGACGATCGAAGGCGGCGAGGGCGCCGGCAAGACCACCGTGCTGCGCGCCCTGCGCGATGCGCTGGCGGCGGACGGCGACGAAGTGGTGTGCACCCGCGAGCCGGGTGGCACGCCGCTGGCCGAACTCATCCGTGGCCTGCTGCTCGATCCCGGCCACGAACCCGCGCGGCCGGACACCGAGCTGCTGCTGATGTTCGCCGCGCGTGCCCAGCATGTGCAGGAGACGATCTTGCCTGCGCTCGAACGCGGCGCCTGGGTGATCAGCGACCGCTTTACCGATTCCAGTTTTGCCTACCAGGGCGGCGGCCGCGGCATCGATCCGGCGCGCATTGCCGCGCTCGAAGCGGCGCACGTCGGCATCGCGCCGGCGATCACGCTGCTGCTCGATCTCGGCGTGGCCCAGGGTCGCGAACGTGCGCGTGGACGCGATGCGTCTCCCGATCGTATCGAGGCCGAGCAGGACGCATTCTTCGAGCGCGTGCGCAGTGCGTTTCTCGCCCGCGCGCAGGCCGAACCGCAGCGCATCCGCGTCATCGACGCGACGCGCAGCGCCGATGTCGTCGCCGCGGACGCCGTACAGGCGCTGCAGGCGGCGCGGGCCGTCGCATGAGCGCGCAGCCCGCATTCGCACCCTGGCAGGCGCGCATCCACGACCAGGTGCGCGCTGCGCTCGACAGCGGCCGGCTCGGCCATGCGCTGCTGTTCTGCGGGCCGGCGCGTCTGGGCAAGCGCGCGGTCGCCGATGCGCTCGCCGCGCACGTGCTCGGTCTGGATCGCGAAGTGCGCAGCGCGCAACTGCTCGCGGCCGGCACGCATCCCGATTTCCACAGCGTCTCGTTCGTGCCGACCAAGGACGGCACCAGGCTGCGCACCGAAATCGTCATCGACCAGATCCGCGAGCTGTCGGCGAAACTGTCGCTGACGCCGCAGTACGGCAGCGCGCAGGTCGCGATCGTCGATCCGGCCGATGCGGTCAACACGTCCGCCTGCAACGCGCTGCTGAAAACGCTGGAAGAGCCGCAGCCCGGCCGCCACCTGTGGCTGGTGGCCGCCAATCCGCTGCGCCTGCCGGCGACGATCCGCAGCCGCTGCCAGCGCATCGAGTTCCGCCTGCCGCCGCGCGAGGAAGCGCTGGCCTGGCTCGCGGGGCGCGGCCATCGCGAGGCGGACGCGGTCGAAGCGCTCGATGCCGCGCGCGGGCATCCCGGTCTCGCCGCCGAATGGCTCGACGGTGGCGGCATGGCGCTGCGTCGCGAAGTCGCCAAGGATCTCGCCGGGGTGGCGAAGGGCGAACTGCCGGTCGTCGCCACCGCGCAGCGCTGGGCCAATGGCGACGATGCGGCCGAACGCGTCGCGCATGCCGCCGATCTCGCGCTCGCGCGTGCATCCGGCTTGACCGATGTCACGGGAATCGGGAAGCTGGCCGCGTGGTTCGACGCCGCCAACCGCACCCGTGATCTGCTCAGGACCACGGTGCGCGCCGATCTCGCCATCGCCGAGCTGCTGCTGGCCTGGCGCGGTACCGTCGCCCGCAACTGACTTCTTCGCTGGAAACCGATCCATGAGCGCAACCGCTGCTGGGGCACGTCAGGGCATCCTGTCGCTCGCCGTCAAGGACAAGGCCGCGCTGTACAACGCGTACATGTCGTACCTCAAGCACGGCGGCATCTTCGTGCCGACGCCGAAGCGCTATTTCCTCGGCGACGAGGTGTTCCTGCTGCTGACGCTGCCCGAATCCAGCGATCGCCTGCCGACTGCCGGCAAGGTGGTGTGGGTGACGCCGGCCGGCGCGCAGGGCAACCGCACCGCGGGTGTCGGCGTGCAGTTCGCCGAGACGCCGGAAGGCGAGGCGGTCAAGAACCGGATCGAGACGTTGCTCGCCGGCACGCTGCAATCCGAGAAGTCGACCCACACGATGTGAGTCCGTCGCCCGCGTCGCGCGGGCGTCTCGTCGCGACGGATGCGCTCAGCGCGCGTCCTCGAGCATCGCGCGAAGGGCGGGATGCCGGATGTCCATGACGTCGAACAGACCCGCTGCGCGCAGATACACGGCGCGGCGCAGCAGTTCGTCTTCGTAACCGCGGCGCAGGACTTCGTCGTCCTCTTCGTCGATCGCCAGCCGCGCGAGTTCGGTGAATTCCTCGATCCAGCCCAGGGCCGCATAGGCATCCGGCACGGCCGGTTGCACCCGTGGCAGCGCGAGTCTGGGCGGATTCGGACGGGCTTGCATGCGGACTTCCTTCAGGCGAACTAAACCGACTGGACGGTATAGTCTAGAATCCCGGTTCCTTCGTCAAGACGCGCGCCCATGACCACCCGCAAGCCCCGCAGCGACGCCCGCGCCCGCATCCTCGATGCGGCGCTCGCCGTTTCCGATCGCGTCGGCGCCGCGCACCTGACCCTCGACGCCGTGGCCGCGGAGGCCGGCGTCAGCAAGGGCGGCCTGCTGTACCACTTCGCGAGCAAGGACCTGTTGCTCAAGGGCGTGGTCGAGCACCACATGGACCAGCACCATCGCGATCTGGAGATGGCCGAGACGATGTTCCCGGCTAATCCGGGCGGCTACCTGCAGGCGTTCGTGCACGCCCAGCGCCAGGGACTGGAGGCCAAGCGGCTGCATGGCCCGAAGGCAACCCAGTCTTTCATCGCCGCGGCGGTCAATACGCCCGAGTTGATGGATTCGCCGCGGCAGTACGCCGCCACGCATGCCGCGCGCCTGCGCGAACTGGGCCCGGATTTCGTCGAAGCGCTGCTGGTCACGCTCGCGTTCGACGGCCTGTTCTTCGGCGACGCGTTCGAGATGCTCGATCTGACGGCTTCAGAGCGCGACGCGCTGATCGCCGCGCTGGAATCGCGCGCCGCGGCGCTGGCGACGCGGCATTCGGACTGACCGTCGGACGGATTCCAGGATGGGATGCATCGGTGGGCGCGCGCTTGCGCGCGTGCGGGACTTCGGAAAATACCCATCGCGCCCAAGCGCGCATCCACAGGAAAGTGTCGGATCAGATGCCCCATGGCCGCGTCATCGAACGCGGCCGTCGTGACCTGATTCACGCCGTACGCGGCACCGGCTGCAGCGCCGGATTGTCCCATCCCGGACGCGGTGCGAAGCGGTCGCCGTGGCGCGCCTGCAGGGTGCGCAGGCGTTCGACGATGACGTCGGCGCCGGTCTCGCGGATGTACTGGATCGGGCCACCGCGGAACGGCGCGAAGCCGGTGCCGAAGATCACGCCCGCATCGAGCAGATCCGCATCGGCGACCACGCCGTCGTGCAGCGCGGCGACGGCCTCGTTGAGCAGCGGCAGGATCAGGCGGTCCTGCAGATCCTCCGGCGCCTTGTAGTCCTTCGGCAGTTCGGGCTTCTGCGCCTTGCCTTCGACCCAGGTGTAGAGACCCTGGCCATCCTTCTTGCCGCGCTGGCCCGGTTCGGGTGGCGTGGCGAGCGAGGCGGGAATCCGCAGGCCGAGGAACGGCGCGAGTTCCTGGCCGACGCCGGAGGCGACATCCAGACCCACGGTGTCGATCAGCTCGATCGGGCCCATCGGCATGCCGAAGTCGACTGCAGCCTTGTCGATCGCCTTGCCCGGAATGCCTTCGGCGTAGGCGCTCGCGGCTTCGAGCATGTACGGGAAGAGCAGGCGGTTGACCAGGAAGCCCGGTGTGCCGGCAACCGGGACGGGCAGCTTGTCGATGGCCTTGCAGAACGCGGCCAGACGCTGCGCGGTGACCTCGTCGACACCGTCGTGGTGGACGATCTCGACCAGCGGCATCGACGCGACCGGATTGAAGTAGTGCAGGCCGGCGAACTGGCCCGGACGCTGCACGCCGGTGCGCAGTTCGTCGAGCGGAATCGACGAGGTGTTCGTCGTCAGCAGCGCATCGACCGGCAAGCGCGGCTCGACATCGGCATAGAGGCTGCGCTTGGCCTCGGCGTTCTCGACGATCGCCTCGATCACCAGATCGGCATCGGCGATGCCGGTGCCGGCGAGATCGGAGCGCAGGCGCGCGGCGACTTCGGGGCGCTTGGCCGGATCCTTGACCTTCTTCTCGAACAGCGTCGCGGCGCGGGCCTGCGCCTTGTCGATGAACTGCTGTTCGCGGTCCTGCAGGGTGACGTCGAAGCCCTTGCAGGCCGACCACGCCGCGATGTCGCCGCCCATGACGCCGGCGCCGACCACGTGCACGCGGCGGATCGGTGCCTGACCGCTCGCGGCCTTGCCGCCGAGGCCCTTGAGGCGCTCCATCAGGAAGAACACGCGGGTGAGGTTGCGTGCGGTCGGTGTGCCGGCGAGCTTGACCACCGACTTGCGTTCCGCCGCCAGCAGACTGCGCGTGTCGCCCGACGCGCGGCGCCAGGTTTCGATCATCGCGTAGGGCGCGGGGTAGTGCTGCTTCTTCGCCTTGCGCGCGACCTGCTTGACCAGCACCGGCGCCAGCGCCTGGCGCACCGGCCAGATGTTCGTCGCCCAGCCCAGGAAGCGCTGCTTGAACGGGCGCGTCGTGCCCTTGCGCGCGAGTGCGATCGCCGCATCGACCAGCAGTGCCGGCTCGACCACCTTGTCGACCAGGCCGATGCCGCGCGCGGCCTTCGCCGACAGCGCGCGACCGGTCAGCATCATGTCGAACGCAGCCGGCGCACCGACCAGTCGCGGCAGGCGCACGCTGCCGCCCCAGCCCGGATAGATGCCGAGCTTGACCTCGGGCAGACCGATCTTCGTCGACGGATCGTCGCTGGCGACGCGGTAGTCGCAGGCCAGCGAAATCTCCGTGCCGCCGCCCATGCAGAAACCGTGGATCGCCGCGACCGTGGGGCAGGGCAGCTCGGCCAGGCGCTGGAACGTCATCTGGCCGCGGCGGATCGAATCGCCGATCGTGCCCTTGGCGTCGAAGGCCTGGAACTCGCGGATGTCGGCGCCGGCGATGAAGCCCTTGGCCTTGGCCGAGCGGATGACCAGCGCCTTGGGCGGATCGAGCGCAAGGCGTTCGAGCAGGGCGTCGAGTTCGATCAGCACGTCCTGCGCGAATGTGTTGACCGATTCGTTGGCGCGGTCGAAGGACAGCACGAGCACACCGTCTTCGCGCGGCTCGGCTTGCCAATGACTGAAGCGAAGCCCGTCGAGGCCTGCGAACATACGGCACCATTCTTGAAGGTATGGGGGATCCGCCTATGATCCCGAGGTTGCTTCCACGCCGTCAAATCGGCGCTTGAAAGTGGCGTTTGAATCGAGCGCCGCGTGCGGGATCGAACGGGAGGCGCCCTGACGACTTGCAGGGCGCGGGCGCCGCCCCAAGACATGCAGCACGGTGACGCGGCGACGATGCCACACCGCCTGTGACGGAACTTTTCGCGCAGTGACCTGTCACAACTACCCGAGCCAGGCCGGGTGTCCCCAAGGAGATCCGGCCCGATGGTCGAAGAGCACGACAGCCAGGAGCGGATTCAACTGGACGAGGAACTGGTCAAGCGGGTGCAGGCGGGCGACACCGCGGCGTTCGATCTGCTGGTACGCAAGTACCAGCACCGGATCGCGGCGTTGATCGGCCGTTACGTGTCCGACTGGAGCGAAGTACAGGACGTCGCCCAGGAAACCTTCATCCGCGCCTACCGCGCGTTGGGGAACTTCCGCGGCGATGCGCAGTTCTACACCTGGCTGCACCGGATCGCGGTCAACACGGCCAAGAACCATCTGGTCGCGCACAACCGCCGGCCGCCGACCGACGACATCGATGTCGAGGACGCCGAGCATTTCGACAGCGGCATCCGTCTGCGCGACAGTGATACGCCCGAGCGTGAACTGATGCGCCAGCAGCTGGAACAAACGGTGATGCGCGCGGTCGAAGCATTGCCCGAGGAACTCCGGGTCGCGATCAACCTGCGCGAAGTCGACGGTCTGAGCTACGACGAGATCGCCGAACGCATGGGGTGCCCGATCGGCACCGTCCGCTCCCGGATCTTCCGGGCGCGAGAAGCGATCGATCGCGAACTGCGACCTTTGATGGACAACGAAAGACAAGTGGAGCGCGTGACCCGATGAACACTGCCGACGACATCGACACCCTGCAGATCGGCCCCGACCCCGACAAGCTCGAGCGGTTCCACCGCCAGCAGCTGTCGACGATGCTCGATGGCGAGCTGTCGCAGGACCAGGCGCGCTTCCTGCGCCGCCGGCTCGAGCACGATGCGGAACTGTCCGGCTGCTTCGAGCGCTGGCAGGTCTGCGGCGATGTTTTGCGGGGCCGTCAGGTCTCGCTGCTGCCGCCCGATTTCGCCGACCGCATCGCGCGCGGCATTGCGGCCGGCGACGTGGTGATCGCACCGGTCGCGACGGCGAAGCGTCCGCGTCTGTTGCGCTGGGGCGGTGGCGCCGCGCTGGCGGCATCGGTCGCTCTGGTGGCGCTGTTCGTGGGCCGTCCGGGTGCGTCTTTCGACGATGCGGACGACGTGCTGCCGATGGTCGCCGACGCGGCGCCCATCGCGCCGGTCACGCCCGGTGCCCACGATGCGACCGCCGATGCGTCCGCGCTCGTGTCGGCATCGCCGCTCGAAGCCACCGCGGCAGTCGCCGGCGCCGCCGCGCTGGCAGTCGCAGAAGTGCCGCGTCGCGGCAATGGCGATCGCGCCTCGCGCGGCCAGTCACAGCGCGCCGCGCTGCGCAATACGCAGACGCGTCAGGCGTCGGAATCCCGCATGGTCGCGTCCGCTGCGCCGCCGCGGCCGGTCGCCACGAATGACGCGATCGCGTCGCGTGCGCCGACGTCTGCGACGGTGATCGCGACCGGTCTTCCGGAAGCGCCCGCGGTGTCGCGTCCCTGGCCGAAGGCCTCGTCCTTGTCGGCCAACAGCAGCTTCTCGGTGCGCTACGGCGATGCCTTCGCCGCACCGTCTTGGGGGGCGCCGCAGGCGTCGGCCAGCAACGTGCTGCCGAGCTTTCCGGTCGACCCCGCCGATGCCGCGCGGCCGCAATTGCGCGCGGTGCCCTGAGCCGTTCCGGTCCGCCTTCTGACGCGATGCGCGGCCACTTGATGGCCGCTGCATCGTGTCGCATCGCACATCCCCCTCAGAGTCCGCCATGTCCTCGATGAAGAAATCCCTGCTCGCGGTGTCGCTCGTCGCCGTACTTTCGGCCGGCACCACTGCCTTCCTGCTGCCCAACGCCACCGCGCAATCCGGCGCGCAGACCCCGGCCGATGCCGCGGCCAGCGTGTCGTCGACCCCCGAAGCGCCGCTGGTCTCGGGTCTTCCCGACTTCACCCGTCTGGTCGAGCGCGTGGCGCCGGCCGTGGTCAGCATCGAATCGACGATCGGCGCGCGACAGACGCGCGGTCAGCAGATGCCCGACGACGCGCAGATCCCCGAGATCTTCCGCCGCTTCTTCGGCCCGGGTTTCGAAATGCCGGGCGGTCCGGGTGGTCCGGGCCGTGGCGGCGCCGTGCCCCGCGGCACCTCGATGGGCACAGGTTTCATCATCTCGGCCGATGGCTATCTGTTGACCAACCACCACGTCGTCGACGGCGCGGAAGAGGTCAAGGTGCGGTTGTCGGACCGCCGCGAGTTCACCGCCAAGGTCGTCGGCAGCGATGCCGAATCGGACGTCGCGGTGCTCAAGATCGATGCGACCGGCCTGCCGACGCTGCGCTTCGGCAACGGTGCGAGCGTGAAGCCGGGCCAGTGGGCGGTCGCGATCGGCTCGCCGTTTGGATTCGAGCAGTCGGTGACCGCCGGCATCGTCAGCGCCGTGGCGCGTTCCAACCAGTACGCCGACCAGCGCTACGTGCCCTTTATCCAGACCGACGTGCCGATCAACCAGGGCAATTCGGGCGGTCCGCTGCTCAATGTATCGGGCGAGGTGATCGGCATCAACTCGCAGATCTTCAGCAACTCCGGCGGCTACATGGGCGTGAGTTTCGCGATTCCGATCGATCTCGCGGCGAACGTGGCCGAACAGATCAAGAAGACCGGCAGCGTGCAGCGGGGTTCGCTCGGCGTGCAGGTGTCCAATGTCACCTCGGAAGCCGCGGCCGGTTTCAAGCTGCCCGACACCAAGGGTGCGCTGGTGCAGGAAGTGCTGCCGGGCAGTCCGGCGCAGCGTGCGGGTATCGAGCCCGGCGACGTGATCCGCGCCGTCGACGGCACCGAGATCGTCGCGTCGAGCGAACTGCCGCCGCTGGTCGGTGGCAAGACGCCGGGCACCAAGGTGCGCATGCGCATCCTGCGCGAAGGCCGCACGCGCGACTTCGACGTCACCCTGACCGCGCTCGATTCGGCGACGGCGAGCACGACGACGCGGGGCGAACCGGCGCCTGCATCGGCGGCGAGCGGCAACCCGCTGGGCATCACCGGCCGTGATCTCGACGCCGCCCAGCGGCGCCAGTTCGGGCTCGCCGGTGATGAAGGCGTCCTCGTCGCCAGCGCCGGCCGCGGCCCGGCGGCGAACGCCGGCATCACCCAGGGCGACGTGATCCTGCGCGTCGGTCGCACGCCGGTGGGCAGCGCGGCCGCGCTCGACCGGGCGCTGCAGAGCGTCAAGCCGGGCGATACGGTGATGCTGCTGGTCCGCGGACGCGGCGGCGCGACCCAGTACCGCGCGATCACCGTGTCGGAGACCGCCGAACGCTGATCAATCGCTTCAACGATGCGACATCCACGGCCCGCGCATTCCGCGGGCCGTCTTCGTATGCGGGCGGGCCGGCGTGGTGAACGGCGCACCCGTCCCGATCCGCCGGCCGCGTGCGACGCGGGCGCTGTGCGATAATCGCCCGTTACCTTTTCGACGACGGCCCGGCCGCCGCCCAATGACCCACGATCCGATGCGGAACATCCGCAACTTCTCCATCATCGCCCACGTCGACCACGGCAAGTCGACGCTCGCCGATCGCATCATCCAGATCTGTGGCGGCCTCCAGGCGCGCGAGATGGAAGCGCAGGTGCTCGACTCGAATCCGATCGAGCGCGAGCGCGGCATCACGATCAAGGCGCAGTCGGTGTCGCTGCCTTACAAGGCGCGCGACGGGCAGACCTACCATCTGAACTTCATCGACACGCCCGGGCACGTCGACTTCTCCTACGAGGTCAGCCGCTCGCTGGCCGCGTGCGAAGGCGCGCTGCTGGTCGTCGACGCGGCACAAGGCGTGGAAGCGCAGTCGGTCGCCAACTGCTACACGGCGATCGAGCAGGGTCTGGAAGTGATTCCGGTGCTCAACAAGATCGACCTGCCGACGGCCGACATCGAAAAGGCCAAGGCCGAGATCGAAGCGGTGATCGGCATCGACGCCGAAGACGCGGTCGCGGTGAGCGCCAAGACCGGCCTCAACGTGGAGGAGGTGCTCGAGGCGATCGTGCATCGCATCCCGCCGCCGAAGCCGCGCGACACCGATCGTCTGCAGGCGCTGATCATCGACTCCTGGTTCGACAATTACTTGGGCGTGGTGTCGCTGGTGCGCGTGATGCAGGGCGAGATCACGCCCAAGAGCAAGATCCTGGTGATGTCGACCGGACGCACGCACGACGTCGACAAGGTCGGCGTGTTCACGCCCAAGCGCAAGGAACTGCCGGCACTGCGCGCGGGCGAGGTGGGCTGGATCACCGCGTCGATCAAAGACGTCCATGGCGCGCCGGTCGGCGACACGCTGACCCTGGCCGCGAAGCCCGCCGAGACGCCGCTGGCCGGTTTCCAGGAAATGCAGCCGCGCGTGTTCGCGGGCCTGTTTCCGGTCAATGCCGAGGATTTCCCGGATCTGCGAGAAGCGCTCGACAAGTTGCGCCTCAACGATGCCGCGCTGCGCTTCGAACCCGAAAGTTCGGAAGCCATGGGCTTCGGTTTCCGCTGCGGCTTTCTCGGCATGCTGCACATGGAAATCGTGCAGGAGCGTCTGGAACGCGAGTACGACCTCGACCTGATCAGCACCGCGCCGACGGTGATCTACGAGGTGCTCAAGACCGACGGCGAGGTCATGCCGCTGGACAACCCGGCCAAGTTGCCGCAGGCGAACCTGATCCAGGAAGTGCGCGAGCCCATCATCCGCGCCAACATCCTCACGCCCGAGGCCTACATCGGCGCGATCATCAAGCTCTGCGAAGACAAGCGCGGTATGCAGATCGGCATCCAGTACCTCGCCAGCCAGGTGCAGATCAGCTACGAACTGCCGATGGCCGAGGTGGTGCTCGACTTCTTCGACAAGCTGAAATCCGCCAGCCGCGGCTACGCCTCGCTGGATTATCACTTCGTGCGTTTCGACGCCGGCCCGTTCGTGCGCGTGGACACGCTGATCAACGGCGACAAGGTCGACGCGCTGTCGCTGATCGTGCATCGCAGCCACGCCGATCGCCGCGGCCGCGAGCTGACCGAGAAGATGAAGGATCTGATTCCGCGCCAGCAGTTCGACGTGGCCATCCAGGCCGCGATCGGCGCCCAGGTCATCGCCCGCACGACGGTCAAGGCACTGCGCAAGAACGTGCTGGCCAAGTGTTACGGCGGCGACATCTCGCGCAAGAAGAAGCTTCTGGAAAAGCAGAAGGAAGGCAAGAAGCGCATGAAGCAGGTCGGCCGCGTGGAGATCCCGCAGGAAGCCTTCCTGGCGGTGCTGAGCACGTCGCGCGAGTCCTGATTCGTGTTTTCATAGCGGCGGCCCAGCGCGGCCGTCCGATCCCGTGTCCGAGGATGCTGCATGAAATGGTTTGAGACCGCCCTGGTCGTGCTGACGCTGCTCACCGGCGTCATCTGGCTGCTCGACAAGCTGGTGCTGGCCAAGGCGCGCGCGCGCCGCGCCGGACTGCTCGAGGAGAAGGAACCGATCGTCGTCGATTACGCGAAGGCGTTCTTCCCGGTGCTGTTCGTCGTGCTGATCCTGCGCAGCTTCGTCTCCGAGCCGTTCCGCATTCCGTCCAGCTCGATGATGCCGACCCTGCTGATCGGCGATTTCATCCTGGTCAACAAGTTCGCCTACGGCATCCGTCTGCCGATCACCAACAAGAAAATCATCGACATCGGCGAGCCGGTGCGTGGTGACGTGGTGGTGTTCCGCCCGCCCCAGCATCCCGACCAGGACTGGATCAAGCGTGTGATCGGCCTGCCGGGCGACACGGTCGAGTTCCGCGACAACCAGGTGTTCGTCAACGGCACCCCGTTCGAGTACCAGCGCGTGGGCACCTACGAGGGCGTGGGCCGCGGCGCGGAGATGACCGGCGCCTCGCTCATGACCGAGCAGATGCCCGGCCGCAGCCACCAGATCCTGCACATCGACCAGGCCGCGCCCTTCCATCTGGGCGAGGGCACGTTCCACGTGCCGCAGGGCCATTATTTCGTCATGGGCGACAACCGTGACCGCAGCGATGACGGGCGCTTCTGGGGTACGCTTCCCGAGACCCAACTGCGCGGCAAGGCGTTCCTGATCTGGATGAACGTCGATACCGCCGCGCCGGGCTGGGTCGACTGGGGAAGGATCGGTCAGGGCATCAAGTGACCAACGGCATCGGCTCGAGGGGACGTCCATGAAACGCACGCAACGCGGCATCACCCTGCTGGGATTCATCATCGTCCTGGCAGTTGTCGGCTTCTTCGCCTATGTCGGCATGAAGCTGTTTCCGATGTATTCGGAGTACTACAGCGTCAAGGCCGCGCTCAAGGGGCTGGCCAGCGAGCCGGGCACCGCCGCCTCCGACCCGGCCCGTATCCAGGACCTGTTCTTCCGCCGGCTGTACATCAGCTACTCGGAGAACGTGAAGCCCGAGAACGTGAAGATCCGCCGTGCCGACAACGGCTGGCAGATGGACGTGCAGTACGAAGTGCGTCGTCCGCTGGTGTTCAACCTCGACGTCGTGGGCAAGTTCCACGCGACCCAGACGCTGACCCGTGGTGGCGACGGAATTTGACCGTCAGCAGGGTCGGTTCGCCGGGCACGTCTTCCGTGATCCCGAGCTGCTGATCCAGGCGCTGACGCATCGCAGTGCCGGCGCCCCGCACAACGAACGTCTGGAGTTCCTCGGCGACGCCGTGCTCGGTGCGCTGGTCGCCGAGTCGCTCTATGCCCGCTGGCCGAATGCCGACGAAGGCACGTTGACGCGTGCCCGCGCGGAACTGGTGCGCGAGTCCTCGCTGGCCGCGGTCGCGCGTGAACTCGATCTCGGCGCCCGTCTGGTGCTGGGCCCGGGTGAACTCAAGTCTGGCGGTCACCGGCGCGACTCGATCCTGTCCGACGCGCTCGAAGCGGTGATCGCGGCGGTCTATCTCGACGCGGGTCTCGACACCTGCCGCGAGGTGGTGTTGCCGTTGTTCGAGAAGACCATGGTCGCGCTGGCCAGCGGCCGCGTTTCCAAGGACGCCAAGACACGTCTGCAGGAATGGCTGCAGGGGCGGCAGAAGGCACTTCCGGTGTATGAGCTGCTGTCGGAAAGTGGCGAGGAGCACGCCAAGACCTTCCTCGTGCGCTGCGCGCTCAACGATGCCGGCCTGGCCGCCGAGGGGCAGGGCAGTTCGCGCCGTGCGGCCGAACAGCAGGCCGCCGAAGCGGTCATGGGCCTGCTTGAAGCGCCGGGCTGAGCCGCGCGCAACGCCCCTCAGAACGCTGCCTGCATCGCGCCAGCGGCATTTCCGTAGAATGCGGACATGACCGAACCCCATACCACGCCCCACCATGCCGGCTACGTCGCCGTCATCGGCCGACCCAATGTCGGCAAGTCCACCCTGGTCAACGCCCTCGTCGGCGCCAAGGTGAGCATCGTCTCCAACCGTCCGCAGACCACGCGTCACCGCCTGCTGGGCATCGCGACGTTCCCGGAAGGCCAGCTGCTGCTGGTCGACACCCCCGGCATCCATCACGAGCAGAAGCGCGCGATGAACCGGATCATGAACCGCGCGGCGCGCGGCGCGCTGGAAGGCGTCGACGTGGCGCTGCTGGTCGTCGTCGCCGGCCGCTGGGACGACGAGGACAGCCTCGCGTTCGACACGCTGCACGAGGCCGGCGTGCCGGTGGTGCTGGTCGTCAACCAGGTCGACAAGATCAAGGACAAGACGCTGCTGCTGCCGTATCTGCAGAAGGTGACCGAAGGCCGTGACTTCGCCGGCGTCGTGCCGCTGTCGGCGCTCAAGCGCAAGGGTCTCGAACAGTTGAAGTCGACCGTGCTGCCGCTGGTGCCGGAGCAGGACGCACTCTTCGCCGAAGACGAGATCACCGACAAGAGCCAGCGCTTTCTGGCCGGTGAACTGGTGCGCGAGCAGCTGATGCGCCAGCTCGGCAACGAGCTGCCGTACGCGACCACGGTCGAGATCGAAAGCTTCGCCCTCGATGGCCGGATGCTGCGCATCGGCGCGGTGATCTGGGTGGAGCGCGAGGGCCAGAAGGCCATCGTCATCGGCAAGGCCGGCAGCCGGCTCAAGGACATGAGCACCAAGGCGCGCATGGGCATGGAGCGTCTGTTCGACGCCAAGGTGTTCCTGGAAACCTGGGTGCGCGTGCGTGAGGGCTGGTCCGACGACGAGGCGGCGCTCAAGGCGCTCGGTTACGGCGAGTAGGAGGGGCGCGCGCATGAGCGGATCCATCGACAGCGCCGACCGTCTGCACGGGCACTGCCTGTGCGGCGGCGTCACGCTCAGCGTGCCGGCGACGACGCACGCCGTACACGCCTGCCACTGCGGCGCGTGCCGTCGCTGGCACGGCGGTCCCGCGATGGTGCTGCAGGCCGGCGACGATGTGCGCATCGAAACCGGCGATGCGCTGGTGCGCCGGTTCGCATCGTCGGACTGGGCCGAGCGCGCGTTCTGCAGCGCCTGCGGCAGCAGCCTGTTTTTTCTCAGCACCGGCGACGGCCAGCACTTCGTGGCCGCCGGTCTGTTCGATGCGATTCCCGGTGCGCGGTTCGAAGCCGAAATCTTCATCGACGCCAAACCCCATTGGTATGCGCTGACAGGCTCGGACGAGCAGTTGACCGGCGAGGCGTTCCTGGCCCGGATCGGCGCCGGCTGACGCCGCGGGCCGACCGTGCACATCGAGGACCAGCCCGCGTTCGTGCTGCATGCACGGCCCTGGCGCGAAACCAGTCTGCTGGTCGAAGTGCTGACCCTGGATCACGGCCGTCTGGGCCTGGTTGCACGTGGCGTACAGGGGCCGAAGAAGCATGTGCTCCGCGCCGCGCTGCAGCCGCTGCAGCACATCCGCCTGACCGCGGTGCTGCGCGGCGAACTCGCCCAGCTGCGGTCCGCGGAATCGCTGGATGCCGCGCCCCGGCTCACCGGCGATGCCATGCTCGCCGGCTTCTACATCAACGAACTGGTGCTGCGGCTCGCACCGCGACAGGATCCCGCGCCCGAACTCTACGAAGCATTCGCGGATGTGCGACAGCGGCTGGCGCTCGACGGACTGGCGTGGACGCTGCGCCGGTTCGAGCGCGATCTGCTCGACGCGATCGGTCTGGGTTTCGCCTTCGATAGCGACGGCGACGGCCATGAGATCGAGCCGGCGGCGCGGTATCGACTCGATCCCGAACATGGTCCGCGTCGTCTGCAGCGCGATGGCGAGGCGGCGGATCGCAGCGCCGCGGCCACCGGACATGCCTTGCTGGCGCTGGCGGCCGACATCGCCCCGGAAGCGGCCGACATGGCCAGTCTGCGGCGCGCGTTGCGGGCGGTGCTGTCGCATCACCTCGGCCCGCGTGGGCTGAAATCCTGGGAACTGGCCGCGAACCTGTCGCGGCGCTGACTTCAGGCGTTCGCCAGCGCGTTCGCGCTCGTGCGGGTGGCGTCGAGTGCGTCGAGGAAGCTCTGCAGCGCGCTCGTCGAGGTCGGATCGACGTGCAGCGTCCGCGCCGCCAGTCCGAGGCGCTCGGCGCCAACGAAGCCGCAGCCCGCGCGCAGGCGATGCAGGTCGTTGCGGATCGCATGCGCGTCGCCCGCCGTGGCCGCCGCCGCGATCCGGGCGCGTGTGCCGTCGAGCTCACCGACGAACAGTTCGCGCAGGCCGCGCACGTTGCGGCTGTCGCCGCCCACCGCGGCCAGTGCGGTCTCTCCATTCCACAGCGGCGCCTCGCCACTGCGTCGCGCGTCGGGCAACGGCATCAGGGGCGGGGCAGGCCGCGCGCCTCCGCGCCGGACCAGGACCCGACGGATCGCGCCCAGCCAGGCGTCGGCGGCCACCGGCTTGCTGACCGCGATCGCGAACCCTTCGGCGCGCAAGGCGTCGAGTTCGCGGCGTTCGCGCGCTGCGGTGTGGGCGATCGCCGGCGTCGTCCGTCCGTCCGCACGCAGGCGGGCGAGCAGGGCGCTGCCGGTGCCGTCGGGCAGGTTGGCGTCGATCAGCCAGGCGTCGTATGCGTTCACAGTGGCCAGTGCGTAGGCCGCTTCCACCGAGTCGGCAATATCGACCTCGGCGGGCAGTGCGGCACTCGCGGCTTGCAGGAAACTGCGGCTTGTGGGGTCGTCCTCGACCAGCAGCAATCGATTCATCGCGTCCTCGATGTCGCGGGTATCCTGCGGCGATGCCGCGTCCCGTCCTGTCGATCCTACCCCTGTTTCTCGCCTGTGTGCCGATCGCGGTGCAGGCGCAGTCGATCCAGGCCCGGGTTTCGAAGGTCGAGGCGGCCGGCGCGACGCTGCGCGATGTCCGCTTGACGCTGGACTGGCCGGCCGATGCGCCCGACGGCCGGCTGCGTCTGCGGGCCGGCGATTTCGACGCCGGCGCACTGGGCTGGCGTTTCGAGGCGGTCGACTGGCGCTGCCCGTTGCGCCGCGAGACCGTGGGCGACGACACGCGCTGGCGCTGCGACGGCCCGCTGCGCGCCGGGCAGGGCGCGCCCTTGCAGCTGTCGCTGGTGCTGGACGCGGCTACCACGACGGCCACGCTGACGGGCGGCAACGCGCGTGTCGGCCTGTCGCGTAACGCGGCCGCGCCCGACGCCACCCGGATCGATCTGCGACGCGTACCCGCCGCCTGGGTCGAAGCGCTGATCCGCGCGGGCTGGGCGTCGGCGCGGTTGACCGGGGGCACGCTGGATGGCGACGTCCGGATCACGGCACCGGCCGATCGACCGATGCGCGTGGACGCCGATCTCGCGATCGCCGGGCTGGCACTGGAGACCGACGACGGCAGCATCGCCGCCGGCGATGTCGATGGCGATCTCGAGATACGCCTGACGTTGCCGGACGACGCATTGCAGGCGCGCGTCGATGGGCGCCTGCGCGGCGGCGAACTGCTGTTCGGCAATGCCTATGTGTCGTTGCCGGAGACGCCGGTCGGCATCGGCGTCGACATGACCCGCGTCGGCGATGGCGACTGGGCGCTGCCGCGGTTGCAGTGGCGCGACGGCGACGCCTTGCGCGTCGACGGCCACGCGCGCCTGACGCAGGACTTCGGCATCGGTGCACTCGCACTCACGCTGGCCAGCGACGACACCACGGCGCTGCCGGCCCGCTATCTGTCCGGTTGGCTGGGCCCGGCCGGCGTGCCGGGTCTGTCGCTGTCGGGCGGCTTCCGTGCCGGACTCGAACTCGAGGGCGCGACGCTGCGCAAGGCCGATGTCGCGTTGCGCCATCTCGACATCGGCGACGCCGGCGGCCGCTTCCGGCTTGATCGGCTGGACGGGGCGGTGCGCTACTCGGCGTCGGACCCCGTGCGCAGCGCATTCGCCTGGCGCGGGGGCGCGCTGTACGGCATGCCCTTCGATGCGGCGGCGTGGAGTCTGGAAAGCGGCGCCGGCCTGTTGCGCCTGCGCGAGCCGGTCGCGTTCTCGTTCCTCGGAGGCGAGATCGGCTTCGAATCGCTGCAGCTGCAGCCACCCGCGGACGAGACTGGGCTGCGGATGCAGACCGCGTTGCGCCTCGATGCGCTCGACATCGGCGTGCTCGCGAAATCGCTCGACTGGCCGGCATTCGAAGGCACGCTCGCCGGTCGCATTCCGACGGTGCGCTATGCCGACAACCGCATCGATTTCGATGGCGGCCTGTCGATGGAGCTGTTCGATGGTCGGATCGACGTGTCGTCACTGGCGATCGAGCGGCCGTTCGGCGTGCTGCCGACGGTCACCGGCGATCTCGCGTTGTCGGCACTCGATCTGCACGCGCTGACCGGCGTGTTCGGCTTCGGCAGCATCGAGGGCAGACTCCACGGGCGGATCGACGGCCTGCGTCTGGTGGACTGGAACGCGACCGCTTTCGATGCCGAACTGCACACCGAGGCCGCGCGCGGCGTGCGCCAGCGCATCAGCCAGCGCGCGGTGCAGGACATCTCCAGCGTTGGCGACGCCTCGTTCGTGACCACGTTGCAGGGCCGGGCGATCGCGCTGTTCGACGACTTCGGCTATCGCGGCATCGGCATCTCGTGCCGCCTGCGCAATGCGGTCTGCCGGATGGGTGGCCTGCGTTCAGAGGGCAACGCCTTTACTATCGTCCAAGGCGCCGGCCTGCCGCGACTCGACGTCGTGGGATTCAATCGCGACGTCGATTGGCCCACCCTCGTCGAGCGCCTGGCAGCCGCCGCAGGCGGTGACGTCGCGCCGGTGATCGAATGACCGGCGTTCGAATTTCTGACAGGAGAGTGTCGATGGCGCGTTGGATGGGTTTGCCGGCCGTGGCCGCACTGGCGTTGACCGCCTGCGTGACGATCAATGTGTATTTTCCCGCCGCCGAAGCGAAGGAAGCGGCGCGCGAGTTCGTCGAGAACGTGATCGGCGACCAGGCGCCGGCGACCGACACACCGCCTGCGACGGTGCCGGGCGGCGGCATGGCCCAGACCTCGACGCGGTTCGATCCCTGGATGCTGATCGGCATCGGCAGCGCGCAGGCGCAGACGCCCGACATCAGCATCCGCACGCCCGCGATCCAGGCGATCCAGGCGCGCATGGAGCAGCGCTTCAACGGCACGCTGCGTCCGCATTTCGATTCCGGCGCGCTGGGCTTCGGCGGCAACGGCTCGATCGTCGTGCGCGATGCCTCGCAGCTGCCGATCAAGGATCGCGTCGCGGTGAACTCGGCCGTCGCCGACGACAACCGCGATCGCCAGGCGGTGTATCGCGAGATCGCGGTCGCGAATGGGCATCCCGAGTGGGAATCGCAGATCCGCGACGTGTTCGCGCGTCAGTGGATCTCGAGCGCGCGTGCCGGCTGGTGGTACCAGCAGGGCGGGAGCTGGACGCAGAAGTAAGGCGCTTCGAGGATGCGTGCGAAGGCCGCCTGCGGGCGGCCTTCTGCATTCCGGGCCGGGCAGTCCGCGCACCGCTTCTGCGACAATGTGCGGCCCTTCTGCCCGCAGCCTTCGCCACGTGGCCCGTAAACGTCTCGATCAGACCCCCTTCGAGGTCGATGTCCTCAACCTCACGCACGACGGCCGCGGCGTCGCGCGGTTGCCGGATGGCAAGGCGCTGTTCGTCACCGGCGCGCTGCCGGGTGAGCAGGTCGTCGCCCAGCGCTTCGCGCGCTCGCGCAGTTTCGACGAGGCGGTGACGCTCGAGGTGCTGCGCGCGTCCGAACACCGGATCACGCCGCGCTGTCCGCATTTCGGCACGTGCGGTGGCTGCGTGCTGCAGCATCTCGATGCCGAGCAGCAGATCATCGCCAAGGACCGCGTGTTGCGCGAGAACTTCGAGCGCATCGGCCACGTCACGCCCAAGCGCTGGATGGCGCCGCTCGTCGACCACGCCTGGGGCTATCGCCGCAAGGGCCGGTTCTCGGTCAAGCGGGTGGAGAAGAAGGGCAAGACGCTGGTGGGCTTCCGCGAGCGCGATCCGCGCTTCGTCGCCGAGCTGCAGGAATGCCACACGGTGATCCCGCCGATCGCTGCGATCATTCCCGCGCTGGCACAGCTGATCGACAGCATGGACGCGCGCAGCACGCTGCCGCAGATCGAATTCATCGCCGGCGATCCGCGCCCCGAGTTCGACGGCATCGCGCTGGTGTTCCGCCATCTGCAGCCCTTGAGCGATGCCGACACGGCTGCGCTGCTCGCGTTCGGCCAGCAGCACCGCATGGCGATCTTCCTGCAGCCCGGCGGCAACGACAGTGTGCATGCGCTGTGGCCCGAGGCACCGGCGTTGTCGTTCCGGCTCGAAGACTGGGACATCGAACTCAAGTTCCGGCCGCTGGATTTCATCCAGGTCAATGCGGGCCTTAACCGCACGATGATCGCGCGCACGCTCGAGCTGCTCGACGTGCAGCCCGACGACCGCGTGCTCGATCTGTTCTGTGGACTCGGCAATTTCACCCTGCCGCTGGCGCGCCGCGTGCGCGAGGTGGTCGGCGTGGAAGGCGAAGCCGGACTGGTGGCGCGGGCCAGGGAAAACGCGGCCCACAACGGGCTGGCGAACGCGCAGTTCCACGCGGCCGATCTCACCCAGGACCAGCGCAGCACGTCGTGGATGCGCCAGAGGTTCGACAAGCTGCTGCTCGATCCGCCGCGGTCGGGCGCGATCGACGTGCTGCGCCAGCTGCCGTTGGAGCGCTTCAAGCGCATCGTCTACGTCAGCTGCCATCCGGCATCGCTCGCGCGTGATGCGGGTTATCTGGTCAACGAGCGCGGCTGGACGCTCGCCGATGCCGGGGTCATGGACATGTTCCCGCAGACCGCGCACGTCGAATCCATCGCCCTGTTCGAGAAGCGCTGAGCACCGCATGGGCATCGAGATCGAGCGCAAGTTCCTCGTCACGACCGACGCCTGGCGCGCGGCCGCGCACGCGGTCGTGCCGATGGCGCAGGGCTATCTCAACGACGCCGCGTCGATCGCCAGCGGCGCGCAGAACGCGTCGGTCCGCGTGCGGATCGAGGGCGATCTCGCGTTCCTCAACATCAAGTCGCGCGAGGCCGGCACCACGCGGCAGGAGTTCGAGCTGCCATTGCCGGTCGACGACGCGCACGCGTTGCTGAAGCTGTGCGTCGGCGGTCTGGTCGAGAAGCGCCGGCACCTCGTGCGTCATGGCGCGCATCTGTGGGAAGTCGACGAGTTCCTCGGCGACAACGCCGGCCTAGTGGTCGCCGAGATCGAACTGGGCGCCGCCGACGAAGTCTTCGCGCATCCCGACTGGCTCGGCGCCGAGGTCACCGCACATCGGCGCTACTTCAATCTCGCGCTCGCCGCGCGGCCGTTCTCGCACTGGGACGCTGCGGAACGCGGCTGAGGTCTCCGCGCGCATCCGCGCGGTGCCGACCTGCGTCATCGACGGACGGCTGGCAGTGCAGGGCGAGCAACCCCCCGACGCGATGGCCGATGCCGTGCGCCAGGCGCTGGGCAGCGCTGCACCGACGTCTGCGTCCGCGCCGGCCTGCGGTCCGTCGCGGACGCGACTGAACACGCCGCGCCGCCTGACGGCACGCGCGTCCGCATCTGCGACAATGCCCGTCCGCGCCATGAGGCGTGTTCGATGGAGAAGTCCGCAATGCTCGTGATCGGCGTCGCCGGCACCGAACTCACTGCGCAGGAGCGCGACTGGCTGCAGCACGATGCCTGCGCCGGCGTGATCCTGTTCAAGCGCAACTTCGCCTCGCGCGCGCAGATCGCCGAGCTGTCGGTCGCGATCCGCGCCGCCGCGCCGCGTCCGCAGCTGGTCTGCGTGGACCAGGAAGGCGGCCGCGTGCAGCGCTTCCAGGACGGCTATTCGGAACTGCCGTCACTGGCCGGTTTCGGTGCGCAGTACCTCGCCGATCCCGATGCCGCGATGGCAGCCTCGCGTGCGCATGCGCGCCTGATGGCGCAGGAAGTGCGCGCCAGTGGGGTCGACCTGAGCTTCGCGCCAGTTGTCGATGTCGGTCATGGCAATCTCGCGATCGGCGATCGTTCGTTCTCCGAAGATCCGCGAATCGTCGCCGCGCTCACGCGTGCCTATGTCGAAGGCATGCACGAAGCCGGCATGGCCGCGACCCTCAAGCACTTCCCGGGTCACGGCTCGGTGCGCGAGGACACGCATTTCGACGACGCGGTCGACGACCGCAGTCTCGACGCGATCCGCGCGCACGATCTTGTGCCGTTCGTGGCCGGTATCGATGCCGGCGCCGACGCGGTGATGCTCGCGCACGTGGTCTACCCGCAGGTCGCGCCCGAGCCGGCCGGCTATTCGCCGCTGTGGATCAACACGATCCTGCGCGAGCAGATGGGCTTCCGTGGCGTGGTGTTCTCCGACGACATCGGCATGGCCGCGGCGTTCTCGGCCGGCGGCGTCAAGTCGCGCGTCGATGCGCATCTCGATGCCGGTTGCGACGTCGTCCTCGTCTGCCACCCGGAACTCGTCGCCGAATCGCTGGCCGCGGTCGAAAGCCGTACCCTCAACACCATGGCGCTGACCGGCCTGATCGGACGCGGTCCGCTCGGCTGGGACGGCGCGCTCGCCGGCGACGCATCCGCCCCCCGCACCGGAGACATCGCATGAACGTCCCACGCCTCGACGACGTGATCGACACCGCCGACCTGCTGTTCGATCGCGACGCGCTCGAGGACGCCATCGAAGCGATGGCCGAAGAGATCGCCGACGAGTACGGCGACGACGACGTGCCGCCGGTCTACATCACGATCATGCATGGCGGCATGCCGTTCGCCGCGCAGCTCGCGTTCGCGATCGGCGAGAACGAAGTCGATCTCGAGTTCGACTATCTGCACGCCACCCGCTACCGCGGCAACACCACCGGCTCGGGCCTCGCCTGGCTGCATCGTCCTGCGACCCCGCTGCAGGGACGCCGCGTGCTGCTGGTCGACGACATCCTCGACGAAGGCCACACCCTCAAGGCCGTGCGCCAGTGGGTCGAAGACCAGGGAGCGACCGACGTCCGCGTCGCCGTGCTCGCGGTCAAGGTGCACGACCGTGGCGTGGATGGTGTCGAAGCCGATTACGTCGGCGTCGAAGTGCCGGACCGGTATGTGTTCGGCTACGGCATGGATTTCCACGAGCAGGGGCGCAATCTGCCCGGAATCTACGCGCTCGCGGAGTAGGACGTGGTAACGCTGTGCTCGCACTTCGGCACCGTCCGCTCTGGCGCCCTCGATTGTCTGGCTCCGGCCGGGTTCTTCTGCGTTCTCGCGGCTGACGAGTTGGCGGAACGCTCGTCGGTTGCGTACGTCTGAATTCTCGATGGCCCAAACCCGGTTTTTCAGACTGCCTTGCCAGTCGAGATGTCTTGAGTAAAGGGCCGTCGCACGCATTCGCAACCCATGTCGGTTTTGCGCGCCAGACACGCTTGTACGACCGGCTCGCCATCATCGGACAAAGAAAATCCGGCCCCTCGCGGGGCCGGATTCGTTGACGCCAGCGAGAACGTGGATCAGTAGTCGTAACGCAGGGTCAGACGCACCGTGCGCGGCGACTGGTAGTTCACATCATTCAGATAGTTCGGACTGATGTTGTCGCGCGACTGCTCCTTGAACTCGTTGTACTCGGTGACCTTGTCGTTGTTGAACAGGTTGAACACGTCGACCTTGAAGCGCAGCCGGTTGTCGGCCCAGTTCGGCACGTACGCCGCACTCAGGTCGAACGTCCACGCCCACGGCGTGCGTCCCTCGTCGCCACGCTGACGCAGTTCGCGGACGCCTGCGTCATTGAGGCAATAGAAGCTCGATCCCGAGTAGGGGGTCAGTGTGCCGAGGTCAGGCTGGGCGATGCCCTCGAGCGGGATGTAGCCCTGACAGTTGACGGGACGGCCGGACTGCACGATCAGGTTGCCACCGAGTTGCCATTCCGGCGTGAGCCTGTAGGCACCGAACAGCTTGAGCGAGTGGAGTCGATCGTTCGGTGTCGGACCGTAGGTGCCGTCGGTGAACAGCGGATGGTCGAAGTCCTGGGTCAGGCCGGCGTCTTCCTGCTCGAGCGTGGAGTTGACGTAACCCTCCACATTGCCGCGCGTCTTGGAGATCGTGTACGAGCCCTGCAGGTTGAACCGCTCGCCCGTGCGTTCCCAGAAGAGCTCCAGGGCGCTGTAGTTGCGCTTGTAGCGCGGCAGTCCGAGGTAGGAGGCAGGCAATGTCGCCAGCTCGAGCGTGCCATCGCCGTCGAGGTCGACGTTGAGAATGGCGTCTTCGCCCGGATTGACGAAGTAGCAGCTCGGCACCGAGCCCGGATCGAAATCGTCGAAGCCGTTGTCGTCAGCCCATTCGATCCACGGATTGGTCTGGCAGGTGTCGTCCATACCCGACTTCACCTGGCGCCGCGTGGCGCGGATGCCCGCCATCCAGTTCTCATTGAGCTGCAGCTGTCCACCCAGGATCAGTTCGTCCTGGTACATCGGCGACAGGTTGGTGGACGCGACCGATGCGGGGTTGGGCGCCACGAGCGAGCCGTTGGTCTGGGTCTGGCCGATCTGCGCACCCTGGCCCACGGGACGACCGTCGGCTTCGTTCCAGCCGGTGACGTAGTACCAGTTGGACACGGTCGATTCCGCGCCCGTCGCACGGATGCTCGAGTTGGTGGCCACCGGAATGTAGTAGCGACCGAGCGTACCGAACACTTTCAGGCTGGCATCGCCATTCGCGTCCCACGAGAAGCCCAGACGCGGTGCGATCTCGTAATCCGATTCGACCCACGCGATACCGTCACCGTTCCTGCTCTCGAACTTCTCGCCGCGCAGGCCGATGTACGCCAGGAAGTTGTCGGTGATCTGCCAGTTGTCTTCGACGTAGATGGCGCTGTTGATGTTCTCGTAGCTGGAGCTGCTGCTCTGGAAATCGCGCGAACGCGCATACCGGGCGCCGCGTGGTACCAGCGTGCCGTTCACCGTGCGCCCCGGCTGACCTGCGAATGCGCCCGTCGCCACGGCATTGTTGGGCACCAGGTAGTAAGCCCAATTGATGCCGCCGGCATACGTCAGGCCGCGATGGCTGGAGTCGTAGCTGTCGTGATCGACGCCGAACCGCACGCGGTGATCGCCGAGAATCCATTCGGCATCCACGCGGAACGCCTTGCGGACATCCTCGTCCGGCGGTGCGTCGGCGTCGGGCACCGTGCTGATGGTGCCGGGATTGCAGCCGATGTAACGCTCGAGCGTGCCGGTCGTCAGGCCGAAGCTGTACGCCCAGGGGCACTCGGATCCCGCGCCCGCCGCGGGCAGCCGTGACGAGATGAGGTTGCTCAGATAACCGAACTGCGTGGACACCGTGAAGTTGTCGGTGAAGTAACCCGTGTACTTGAGGATGCCCACCTTGCCACCGGTTTCGACCTCGTACTGGTCGGTCGGCAACTCGTGGCGTCCGACGTTGTAGCGTTCGTCGCCGTTGGCATCCAGGTCGTTCTCGAAGGTGTTGTACTTGGTCTTGGCCTGGTTGTAGATGCCGGTGAATTCGAGCAGGTTGCGGTCGCTGATGTACCAGTCCAGCTTCAGGATGCCCTGCGGACTGGTGTTGCGCGTACGCTGGCTGGTGAGGGCGCTATAGGTGTCGAACGTATCGCTGCGACCTTCGGCGAGGGCGAAGAAGAACAGCCGGTCCTTGACGATCGGTCCGCTGGCATAAGCCGAGTACACCGTGCTGTCCGACTCGTTGTCGCTGCGGTACTGATACAGCGGGTTCGGTGCATCCGGATCGCGCTGCTGTACGTTCCGGCCGTCGGAACGGCCCCAGTCGGGCGCCCATTCGACGCTGCCGCCGTAATGCCAGTCGTTCGAACCGGACTTGGTCACGATGCTGATGATGCCGCCCAGCGACCGCCCGTACTCGGCACCGTAGCCGCCGGTCTTCACCTGCTGCTGCGCGATGCTCTGGAACGGCGTGTCCGCGAACGACAGGAACGTGCGCATGTTGGTCACGTCGAAGCCGTTGATGTAGTAACCGTTCTCCGCGACGGACGAACCGCCGAACGACGCGAGATTGCCGCCACCCAGGCCGGTGTCGCCACGTACGGTGCCGGGTGCGAGCAACGCCACCGAGGACACGTCACTGGCGACCGGCAACGAGATCAGCTGCTCCGCGGTGAAGACCGAGTTGGATTCGACCGACGAGACGTCGATCGGATTGAAGGCACGTGTTCCGGTGACGTTGACCCTACCCAGGTCGGTCGTTCCACCACCGAACACGACCTGCGAGCCGCCGCCGATCTTGACCTCGACTTCCCGTCGCTGGCCGTCCGTGGTGACCACGTAGGTACCGGACGGCAACTGGCTGAAGGTGAAGCGTCCGTCGGCGCCGGCGGTGCTCGTCCGGCTCAAGCCCGTTTGTGGATTCTGGATCGTGATGGTCGCGCCCGGCTGTCCGTTGCCGAAGATGGAACCCACTGCACTCTGCGCCTGCACGCCACCCGCGACACACATACCCAGCGCGATGCTGAGGGCACTGAACCTGATGTTTCTGGACAGCAGACGATTGACTCGACGAGTCGCCATGTTCGGTCTTCCCGCTAGATGGATGTTCATGCCGCCCGGTGATCCGGGTCGGTCCCCGCCTGTTGCCGCCGCCTGGGCGGTTATCGACCGCTCCAGCCAGCGCCCCTGAACGAATTAGTAACAACAGGTTTTTCGGATACTAGTCGAATTCGAGCTTGTGTAAAGAGTCTGTAGTCAAGTGCTGATAGGCATTTCCCTTGTCAGGAAATTCCGTTTGTTCATGTAGCCTGCCAGACGCGATGACATGAGGCCCATGACCGTCAATGCGCCGTATGTGTTCATGTGCACTGCCGCAGCGGCGCGATGGCAGGGTCCGTGACCGATCAGGGCGGATGGCCGAGAATGGCGAACCGCTTCCGTCATCCCCGCGAGTACCCTCATGCACCTCGACATCGATCTGGCCGTCATCGGCGGCACCGGCCTCTATCAGCTGGCCGACCTGCAGGATGTGGAGCCGCATCAGCCGGTTACGCGCTATGGCGCGTTGTCGGGTCCGGTGCGGGTGGGCACGCTCGACGGCAAGCGCGTCGCGTTTCTGGCGCGGCATGGCGAGGGGCATTCGGTCCCGCCGCACCGGGTGAACTACCGGGCCAATCTGTCGGCGCTGCAGGCGCTGGGTGCGACGCGGGTGCTGGCGCTCAACACCGTCGGCGGCATCACCGAGCGGTTCGGGCCGCGCGTGCTGGCGTGCCCGGACCAGTTGATCGATTACACATGGGGCCGCGTGTCGACCTATTGCGAGGAAGAGGGCACAGACGTGCTGCACGTCGACTTCGGCGATCCCTACACGCCGGTGCTGCGCAAGCGCGTGCTCGAGGCGGCCGCGTCCGCCGGGGTGACGCTGGTCGACGGCGGTTGCTACGGGGCGACGCAAGGGCCGCGCCTGGAGACGCGAGCGGAAATCGCGCGCATGCGCCGGGACGGCTGCGATCTGGTCGGCATGACCGGGATGCCGGAAGCCGGGCTCGCGCGCGAACTGGGGCTCGATTACGCGTGCCTGGCGATCGTCGCCAACTGGGCAGCTGGCGCAGGCCCGCAGGTGGACGAGGTGATCACGTTCGAGGATGTGCTCGACAATGTCGCGGCCGCATCGTCGGGCATTCCGTCATTGCTGCGCGCGATGCTCGCGGGATGACCGGGCGGCGCTTCGTCCGCGTGTGATCCGCAACGCCCCGCACCAGCGGGGCGTTTTCATGCGTGACGTTCGGCGTCGATGAAACGCAGACCCACGCCGGGTTCCGTCGCGATGTAGCGGGGCTGTGCGGCGTCGTCGCCGAGCTTCTGGCGCAGTTTGCCGACCAGGATGCGCACGTAGTGCGCGTCGTCGGTGTGGGTCGGGCCCCAGATCTCGCGCAGCAGCTGCGGCTGGGTGATCACGCGGCCGGCGTTGCGCAGCAGCAGCGACAGCAGGGCGAACTCCTTGCGCGACAGTGCGAGTGCGACGCCGTCGAGGCTCGCTTCGCGGCGGGCCAGATCGATGCGCAAATGCCCGTCGTCGAACACCGGCGGTGCATCCGGCGCCTGCGTCTGCTGTCGCAGCAGGGCGCGCACGCGCGCCATCAGTTCCTGCGTGCCGAAGGGTTTGGTCACGTAGTCGTTCGCGCCTGCGTCGAGCGCCGCGACCTTGCCGCTCTCGTCGCTGCGCACCGACAGCATCACCACCGGCACCTGCGACCAGTCGCGGATCGCGCGCAGCACCGCGTGGCCGTCCATGTCGGGCAGGCCGATGTCGAGCACCACGAGGTCGGCGCCGTCGCGGGCCAGCGTGTCCAGCGCCTGCGCGCCGGTGTCGGCCAACGCAACCTGCCAACCCTGCGCGCGCAGGCTGATGTCGAGGAAGCGTCGGATCTGCGGTTCGTCGTCGACGACGAGGATGCGCGCGGCGCTGGCGGGTGTCGGCTCAGTCATCGGGATCGTCGCGCTCGGGTCCGTTCGGGTGCTGCATCGGCAGCTCGATGCGGATCAGCGTACCCGTGCCGCCGGGGCCGCGCAGCGCCGACACCGCGCCGCCGTGCGCGCCGATCATGCCTTGGCAGATCGTCAGCCCGAGGCCGGTGCCGGTGCGGCCGCGATCGCCGCGTTCGACGCTGTAGAACATGTCGAAGATCCGGCTGCGTTCGTCCTCGGGAATGCCCGGGCCGGCGTCGAGGACGTCGATGCGCAACCACGCACGCGTATCGCCTGGGTCGGGCGCGGATATCGCGCGCGCTTCGACGCGGATCGGCACGTCCGGCGGCGAGAACTTCGCCGCGTTCTCCAGCACGTTGAACAGCGCCTGCTCGACCAGCGCCGGATGCACCCAGACCGGCGCCAGCTCCGGGTCGATGTCGATCTCGATCTGCTGCGCGGGCTGGTAGCGACGCAGGCGCCCGGTGGCCGCACCGACCAGTTCGTCGACGCCGATCCAGTCGCGGTTGAGGGTGAGGCCGTCGTGGCCGAGCCGGGTCATGTCGAGCAGGTTCTGGATGTAACGGTCGAGCCGTTCGCCTTCGAGCACGATGGTGTCGAGCAGGGCGTGGCGATCGGCGGCGTCCATCGATTCGCCATAGCCGACCAGACTGCTCGCCGAGCCGATCATCGAGGCCAGTGGCGAGCGCAGGTCGTGCGAGACCGACGACAGCAGCGCCGAGCGCAGGCGTTCGGTTTCGCCGCCGACGCGCGCGGCTTCGAGATCGGCGACCAGTCGCGCGCGCGACGCGGCCTGGGCGATGTCGTCGAGCATGGCCTGCGCCAGACGACGTTCTTCGAGCCCCGGGCGCGCGGCGTCGTCGGATGGGCGCAGCGCGGCGACGCCATGCAGCGTCTCGCCGTCGCGCACGGGCAGTAGCCACCAGCGCGATGCGGACAGGGTGTCGGTGAAGCGGCCCGCGGGCTGGCCGTGGCGTCGCACCCAGTCGCTCGCGGCAGCGTCGACATCGACCGGTTTCGACACGTCGCCACCGGGCTGGCCGATGTCGAGCCAGGCCGGCACACCGAGCACCCGCGTGAGCGCGAGGCGGCCTGCGGCGGCCACCTGGCCGAGATCGGCGGCGCCGGCCAGATCACGGCCCAGCGCCTGCAGACCGGTCGCATGCGTGTTGGCGGCGCGCAGCGCGAGCACCTGCTGGCGCAATCGCGAGGCCAGACGCCCGGCGATCAGCGCGGCCGCGAGAAACAGCACCACGGTCACCAGGCCGCGATGGGTCGCGACGTCGAACGTGAAACGCGGCTCGATGAAGAAGTAGTTGTAACCGCCGAAACACAGCACCGCGGTCAGTACGGCGGTGGCCATGCGCGTGCGCGCGGCCACCAGCACCACCGCGACGATGAACACCATCGACAGGTCTTCGAGCCCGAGCAGATGCTGCGCGACCCAGCCGATGCCGCTGGCCGCGGCAGTGGCGGCCAGCGCGAATGCGCCTTCGCGCAGCAGATCGCCGTCGGCACGCAGCCGCTGCGCGCGTCGCGCCCGCGCGCGGGCGCCGGGCGTGCCGATGATGACCAGTTCGTAATGCGCACCCTGCTGCAGCAGGCGTTGCGTCAGCGTGCGGTTGAACATGCGCGCAACCGGACGCTCGCGCGTGCGGCCGACCACGATCGACGAGGCGGCGCTGCGCTCGGCGTGGTCGAGCAGGGTGGCGGCGATCTGGTGACCGTGCAGCAGTTCGGTCGACGCGCCGAGGCTGCGCGCGAGCGCGAACGCGCGGTCGAGTTCCAGCTGCCGCGCTTCGTCCGGCGGACGGCCAGTCTGCACGGTGACCACCGTCCACGGTGCGTCGCGGCGTTCGGCGATGCGGCGCCCAGCGCGCACCAGATACTCCGACGCGCCGAGTCCATCGATCGCGACCAGCACCTGCCGGCGCAGCGGAATGCCCGGCAAACCGCGCGCGGCCTGCGATTCGCGCAGATCCGCATCCACGCGGTCGGCTGCGGCCTGCATCGCCAGTTCGCGCAGCGCGGCGAGATTCGACGGCGAGAAGAACGCCTGCAGTGCCTGCGCCGCCTGGTCCGGCAGGTAGACCTTGCCGGCGTTGAGGCGTTCGATGAGTTCGCGCGGCGGCAGATCGACCAGACGGATGTCGCGCAGCCGGTCGAACACCGCATCGGGCACGGTCTCGGTGACGCGCACACCGGTGATCGCGAAGACCACGTCGTTGAGGCTTTCCAGATGCTGGACGTTGACCGTCGTGAACACATCGATGCCCGCGTCGAGCAAATCGATGACGTCCTGCCAGCGTCGTTCGTGACGACTGCCCGGCGCGTTGCGGTGGGCGAGCTCGTCGACCAGCACCAGCGAAGGCCGGCGCGCCAGCACCGCGTCGACGTCGAAGGCGTCGAGCATGCGACGCGTGCCATCGGCGGCGGTATGCGGCAGGCGCCGACGCGGCAGCTGCTCAAGACCGTCGAGCATCGCCGCTGTCTCGGCGCGGCCGTGGGTCTCGACGATGCCGACCAGCACGTCGCGACCCTGGGCCTGCAGTTCGCGGGCACGCGCCAGCATCGTCCAGGTCTTGCCGACGCCGGGCGCCGCGCCGAGAAAGACCGTCAGCCGCCCCGGGCCGGCATCACGCGCGGCATCGGCGAGCAGGGCATCGGCGCGGGCATCGCGATCGGCGGGCATGGGCCTATTCTGCGCCTCGCGTGGCGTCGGCCGCATCGAGTGCGAGATTGAGCGCGAGCACGTCGACGCGCGCCGCGCCGAGCACGCCGAGCTTCGGCCCTTGCGTGTGCGCCTTGACCAGCGCCCGCACCTGCGCGGGATCGAGACGACGCGCCGCCGCGACGCGCGCGATCTGCACGCGCGCGGCGTCGGGCGAGATGTGCGGGTCGATCCCGCTGCCGGAGCGCGTGGCCAGATCGGCCGGCACGTCGGAGATATCGATGCCGTCGCGCGCCGCGATCTCCGCGCGGGTATCCGCGATGGTCTGCAGCAGTTCGGGATTGCTGCGTGCCTGGTTGCTGCCGGCCATCGCCATCGGATCGAAGCCGGCCGCCGACGGCCGCGGGATGAAGTAGCGCGCATCGGCGAAGGGCTGCGCGACCAGCGCGGAGCCGACGATGCGGCCGTCGCGTTCGATCAGGCTGCCCTGCGCCTGCGCCGGGAACAGCAACCGGCCCAGACCGGTCGCGACCAGAGCGTAGGCGAGGCCGGCGCACAACAGGGTGAGCAGCGCGAGCATCAATGCAGGGCGCAGCGTGCCCGCATCGGGCGCGGTGCGTGCGTGGACGGTGGATTCTCTGGACGACATGACAGATTCCTCAGGGGCCGACGCTGGCGGCCAGCGCCAGGTCGATGAGCTTGATGGCGACGAAGGGCAGCAGCACGCCGCCGACGCCGTAGACGAGCATGTTCCGGCGCAGCAGCGCGGTGGCACCGGCCGCGCGCACGCGCACGCCGCGCATCGCGAGCGGAATCAGCATCGGAATCACCAGCGCGTTGAACACCAGCGCCGCGATCACCGCATTGCGCGGACTCGACAGCTGCATGACGTCGAGCGCGGCGAGCGACGGCACCGAGGCGGCGAACAGCGCCGGCAGGATCGCGAAGTACTTCGATACGTCGTTGGCCAGCGAGAACGTGGTCAGCGCGCCGCGGGTGATCAGCTGCTGCTTGCCCACTTCGACCACGCGCAGCAGCTTGGCCGGATCGGAATCCAGATCGACCATGTTGCCGGCTTCCTTCGCCGCCTGCGTGCCGGAGTTCATCGCCAGGCCGACGTCGGCCTGGGCGAGCGCCGGCGCATCGTTGGTGCCGTCGCCGACCATCGCCACCAGGCGACCGCCGGCCTGTTCGGCGCGGATGCGCGCGAGCTTGTCCTCGGGCCGCGCTTCGGCGATGTAATCGTCGACACCGGCTTCAGCGGCAATGGCCGCGGCGGTGAGCGGGTTGTCGCCGGTGATCATCACCGTGCGCACGCCCATCGCCCGCAGCTGCGCGAACTTGTCGCGGATGCCGGTCTTCACCACGTCAGACAGTTCGACGACGCCGAGCACATGACGACCATCGGCGACGACCAGCGGCGTCGCGCCGTTGCGCGCGACCTGTTCGACCCGGCCGCGCAGTTCCGCCGGCACCTCGCCGCCGAGCGCCTGCACGTGGGCGATGATCGCGTCCATCGCGCCCTTGCGGATCTGCCGCGTGCCAGTGCCGCCGGGCATGTCGACGCCGCTCATCCGCGTCTGCGCGGTGAAGGCCACGAAGTGCGCCTGCGCCGGTGCGTCGAGCGAGGCGCCGGGGCGGCGCGCGAGCGCGACGATGGACTTGCCCTCGGGCGTGGGGTCGGCCAGCGAGGCGAGCAGGGCGGCGTCGCGCAGCGCATCGGGATCGATGCCCGCGAGCGCATGCAGCGCGGTCGCCTGACGGTCGCCGTAGGTGATGGTGCCGGTCTTGTCGAGCAGCAGCACGTCGACGTCGCCGGCCACTTCGACCGCCTTGCCGGATTTCGCCAGCACGTTCGCCGACAGCGCCCGGTTCATGCCGGCGATGCCGATCGCCGGCAGCAGACCGCCGATGGTCGTCGGGATCAGGCACACCAGCAGCGCGACCAGCAGCAGCGGATCGAGGCGCGCGCCGACGAAGCCCGCGATCGCCGGCAGCGTCAGCACGACGACCAGGAAGGTCAGCGTCATCGTGCCGAGCAGCAGGCCGAGCGCAATCTCGTTCGGCGTCTTCTGCCGGTTGGCGCCTTCGACGAGCGCGATCATGCGATCGAGAAAACTGTGGCCCGGCTCGACGGTCACCCGCACCACGATCTCGTCCGACAGCACCTTCGTGCCGCCGATCACGCCGGACCTGTCGGTGCCGGCCTCGCGCAGCACCGGCGCCGATTCGCCGGTGACGGCGGCCTCGTTGATCGTCGCCAGACCGCGCACGATCTCGCCGTCGGCCGGAATCAGGCCGCCTTCGGAAATCACGACGAGATCGCCGGGCGCGAGATCGGTCGCGGCCACCTGCGTTTCGTCGCTGCCGGAGGCATCGCGGACGCGGCGTGCGACGAGATCCTTGCGCGCGCGCCGCAGCGAGGCCGCCTGCCCGCGACCGCGCGCCTCGGCCAGCGCTTCGGCGAAGTTCGCGAACAGCACCGTGATCGCGAGCAGCGCCGTCACCGTCCAGCCCATCCCGGGCGACGACGCGTGACCGGATGCGGTCAGCACCGCGGTCAACACGGTGCCGAGCCAGACCACGGCCATTACCGGATTGCGCAGCGCATGACGCGGCGAGAGTTTGCGGAACGCGTGGACCAGCGCAGCGCGCAGGATGGTCGCGTCGAACAGGCCGGGGTTGGTGCCGCGCGTCGGCGCGGCGGTGTCGGTGGCGGGATTCATCGGATCGATCCGGAGGTGGCCAGTGCGAGGTGTTCGGCAACGGGTCCGAGCACCAGCACCGGCATGAATTGGAGAAGGGTGAGGATCACGACGATCGCGACGAGGGTCAGCGCGAAGGTCGGCGTTTCGATGCGCAGCGTGCCGACGCTCTCGGGGGCGACGCGCTTGGCGGCGAGCAGCGCGGCGATCGCGAGCGGAAACACCAGCGCCGGATAGCGGCCCAGTGCGAGCAGCGCGGTCGTCGACAGGTTCCACCACGCGGTGGCATCACCGAGGCCCTCGAAGCCGGACCCGTTGTTGGCGAACGCCGAGGCGTACTCGTAGAACACCTGGGACACACCGTGGAAGCCGGGATTCGAGGTGCCGGCGAGTGACGGCATCGCCAGCGTCGCCGCAGTCATGCCGAGCAGGGCGACCGGCTGCAGCAACACCAGTACCGCCAGCAGTTTCACTTCGGGCGCTTCGATCTTGCGTCCGAAGAGTTCCGGCGTGCGCCCGGTCATCAACCCTGCGACGAACACCGCGAGCAGCAGATAGACCAGGAATTGCTGCAGGCCGCAGCCGATGCCGCCCCAGATCGCGTTGACCAGCATGTTGGCCATCGCGACGAGGCCGGTCAGCGGCGCGGCGGAGTCGTGCATCATGTTGACCGAGCCGTTGTTGACCTGCGTGGTCAGCGCTGCCCACGCGGCGGATGCGTCCACGCCGAGACGGACTTCCTTGCCTTCCATCAGCGCGGACGCGCCACTCGCCGGGCCGTGCGCTTCCGCCCAGGTCGCAGCGCCGGCCGACAACAGCGACATCAGCAACATGCTGCCGAACACCAGCGCGGTGAATCGACGGCGTCCGGTGAACGCGCTCACCATGAACACCACTGCCATCGGCAGCAGCACGATCGCGAGCATTTCCAGCAGGTTCGACACCGGCGTCGGATTCTCCAGCGGCACCGCGCTGTTGGGGCCGTACCAGCCGCCGCCGTTGCTGCCGAGCTGCTTGGCCGCGACCATCGCCGCGACGGGACCGAGCGGGATCTTTTGCGACGCCATGCCGGCGCTGGCGTCGACGGGTGTCGCCGCCGGGCCGCCGTCGAGCGTCGACGGCACGCCCTGCGCGGTGAGCAGCAGCGACCACAACAGGCACAGCGGCAGCATCACGCGCACGGTGGGACGGATCACGTCGGCCCAGTAGTTGCCGATGTCGATGCGGTCGGCCGGCTTCGCAGGCGTCACCGGCGAACCGTCTTCGCGTCGTGCCATGTCCTGCGGATTCGCGCGCCCGCCGAACAGCCCACGCAGGGTCGCGGCGACCAGCGCGAGCCCCATCATCGGCGTCACCACCTGCAGACCGACGATGCCGGTCATCTGCGCCAGATGCGACAGCTGCGCCTGGCCGGAATAGTGCTGCTGGTTGGTGTTGGTCAGGAACGACATCGCGGTGTGCAGCGCGAGATCCCAGCGCATGTTGGGCGCGCCATTGGGATTGAGCGGCAGCCAGGCTTGGGTCATGAACAGCGCGGTCGCGAGCGCGAGCAGGATCGCGTTGCTTGCGAGGAAGGCGAGGGCATAGGCCTTCCAGCCCATGCCGCGCGCCGGGTCGACGCCGAGCACGCGATACAGCGGACGTTCGATCCACGCGAACACGCGATCGCCGGGGGCCGCGCCGCCGCGCATCACCGCGGCGAGGTAGCGCCCGAGCGGCCATGCGAGTGCGATCGCGAGCGCAAGTGGAATGAGGAATTCGATCATGGGAAGGGCCGGTGGCAAGCGGACGAAAAAGGGCGGGTCAGAACGCGGCCTGCAGCGCCGCTTCCACGCGTGCGCCGGCCCAGGGGCCGAACACGCGTTGCGCGTCGGCGTCGGTGTCGTGCGCGGTCACCCGCAGTTCGAACGGCGCGGCGAATGCCCAGACCGCACCCAGCTGCCAGTGCGTGTAGTCGTTGTCGCCGTTCGCGGTGTCGAGCCGGTAATGACCGGCGGCGGCTTCGAGCCGGACCGTGTCGCCCAGCGGCAGGCGCGTGCCGAGCTGCGCGTAGGTGCCCGCTGCATCGCTGGCGAGCGCGTCGTTCGAATGCCCGATCTGCAGCCAGTACCGGTCGTGCAGGGTCAGCGTCGCGTTGGCTTCGGTCCAGTCGAGATCGACCGTCGTGCCCGTATAGCGGTAGTGCGTGAGGTTGACGTCGAGCGCCCAGGCGTCGGACAGCGCGCCGCTCCAGCCGGCGACCAGATCGAACTCGCTCGAGGCCTGCGCTTCCGGCGCGAACTCGACGCTCGACGCCCAGACCTGTGCGTACAAGCCGTTGTCACCCGCGAGTTTCGCGCCGGCCTGCACGGCAGGGCGTTCGTTGCTCTGACTGGTGCCACGCCAGACGTAATCGGAGGTCAGCGCGGCCGTGCCGCTGAAATCATGGGCCTGCGCCGCGGATGCGGTCAGCAGCGTGAGCAAGGCACAGGCGACGGCGTGCGGGCGTCGCGGACAGAACCGGGTGGACATCGTGGCATCCAGGGCGGAACCGTTCCGCCGATGCCGCGCATGGTCCGCCCGGCGCGCATAAAGTCTCCATGCGCCCGGCGGCCTTGCGGCATAAATTCGCCGTAAAACCTGCCCCCCCGAAACGCACACGGCCGTCATGCGACGGCCGTGTGGAGTGACGCGAAACGCGGCCTGCGCCGCGCCTGGATCAGCGTGTGACCGGCGACCAGCGCAGCGCCAGACCGTATTCGCGACCCGGCTGGTAGTACCAGTTCACGGTCTCGTAGGTCTTGTCGAGCACGTTGGTCGCGCGGGCTTCCAGCGTCCAGTCGGGGTTGAACGCCCACGCGGCGCGCAGGTCCAGCGTGCCGTGGCCGGCGACGCGCACCGTATTGGCGGCGTCGTCGTAGCGGCTGCTGCTGGCGCGCAGCGTGGTGCCGATGCGGAAGTCGCCGAAGCTGCGGTCGATGTCGAGACGGCCGCTGTTGCGCGTACGACGGGCGAGCAGGTTGCCGTTGTTGGCGTTGTCGCTGCTGTCGCGCGGATCGACGTGGCTCAGTTCGGTCGACAGGTCGAAGCCGGCGAGCGTGGTCGCGAACGTCAGCTCGGCGCCGCGGATGCGGGCTTCCTGGATGTTCTGCGGGATGAAGTTGCGGTCGAGGAAGATCAGATCGTCGACGCGGCTCTCGAACACGTTGATCGACCAGTTCCACGCATCGGCGTACTGGGACAGACCGAGATTGGCCGTCTTCGCGCGCTCGGGCTCGAGATCCGGATTGCCGCTGCCGAACGGGAAATACAGATCGTTGAACGTCGGCGCCTTGAAGCTGGTCGCGGCGCTGGCGTTGAGGCGCAGCCCGTGGTCGAGGTCGAGGCCCCAGCCGAGGCTGCCCGTGGTGTGGCCGCCGAACTGTTCGTTGTCGTCGTGACGCACGCCGGCCTGCACGCGGTGCGCGCCGAAACGCGCCGTGTAATCGGAGAACACGGCGAAGTTGTTGCGCGAGGTCAACGCATAGTCGGTGTCGCTCTCGACGTTGTCGGACATCCAGTCGAAGCCGAGCGAGAAGCGCTGGCTTGGCGCCAGACCGAAATCGGCCTGCACCGAGGCGGTGTCGCGACGGGTGTCGATCTGGCCGACATCGACGCGCGTGCCCGCATCGATGTCGCGGAAGTAGGTCGTGGACTCGTCGTAGTTGCGGCCGGCCTGCGCGGTCAGTGTGACGACGTCGGAAGGTGCATAGGTCAGCTTGCCGCCGGCGACCTGCTGCACGTTGTCGGCCTCGTTGCCGCCGAACACGCTGCCGTCGTACTCGTTGAACGCTTCCGCGCGCAGGGCGTTGGCTTCGAACGTCAGGCCTTCCGCGAGTTCCACGCCACCGCGCAGGTTGAGCGAACGGTTGCGGTAGCCGTCACGGTCGGGCTCGTCAACGAAGCAGCCCGCTCCGAAATCGCCGTCCAGCGGACCACGGCCGCGGCAGCTGTCGATGCCGTCGGTGCGCTGGAACGCGGCGTCGACCCCGAACCAGCCGCGGCCGGCGCGGCCACCGATGCCGGCGCTGGCTTCGCGCAGGTTGTGGCTGCCCACGCCGATGCGTGCGTGCGGGCTGATCGCACCGGTGTTGCGGCGGGTGAAGATCTGGATGACGCCACCGATGGCTTCCGAGCCGTAGAGGCTGGAGCGCGGGCCGCGGACGATCTCGACGCGCTCGATCTGGTCGACCGGAATGTCCTGGAATGCGGCGAGGCCGGCGGTCGCCGAGCCGATGCGCACGCCGTCGACCAGCACCAGCACGTGGTCGGACTCGCTGCCGCGCATGAAGACCGAGGTCAGCTTGCCGGGGCCGCCGGAGTTGCCGATCTGGATGCCGGCGCGGCCGCGCAGCAGTTCGGGCAGGTCGCGCGCCTGGGTGCGTTCGATCTCGGCACGGTCGATGACCTGGGCCGGCACGATGGTGTCGCCGAGCGTGCTTGCGCTGCGGTTGGCGGTGACGAGCACGGTGTCGAGATCGCGCGCGTCGGCGGCGGTCGCGGCGACGGCGAATGGCGAAGCGAGAGCGGCGACGATCGCCACGGTCAGGGTGCGGAACGGCATTGCAGTCTCCTTGTCGCGTGCGCCCACGCACGCGGGGTATCGGGAGATCGCGAGGACGGACACGGCTGCCGGCCGGACGCGCGCACGCCGTCCGGAACGCCGCCGCAATGCCCGCCGCATCGCAATCGAGGAAGACTTCGTGGCCGGTCTCCGGACTCGCGCGTGGGAGGACTCCCGGGCGTCGCGCCTTCCCGTGCACGGGCACAGTGGCGGATGCGATGCCTTGAACACGCTTACCGTTGCGGGGGCAGTGCCGGACTGGCGCCTGGGCGCGTCACCGGCTTCCCGTTTCAACCCGGACGGCGGAACGCCGGCGGGTCACCATGAAGCTGGCGCGGATTGTACGTGAGCGCGGGGCTGCAGGCGCGGACAGGCGGCGCCGGGAATGCGGTCAGTCGTCGCGGCGGTCGAACAGGCTGTCGAAGGGCGATTCCGATTCGACCGTTTCGGTCACCGTCGTCGTCACCGGGCCGGCCGCCTGGCGCGCGCGCGGATCGGGAAGCAGGGCGGTCGCGGCCTCGGCGGCTTCGACCAGTTGCAGGCGGCGCGCCTCGGGCACGTCCTGCCAGTGGCAGTCGAGCAACGCGCCTTCCAGCGAATACAGCAGGTTGAGGCTGGGCTTGAAACCGGCGCGGCGCACCTTGACGAACGCGTCCACCGCGCCCGCCGCTTCCAGATCCTCGCGCGTGCGCAGGCCGACCTGACGCAGCCAGGCCGCGGACTTGGGTCCGATGTTGCGCAGCTTGAGCGGCGTCGGTGCGGTCATTGCAGCGATTCGAGATAGACGGCGGCCAGGGACTCGATGCCGATCTGGTCTTCAACGTCGAAACGCGCCGGGACCGGACTGTCGATGTCGAAGACGCCGATCAGGCGCTCGCCGACGTACAGCGGGACCACCAGTTCCGAGCGCGAGGCGCTGTCGCAGGCGATGTGGCCGGGGAAGGCATGCACGTCGTCGATGCGCTGCGTCGTGCGCGTGCGCGCAGCCGCGCCGCACACGCCTTTTTCTAGAGGAATGCGCACGCAGGCCGGTAGACCCTGGAACGGGCCGACCACGAGTTCGGTGCCGTCGAAGAGATAGAAGCCGACCCAGTTGAGATCCGGCAGCGCGTGATAGACCAGCGCCGAGAGGTTCGCCGCATTGGCGATTGCATCGCGTTCGCCGTGCAGCAGCGCCCGTGCCTGTGCCGCCAGCGCGGCATACTGTTCGGCCTTGGAGCCGGTCAGGGGAGATGAAGTGAACATGCCGCGGAGTGTAGCAGCGGCCCCGCAGGGGCTCGGGGGACGGGACGCGTGGTCGCGCGATGCGGACGGCCGCCCATTGCGAACCGCGCCGGTCCCGCGCTGCGGTGCGCAGCCCCGCATCGCGACGGAATCCGCATGAGCGCGCGCAGCTTTCTGGTGACCGGCACCGATACCGGCATCGGCAAGACCCATTCGAGCGTGGCCCTGCTGCATGCACTGCGTGCGCACGGTCTCCGCGCGGTCGGCATGAAGCCCATCGCCAGTGGCTGCGACTGGATCGACGGGCGCTGGCGCAATGAAGATGCGCTCGCCCTGCAGGCGGCCAGTGCGCCGCGACCGGACTACGCCGACGTCAATCCGGTGGCGCTGCCGGAGCCGACGGCGCCGACATTGGCCGCGATCGCGGCGGGTGTGACGGTCGACATCGCAGGCCTGTACGCCGCGCATGCGCGGCTCGCATCGACTGCGGATGTGGTGCTGGTCGAGGGTGCCGGCGGCTGGGATGCGCCGCTGGCGGAAGAGCTCGAGCACCGGGATCTCGCGCGGCAGCTCGGCGGCGCCGTCGTGCTGGTCGTCGGCCTGAAGCTCGGCTGCCTGAGTCACGCGCGACTGACTGCGCGTGCGATCGAGGCGGACGGCTGTCGGCTGGTCGGATGGATCGGTAACCGCATCGATCCGGACTTCGCACGCGCGGACGACTACGTCGGCCTGCTGGCGGACGCGTTGCCGGCGCCGTGTCTGGGGGTGTTGCCGTTCGTCGCGGACGGAAGCGACCTGCCTGCGACGTTGTCGCTCGATGCAGCGTGGATCGCGATTCTCTAGCGCGTTGCGCGATGGGTCTCGCTTGCGCTCCACCCGTCCTTCGGTGGGAGTGTCGGCGCCTTTGCAGGATGGATAGAGCGCCAGCGAAACCCATCCTCGCCATCTGATCGAACGGGATAACCCCGAAAGAAACAGGCGCGACCGAAGCCGCGCCCGTTTCCGTGTCACCTGTCGCCGGGACTCAATGCCCCTGCGGCGCCGGCGTCAGATCGTCGTCGTCGCGATGGTCCGCCTTCCGTGCTTCGGCCGCGTCGCGATCGTGGCTGTGGTCGCGGGCCAGCAGCAGATAGAACGCCGGCAGCACGAACAGCGTGAACGCGGTGCCGATCGACATGCCGGCGGCGATCACCAGACCCATCGAGAAGCGGGCCGCAGCGCCCGGACCGCTGGCGATCAGCAGGGGCACCATCGCGAACACCAGCGCGGCGGTCGTCATCAGCACCGGACGCAGACGGATCGCGGCGGCGCGTTCGATGGCCTCGGCCTTTGAGACACCCTCGTTGACCTGCAGCTTGTTCGCGAATTCCACGATCAGGATGCCGTGCTTGGAGATCACGCCGACCAGCGTCACCAGTCCCACCTGGGTGTAGATGTTGATCGACATGCCGGGGAAGGCCTCGATGCCGGCGAACTGCAGCACACCCGAGAGCAGCGCCAGCGCATTGAGCACCAGCAGCGCGCCGCTGATCGCCATCGGCACGGTCATCAGCATGATCACCGCATCGCGGAAGCTCTCGAACTGCGCCGCCAGCACCAGGAAGATGATCACCAGCGCGAAGGCGAGGGTGATCAGCATCGTCGTGCCTTCCTGCTTGAACTGCCGCGACTCGCCGGCGTAGTCCACGCTGTACCCCTGCGGCAGCACGTCGGCAGCGATCTCGTCGAGCACGCGCAGCGCCTCGCCCTTGGTCACGCCGGGGCGCGGCGCGAAGGTGATGCCCACCGCATTGAGCTGCTGGAAGCGCTTAAGCGATTGCGGCTGCGCGCTTTCCTTGAACGAGATCACCGTCGACAGCGGAATCAGGTCGCCGTCGCGGGTGCGGGTGTAATAGTTACCCAGCTGCTCGGCATTGAGCCGGTCGCTGCGCTGCACCTGCGGGATCACGCGATAGGAACGGTTCTGCATCGCGAAGCGGTTGACGTAGCCGCCGGCCAGCAGCGCGCTCATGTCGGCCGCGAGCGTGCGCATGTCGATGCCCAGCAGCGCCGCCTTGTCGCGATCGATCTGCACTTCCACGCGCGGCTTGTCGATCTTCAGATCCTTGTCGAGGAAGATGAAGCGACTGCTGGCCTGCGCACGCGCCACGACTTCGTCGGCGATCTCCGACAGCTGTTCCAGCGAGCCGATACCACCGATCAGGAACTCGCCACCGCCGTCACCACCCGCCGACGGCAACGACGGCGGCACCAGCGCGAAGATGTTCAGACCGGTGATCTCGGCGAGCTTGGGCTGCAGATCCTGCTGCAGGATCTGGTTGGTCGAGCGCTCGCGCTGGCTCCACGGCTTCATGACGAAGCCGCCCATCGCGCTGTTGCTGCCGCCCATGCCGCCCATGCCGCCGTTGAACAGGAAGAAGTCGTTGATCTCGGGGATCTGCTCGACGACGGCGGTCATCTCCTCGGTGTAACCCTCGACGTAATCGAGCGTACTCGCGGCGTCGGCGCTGCCGATCGCGAACACGAAGCCTTCGTCCTCCGGCGGTGCCGGTTCCTTGGGCGCGCCGATGTAGAGGAACACGCACGAGACCAGCACGATGGCACCGAAGGTGAGGATCACCGCGCGCGTCTGCAGCGCGCCGTGCAGCCTGCGCTGGTAGCCGCGCTCCACCGATTCGAAGCGGCGGTCGAGCCACTTCTCGAGGCGGCTCTTGCTGTGTTCGCCGTGCGGCTTGAGGATCTTCGCGCACATCATCGGCGTGAGCGTCAGCGCGATGATGCCCGACAGGAACACCGCGCCGGCGAGCGTGAACGCGAACTCGGTGAACAGCACGCCGGTCAGGCCGCCCTGGAAACCGATCGGCAGATATACCGCGATCAGCGTCGTGGTCATCGCGACCACCGGCCACGCCAGTTCGCGCGCGCCGCGGATCGAGGCATCGAACGGCGTCATGCCTTCTTCGATGTGCCGGTGGATGTTCTCCAGCACGATGATCGCGTCGTCGACCACGATGCCGATCGCCAGCACCATCGCCAGCAGCGTCAGCAGATTGATCGTGAAGCCCATCAGCAGCATCAGGAACAGCGCGCCCACCAGCGACAGCGGCACCGTGACGGCCGGAATCAGCACGCTGCGGAACGAGCCGAGGAACAGGTAGATCACCACGATGACGATGATCACCGCCTCGATGATCGTGCGGATGACCTCGTTGATGCCGTCCTGGATCGACTCGGTGCTGTCGTAGGGAATCGTCGCTTCGATGCCTTCCGGCAACTGCGGCACGATCTCGTTGTCCCAGGCCTTGCGGACCTCGGCGATCACGTCGAGCGCGTTCGCATCCGGCGAGACATAGATGCCCATGAACGTCGCCGCGGCGCCGTTGATGCGCACCGACGAACCGTAGTTCTCCGATCCCAGCACGACATCGGCGATGTCGCCCAGACGCACGATCGCGCCATCGGCCTCGCGCACGACGAGCGCGCGGAATTCCTCGGGCGTGCGCAGGTCGGTACGCGCGGTCAGGTCGACTGCGACCATCTGGCCCTTGGTCGAGCCCAGCGCGGACAGCACGTTGTTGGACTGCAGCGCGGCCGACACGTCGCTCGCGGTGACGCCGAGCGCGGTCATGCGGTCGGGTTTGAGCCACACGCGCATCGCGAACGAACCCGGGCCCATGATCTCGGCGCGCTGCACGCCGGGAATCGTCGCGATCGTCGGTTCGACCGCGCGGGTCAGGTAATCGGTGATCTGGTTGTCGTTGAGTGCATCGCTGGCGAACGAAACGTACATCGCCGCGACCTGCTGGCCCTGCTGCAGGTCGATGACCGGATCTTCCGACTCGGTCGGCAGCTCGCTGCGCAGTTTGTTGACCTTGGCCGCGATCTGGGTGAGCGCTTCGTTCGGGTCGTAGTCCAGACGGATGTAGGCCTGGATCACGCTGACGCCGGCCGAACTGGTCGAGGTCAGATAGTCGATGCCCTCGGCGCTCGCGACCTCGCGTTCCAGGGGCGTGGTGATGAAACCCTGGATCAGGTCGGCGTCGGCGCCGAAGTAGGTCGTGCTGATGTTGACGACCGCATTCTGCAGCTCGGGGTACTGGCGCACGTTGAGCTCGGAGAACGCGCGCAGGCCGAACAGCAGGATGAAGAGGCTGACGACCATCGCCAGCACGGGTTTGCGGATGAAGATGTCGGTGAATTTCATCTCGGTCTCCCCCGCGCGGTGGCGCACGGGTCAGGGAGCGGGGCGGGCGCAGGGCGCCCGGACACATCGATCAGGAAGGTGCGATCGCGATCAGCGGCGCGCGCTCATCGGTTTTCGGGCGTCGGCGCGGCATCCGCGCTCGGCTGCACCTTGTTGTTGATCGTCACCACGGCGTCGTTGCGCAGCTTGAGCAGGCCGCTGGTCGCCACGCGCTCGCCGGGCTTGAGGCCATCGGTGACCGCGATCAGATCGCCGCGGGTCGCACCGGTCTTGATGAAGCGCTGGCGCACGATCAAGGTCGGCCCCTGCTGCGCGTCTTCGCCTTCGGCCTTGGGCGCTTCAGGATCGACCGGCTTCTCGGACACCACGTACACCGCGTTGCCGTAGGGATTGAAGGTCACCGCCGTCTGCGGGATCACCACCACGCTCTGCTCGCCGCCGACCGCGAGGCCGACGCGCGCGAACGCACCCGGGCGCAGCTTGCCGTCGGGATTGGCCAGCGTGGCCTGGACCATGAAGTTGCGTGTGCCGGCATCGACGGACGGCTCGATCGCGGTGATCGTGCCTTCGAACTGCTCACCCGGCAGCGAGTCGACGACCGCCTGCAGCGTTGCACCGGTCTCGATCAGCGGCAGCTGCTGCTCGGGCAGGGTGAAGTCGAGGAAGATCGGATCGAGCTGCTGCAGGCCGACGATCGGCGTCCCCGGCGAGATGAACTGGCCGAGGTTGACCTTGCGGATGCCGAGCACGCCGTCGAACGGTGCGCGGATGGTCTTCTGCGCGATCAGGGCGCGCTGCGCCTCGACCTGCGCGAGCGACGTCGCCGCCTGCGTCGCGCGTTCTTCGACCTCGGCTTTCGAGACCAGCTGCGTCTCACCGAGTTCGCGCCAGCGGTCGCGCTGCACGACGGCGAGCTTCGCCGCCGCTTCGCTCGAGCGCAGCACCGCGAGTTCGTTGTCGGTGTTGAGTTCGACCAGCACCGTGCCGGCCTTGACCGGCTGGCCGGGTTCGAACGACAGCTTGCGGACCACGCCGCCGGCTTCCGTCGTGACGTCGGTGCCGTTGACCGCGACCAGCGTGCCGACTGCTTCGAGCGGCGTCGACCACGACTGCTGCGCGGCGTCGTAGGTCGTGATCGCGACCGGCGGTTGCGGCATGTTGTCGAAGAAATCGTTCATGCCCTTGCCCATCAGGGCCTTGGCGAGAAAGACGCCGCCGAAGATCACGGCGACGAGGATCAGCATCACGATCATCCGCAGACGGGGACGCGGTTTGCGCGGCGTGGATGGGGTATCGGTCCTGGACATGGTCGGGTTCCGTCAGGAAAGAGGAAGGGGCGGCGGCAGGTCTGGCGTGATGCTGGACCAGTCGGTATCGAAGACGTCACGGCTGACGCGGGCGATCAGCGCATCGAGCGCGGCATCGTCCTCGGCGTCGAACAGCGGTTGCCAGCCGTAACCGTTGAACAGGTACTGCAGCTGGCGGATCAGAAGGCGATAGGGATCGCCGGTCACGGCGGTGTCGACCAGGCCCTGCTGCTGCACGAGCGCGTGCATGCCGACGGTCATCATCCAAGGCCCCATCGTCATCGCACCGACCGTCAGCACCGAGGCGGGCAACTCGCCGCGTTCGCGACCCTCGGCGACGATGCCGTCGACGAGCGTGCCCAGGGGTTCGCAGGCTTCGAGCGCGCGGCGCCGGCTTTCGTCCGACGCCGCGCCCCAGACCACGTCGGTCCAAACGAACTGGGCGAGGCGGAAGTGCTCGGGCTGCTCGCGGATGATCAGCATGTCGGCGAGCGTGACGGCGAGCATGCGCTCGCGGGTAGGCCCGCTCCACTTCGCGGCGCGTTCGAACAGCTCCACGCGGTCGAGACTGTTGCGCGTGGCCAGCGCGACCAGCAGGTCTTCCTTGCTGGCGAAATGCTTGTACAGCGTGCCGATCGCATAGCCGCACTCCTCGGCCACGCGCGCCATCTGCAGCGACAGCAGTCCGTCGCGCTGGATCTGCGCCTGGGCGGTGTCGAGCAGCGTGCGTTCGCGCGCGGCGATCTCGCGCTGGCGACGTGCGACGGCGGGGGACAGGGGTGGCATGGAAACCTGAATGAACCGGAAGCGGCGCGGATTATGAACTTGATTCATTCCGTGAGCAAGGTTCGATTTCACCGGCCTCGCACCGCCTGCAACGCAGCATCGCGCCCGCGCCGGCGGCAATGACTTCCTTCACGGTGCGAACCGCAATCTGAATTAGCTATACTGGCCGGTATAGTAAATCCCGTCCCACCTCTCCCAGGTCTCTCCCCCATGCGCCGACTCCTCTCCATTGCCGTGCTCGCTGCGGCACTTTCCGCCTGCGGTCAACAAGAGGAGCAGGCCGCGCCGCCGCCGCCCGAAGTCGGTGTGCTGACCGTCCAGCCGACCAGCATCGCGCTGGAACAGGAACTGGTCGGCCGTCTGGCCCCGTTCCGCAGCGCCGACGTGCGTGCCCGCGTGCCGGGTGTGCTCGAACGCCGGGTCTACCAGGAAGGCAGCGACGTCACCGAAGGCGACGTGCTGTTCCGCATCGATCCCGCGCAGCTGCAGGCCGCGCTCGGCACCGCGCAGGGCGCGCAGGCGCAGGCGCAGGCCAACGCGGTCAACGCCAAGAGCGCCGCGGACCGCGCGCGCCAGCTGGCGCCGACCAACTTCATCTCCAAGTCGGATCTCGACAACGCGCTCGCCGCCGAGCGCAGCGCCGAAGCCGCGCTGCAGGCCGCGCGCGCGTCGACCCAGACCGCGCAGATCAATCTCGGCTACGCCACCGTGCGCGCGCCGATCTCCGGCCGCGCGGGCAAGCAGCAGGTCACCGAGGGCGCACTGGTCGGGCAGGGCGATTCCACGCTGCTGACCACCGTCGACCAGATCGATCCGCTGTACATCAACTTCTCGATGAGCGCCGGCGAATTCGCCCGCATCCGCGCACTGCCGCTCGACCGCGACGCCGGTGGCGGCCAGGTCGAGATCGTGCTCGGCGACGGCACGGTGCACGACCAGCTGGCGACGCTGGACTTCTCCGGCGACGTGGTCGACCCGGCCTCGGGCGCGATCCAGCTGCGCGCGACACTGCCGAACCCCGATCGTCGTCTGCTGCCCGGCGTCTACGTGACGCTGCGCGCGAACATGGGCCAGCAGAGCGGCGTGTTTCTGGTGCCGCAGGCCGCCGTGCTGCGCGATGCCAACACCGCCTACGTGCTGGTGGTGGGCGAGGGCGACAAGGTCGTCCGCAAGTCGGTCCGTACCGACCGCGCACAGGGTGGCCAGTGGGTCATCACCGACGGCCTGGTGGCCGGTGACCGCGTGATCGTCAGCGGCGTGCCGAAGGCACGTCCCGATGCGGTGGTCGCGCCCAAGCCGTGGACGCCCGAGCAGGCACAGGCGCAGGCGGCGCCCGGCGCGGCCGCAGGTGCAGCGCCGGCGGCGCATTCCGCAGGCGAGGCCGCCGCACCCGCGACGCCCGGCGACGCAGCGGCGGCACCCGCACCTGCGCAGGAGGCCGCCGGCCAGGCGCCCGCTGCGAACGACACGCAGGACTGATCCGCCATGCCCAAGTTTTTCATCAACCACCCGGTCTTCGCCTGGGTCGTCTCCATCCTGATCTCGCTCGCGGGCGTGATCTCGCTGCTGAACATGGGCGTGGAGTCGTATCCGAGCGTCGCACCGCCGCAGGTCACCGTTTCGGCGACCTATCCCGGCGCCAGCGCCGACACCACCGAACGCGCGGTCACACAGGTCATCGAGCAGCAGCTCACCGGTATCGACAACCTGCTGTACTTCAGTTCGACCTCGAGCTCGTCCGGCCGCGCCAGCGTCACGTTGACCTTCGAAACCGGTACCGACGCGGACATCGCGCAGGTGCAGGTGCAGAACAAGGTCTCGCTGGCCACGCCGCGTCTGCCCAGTGAAGTGGTGCAGCAGGGCGTCGTCGTGGCCAAGGCCAACGCCGGCTTCCTGATGGTCGTGGGCCTGCGTTCGGCGGACCCCACGGTCACCCGCAACCAGCTCAACGACCTGATCGGTTCGCGCGTGCTCGAGCAGATCGCGCGCGTGCCCGGCGTCGGCAGCACCCAGCAGTTCGGTTCCGAGTACGCCATGAACATCTGGCTCAACCCGGACCAGTTGCAGGGCTACGGCATGTCGGCGACCGAGGTCATGGCCGCGGTACGTGGACAGAACGTGCAGTTCGCTGCGGGTTCGGTCGGCTCCGACCCGGCGCCGGAAGGCCAGGGCTTCACCGCCACGGTCTCGGCCGAAGGCCGCTTCAGCACGCCCGAGCAGTTCGAGAACATCATCCTGCGCGCCGACAACGACGGCGCGACCGTGCGCCTGAAGGACGTCGCGCGCGTGGAGATCGGCGCGTCGGGCTACGGCTTCGACACCAAGTACAACGGCCAGCCGACCGGTGCGTTCGCGATCCAGCTGCTGCCCGGCGCGAACGCGCTCACGGTGGCCACGGCGGTCGAATCGCGCATGGACGAACTGCAGCCCTCGTTCCCGCAGGGCATCGAGTGGTTCAAGCCCTACGACACCACCACGTTCGTGACGCTGTCGATCAAGGAGGTCATCAAGACCCTCATCGAGGCGGTGATCCTCGTCTTCCTGGTGATGCTGCTGTTCCTGCAGAACCTGCGCGCGACGATCATCCCGACGCTGGTCATTCCGATCGCGCTGCTCGGCACGTTCCTGGGCCTGAGCATGCTCGGCTACACGATCAACCAGCTCACCCTGTTCGCGATGGTGCTGGCGATCGGCATCGTGGTCGATGACGCGATCGTGGTGATCGAGAACGTCGAACGCATCATGGCGGAGGAACATCTGCCGCCGCGCGAGGCGACGATGAAGGCGATGGACCAGATCACCGGCGCCGTCGTCGCGATCACCGTCGTGCTGGCCGCGGTGTTCATCCCCAGCGCATTGCAGGGCGGAGCCTCGGGCGAGATCTACAAGCAGTTCGCGATCACGATCGCGGTCGCGATGGGCTTCTCGGCCTTCCTCGCGCTGGGCTTCACGCCGGCGCTGTGCGCGACCTTCCTCAAGCAGCATGCACCGCCCGGCGAGCGCAAGGACAACGTCGTCGTCCGCACGTTCAACAAGTACTACGACAAGGTCAACGCGACCTATGTCGGCCACATCGGCAGTGCCGTGAAGCATGCGCCGCGCTGGATGGCGGTGTTCGCGGTGCTGTGCGTGGTCTGTGCGTTCCTCTACATCCGGCTGCCGTCGAGCTTCGTGCCCGACGAGGACCAGGGCTATGCGCTGGCGATCGTGCAGCTGCCGCCGGGCTCGACCCTGCAGCGCACCAACGCGGTGTTCGAGGACGTGCGTGCACGCCTGGAGCAGAACCCGTCGTACGAGGCGATGCTGCAGGTCGCGGGCTTCAGCTTCGTCGGCCAGGGCGAGAACGTCGGCATGGGCTTCATCAAGCTCAAGGACTGGGGCGAGCGCGACGTCGACATCAACGGCTTCCTCGGCGAGGCCAACGGCGCGCTGCAGGGCGTGCAGGACGCGACGATCTTCGTCGTGAACCTGCCGACCGTGCAGGGTCTGGGCCAGTTCGGCGGCTTCGACATGTATCTGCAGGACCGCACCGGCGCCGGCAACGCGGCGCTGCAGCAGGCACGCAACCAGCTGCTGGGCGCGGCCGCGCAGAAGACCGACGTGCTGCAGGGCGTGCGCCCGAACACGCTGGAAGACGCGCCGCAGCTGCAACTGCACGTCGACCGCGTGCAGGCGCAGTCGATGGGCCTGTCGGTGACCGACATCTACGGCGCGATCCAGCTGATGCTGGCGCCGGTCTACGTCAACGACTACGTGTCCGACGGCCGCATCAAGCGCGTCAACATGCAGGCCGATGCGCAGTACCGCACCGAGCCGGGTTCGATCGGCCGCTTCTACACGCCGAGCACGACGTCGACGAATCCCGACGGCACGCCGACGATGATTCCGCTGAGCACGGTGGTGAAGCCGGAGTGGGGCGCGAGCACGCCGTCGCTGACGCGCTACAACGGCTATTCGGCGATCAACATCGTCGGTTCGCAGGCGCCCGGTCGCAGTACCGGTGAAGCGATGGCCGCGATGGAGGAGATCGTCGAGAACGAACTGCCGGAAGGCTTCGGCTACGACTGGGCGGGCATGTCCTACCAGGAGATCATCGCGGGCAACACGGCGACGCTGCTGTTGCTGCTGTCGGTGGTCGTGGTGTTCCTGTGTCTGGCCGCGCTCTACGAGAGCTGGTCGATTCCGGTCGCGGTGTTGCTGGTGGTGCCGCTGGGCATCCTCGGCGCGGTGGTCTTCACGATGCTGCGTCCGGGCCTGTCGAACGACATCTTCTTCAAGATCGGCATGGTGACGGTGATCGGTCTGGCGGCGAAGAACGCCATCCTGATCGTCGAGTTCGCGGTGCAGCAGTACAAGGAAGGCAAGACGCTGCGCGATGCGACGATCGAGGCGGCGAACCTGCGTTTCCGCCCGATCCTGATGACCTCGTTCGCCTTCATCATGGGCGTCACGCCGATGGCGCTGTCGAGCGGCGCGGGTTCCAGCGCACGCCATGCGCTGGCCACCGGCGTCATCGGCGGCATGCTGTTCGCGACCTTCCTCGGCCTGCTGCTGATCCCGGTGTTCTTCATCATCGTGCGCCGCGTGCTGGGCGACAAACTCGACGAGCCGGATCCGCGTCTGGAAGCGGCACGCGAGCGTGATCGCCAGCTGGAACACGACGGCGACGAACGACCGGCGCACTGACCGCGCGTTCGACTGATCCACAAGGGCCGCCCCGGCAACAGGGCGGCTCTTTTTGTGTGGCGCGCGATGCATGCGACTGCCGGAATCCGCAACGCGCCGGATATGCTGGCCGCCCTGCAGCGGAGCCGTCATGACGTCATTGCGTATCGCCATCGTCGGTTACGGCACGGCCGGACAGGCCGCAGCGGTCCTGCTGGCGCGCGACGGCCATCGCATCGAGGTCTTCGAACGTGCGCCCGAGCCGGGCCCGGTTGGTGCGGGCTTCCTGCTGCAACCCACCGGCCTGCAGGTGTTGTGGCGCATGGGACTGCTCGACCAGGTGCTCGCGCACGGCGCGCGTGTCGATCGGCTGTACGGCGAGACGCCCTGCGGCCGCGCGGTCATGGACATGCGCTACGCCGGACTCGACCCGCGCCTGTGCGGTGTCGGCCTGCAGCGCGGCGCGCTGTTCTCGATCCTCGACCAAGCGCGCGGCGACGCTGTGCGCCTGCATGCCGGCATCACCATCGAAGGTCCGGACGACACCGACGACCGCTGGCTGTGCGATGCCGATGGCGGACGGCACGGCCCCTTCGATCTGGTGCTCTCGGCCGACGGTGCCGCCTCGCGCCTGCGCGGCCGGCTCGGCGGCGTGCGGCGCGACGCGGTGTATCCCTGGGGCGCGCTGTGGTGCCTGCTGGATGCGGACGACTGGCCGCACTTGAACGAACTCCGCCAGCGCTACGTCGCCGCGCGCCGGATGATCGGCCTGCTGCCGGTCGGCACGCGTCCGGGCGATACCGTGCCCAGGCTGAGCTTTTTCTGGAGCCTGCCGATCGCCGCCTTCGACGGCTGGCAGTCCGCCGCGCTCGACGACTGGCGCAACACGGTCACCGCGATCTGGCCCGACGCCGCGCGTCTGCTCAGTGCCACGACGACGCACGCACAGCTCGCACGCGCGACCTATCGCGACGTCACGCTGACGCAGTGGCATCGCGGCCGCTGGGCGCTGCTCGGCGACGCCGCGCACGCGATGAGCCCGCAGCTGGGGCAGGGCGTCAATATGGCCCTGCTCGATGCCGAGGCCTTGCGTGATGCCTTGAGAGAACACGCGTTGCCGGACGCACTGGCCACGTATGCGCGCGTGCGTCGCCGGCACGTGGCGATCTACCAGTTCTGGAGCCGATGGCTGACGCCGGTGTTCCAGTCCGAGCGCGACGTGATCGCGACCGCGCGCGATGTCGCGTTCCGGCCGCTGGGGAATCTGCCGGGTGGGCGGGGGCACATGTTGCGGGTGCTCAGTGGCACGCAGCACGGGGTGTTCGGGTCGATGGCGTTGGCGCCAGAGTTCGTGGATGCATTGGGGGCGTTTCGGGTGTCCGAAGCTTCTTTGAAGTAGTCGCGACTCTGCCTGACTTCGTTGTTGCTCAAGCTCTCGCTTTGGCCTTTGCCTTTGCCTTTGCCTTTGCCTTGGCTTTGGCTTTGGCTTGGCTTTGGCTTTGGCTTTGGCTTGGCTTGGCTTTGGCTCTCAGCTTTTGACTTGAATCGAGCCGTAGAGCGAGCCGAGCACCGGAGCCTGGCGTGGCCGAAGAGCAGCCCGTGTCTGAGCGCAGCGAGTTTGGGCTGCGGAACCGTGAAGGTCCCAATGTGCCACGTCAGGCGAGGAGCGGAGGGCACCGACGCGGCTTCATCGCGTCGGCTCGCGTCCGGCGAAGACGGTTTTGCTTACTTTTGCCAAGACAAAAGTAAGCCGCGCGACAGCGCGGAAGCCCTGT